>JBNMOS010000171.1:0-6304 GCA_051275435.1 Ilumatobacter sp.
GCGATTCGCGCTGCGCGTCGGTGTAGGCGTGCAACATGCCGCTCGCACCGATAATCCCGAGGCCCAGGTCGCGAGTGAGGCGCACCATGTCGCTCATCTGCAGCTTCGAGATGTTGGCCATGCCGGGGATGTCGTTGCCCTGCTGACGCATCGCCTTCAACCGCTGCGCATTGAGGCCGCCGATGATGTTCATCGTGTGCAGCCGCATCAGGTCTTGGCGGACGTGTGGGTCGTCGATCTTGCCGGCACTCTTGGCGAAGTCGAACAGCACCGACCGGCTCGGGCGGGTCGGCGCCGTGGCCTGATGGGATTTCTTCTTCGGGTCTCTCGGCTTGACGAGATCTCCGGCGCGACGCTCGAGTTGGCCGGCAATGGTCCCGGGCGTGCCGCCCGCTGCTCCACCCGAGCCGCCCGAGCCGAGGCCAGCGCGTTCGGCCTGCAGGGTGGTGTTCGTGGCTGCCCAACCGTTGTTCACATCGCCAATCACCGCATCGACCGGGACTCGCGCGTCGGTGAGGAACACCTCGTTAAACATCGCGTGACCGGTCATCTCATACAGCGGGCGAATCTCGACCTGGGGCTGATGCATGTCGATCGCCATCCAGCTGATGCCCTGGTGCTTCGGCACGTCGACGTTGGTGCGTGCGATCAGCATGCCCATGTCCGCTGTTTGACCGAGGGAGGTCCACACCTTCTGACCGTTGACGATCCACTCGTCGCCATCACGTTCGGCCCGCGCACTCAGGCCGGCGAGGTCGGAACCCGCACCAGGTTCGCTGAACAACTGACACCAGGCTTGCTGGCCCGTGACGATGTCGCGGACGTACAGATCGATCTGCTCTTGGGTTCCGTGCGTCGCAATCGTCGGCGCGGCCAGCAACAACCCCAGGCCGCTGGGCGGGCCGAGTGCCCCGAACGCGCCAATCTCGCGCATCACGGTGACCGAGTCGGCCCGCGACAGGCCGAGGCCGTACGCCTCGACGGGCAGCAACGGCGACGACCAGCCGGCAAGACCGAGCTTCTCCCACCATTGCGCGACCGTGAGGTCCGGATCCCAGTTTTCCTCGAGCCACGCGCGCACTGCCCCAGCGGGGTCAGACGGTGTGGTGCGATCGTGTGTGGTCTCTGTCAGGCTCATCGTGTCCTCCACGAATTACTGGTAGCTCGTATTACTGGTACCTCAAAGTACTTGTAGTCTGCAACATTCAGCGGACGACGTGCACTTTGTGTCCCTCAATTCTTCCCAGTGGCCTGGCACGATGTCGCCATGCTGAGCGACATGGACTTCGTCACCGGGCCAATTGAGGTCGTCGGGTGCCACGCCGAGGGTGAGGTCGGTGACGTGATCGTCGGCGGCGTCGCCCCTCCCCCGGGCGACTCGGTGTTCGCGCAGTCACGCTGGATTGCCAACGACGGCCGGTTGCGACAACTCATGGGCAACGAGCCGCGCGGCGGTGTTTTCAAGCACGTCAATCTGCTCGTCCCTGCAATCGACCCTGCCGCCGACATCGGGTTCATCATCATGGAACCCATGGACACTCCGCTCATGTCGGGCTCCAACGCCATGTGTGTCGCCACGGTGGTCCTCGAAATGGGAATCGTTCCGATGACCGAACCAACCACGATCGTGACACTCGACGCGCCAGCCGGGCTCGTCCACGTCGAGGCAAGCTGCGCCGACGGAAAGGTCACCTCTGTCACGATCCGCAACGTCCCGGCCTTCGCCGCGCTTCGCGACGTCACTCTCGACGTCGATGGTGTCGGACAGTTGCGTGTCGACACTGCCTGGGGCGGGGACAGTTTCGTCATGGTCGACGCCGCCGACCTCGGCTTCGAAGTCCAGCCCGAGAACGGAGCGGAACTCGCTCGGATGGGTTCGCTCATCACCCGCTCTGCCAACTCGCAGCTGCGGTTTGCGCATCCGACGATCGACTGGACGCACTTCTCGTTCTGTCAGATCGCTGGCCCGCTCGAACGATCAGCCGACGGAGCACTCAGTATGACGAACACCGTGGTGGTCGAGCCCGGCAAGCTCGACCGCTCCCCCACCGGCACAGGCGTGTCAGCGCGGATGGCACTGCTTCGAGCGCAGGGCAAGATGGGCGTGGGGGACCGACTCTCGATGCGATCGGTGATCGGTTCGAAGTTCACTGGTCAAATCGAGGCCGACACGAGTGTGGGCACCGTCGACGCGATCGTGCCGTTGGTAACTGGTCGGGCGTGGCGATACGGAAGGTTCGCCTACGAAACAGACCCGAGCGACCCGTGGCCACTCGGATATCGCGTCAGCGACACCTGGCCAAGCTAAGTGTTCAGCGATCGGCCTTGGCGAGTTTGGCGAGTCTGGGAAGCACACACCGACGACCTGAGCATGCATCCCATGTGGCGAGTCCACCACTGAGTTCACGCCCTCCGGCCATGCCATGCAACTCTCTCGCGATCGAGAGATCGGCAGCGAGTCGTTCCGCTGTATAGGCAGTCCATACGCCGGCGTCTTGGGCATCGCTATCGTCGATCCCCGCGCCATCGGCGCAGTTCCAACCGTTCTCGAGCTTGTTCCGTGACCGCAAAATTTTGATGACACCAGCGGCACTCACCAGGATTGTTCCCGGGTGCAGTTGAGCGGCGGCGGCGATCGAGACAGGTGTCTCTTCCAGCAGGTTCATACATTTTGTATCGACCGCCCACGAACAAGAGTTGAGCCGCAATTGTGTGGCAATCTCAGTAAATGGCTACTCAGCAGTTCGACATCATCTGTCCGCTCGCCCCCGACGCGGCCTTCGATCGGCTCGTCGACCTGACCCGTGTGAACGAATGGGATCGGGGCGTCACCAACCCTCGCCAGATCCACGGCACTGGGCACCAGGTGGGCTCGCGGTACGAAGTCACCGTCGTGGGGTTTGATGGGAAGCCCACTCCGGTCGTCTACGAACTCCTCGAAGTTGATCGTCCGGCACGCTTCGTGATGGAAGGCGCCAATGCAGTCTTCTGCGCCCACGACGTGATCACGATCCAGTCGACCGACACCGGCTGCACGGTCACGTACTCGGCTGGGCTTGAACTGCTGGGAGAAGATCCGCCGCTGACCCCAGAACAGCTTGACAGCCTGTTCGTCAAAGTTGCGGGAGTCGCAGAAGATGGCCTCCGGACCTATCTGAACCCGTGAACTGTCACACTTTGGTCTGACCTGAGTGTGACATGAGCGTGGCACGGTGCTGTTCGGCAATCACACCCAGAGGCGATCGAGAACGTCGAGCCAGAGTTGTGTCGTCAGACGCAGCGACTCCACATCGATCCGTTCGTCGTGCCCGTGGAATCGGCTGAGAAACTCCGGCAGCGTCACGTGATGACTGAGCAGGCCGGCGCCATATGCCGGCACGCCGCGCTGGCGGAAGAAGCGGCCATCGGTCGCTCCGGTCACGAGGCTCGGCAGCACCGACGCGTTCGGGTACGCCATCTGGATCGAGTCGCGCAGTGCGCCCCACATCGGGGTCTTGGTCGAGGAGAGCGCTGTGCCGTTGTTCAGGTCGTCTCGGACGTGCTCGATGTCGACCGAAGGCAGTAGGTCGGGGCCAATCACTTCCCGGAGATGCGCATCGGCATCGTCCTGGGTCTCGCCGGGCAGCAGCCGAATGTCGATCAGGAGGTTGGCGACGTCAGGCACCGTGTTGGCCTTGTTGCCCGACCGCATGATGTTCGGGCTGTACGTGGCATGGCAGCAAGAATGCACGTTGCGTGCGAGGTCAGGCGGGAGCTCGGCAAGCGCGTCGTCGAGACGCGCCGGGTCTGTCAGACGGGCTTCCATGTCAGCACTCAGGCCGAGCGCTTTGACTCGCGCCACGAACATGTCATCGATACGCGGTACGACCTTCGAGCTGACGAGCCGCTCGACGATCTTGGCTGCCTTGACCAGTGCGTTGTCGGTTGCGTAGGGCATCGATCCGTGGCCTGGCGTTCCGTGTACTACCAGCAGTCGGCCCGCCGAGTGCTTCTCACCGGTCGTGAGGAGCACAGTGGTCGCACCGTCTTTGACCGACGGCGTGCCGCCGTACTCGGTGAGGACGTAATCACACTTGACGAGGTCCCACTGGTGCTCGATGATCGGCGCTGCGCCGAGCACACCACCCGCTTCCTCGTCGGCTACGGCGAAGTAGACGATGTCGCCCGGGTACCTCGTGCCGGTGCGTACGACGTCGCGAAATGCGACGAACATCGACGATGTCAAATTGAGCATGTCGACCGCGCCGCGGCCCCAGACCTCGGGAACCCCATCGGACGACGGGATCAGCTCACCGCCGAACGGATCATGCGTCCACCCATCGGCGTTGACTGGCACGACATCGGTGTGGCCCATCAGGCAGAGCGCTGGGGCGTTCGGATCGGTGCCCGGATAGCGGGTGATCAGCGACGTGCGACCGGGTTCCGTTTCGATCAACTCGTAATCGAGGCCAAGACCTTCGATCTCGTTGCCGAGCAACGTCGCGCTGACCTGCTCGTTGCCCGATTCGGGCCGCCCATCGTTGACGCATTGGTTCCGAATCAACTGCTGAAGCAGTTCAACCGTCTCCCCCGTCAAGATGTCAATCGACGTGTGCATTCATGCACCTTGCCACGTCCAAGGTGCGACGATCGGTTCGGGTCAGATTTGGAGTCCGGACGTGGCGCCACCGTCGACGAGAATATTCGCGCCGGTCACGAAACTGGACCGCGGACTGGCGATAAACGCCACCACATCGGCGACCTCTTCGGGCGTACCGAGCCGGCGGAACGGGTTCTCTTTCACGATCATCTCCCAGAGCTTGCCGTCTTCCTCTTTCGCCTTGCCCCAGACACCGCCTTCAAAGATGATGTCCCCAGGCGAGACGACGTTGGCGCGGATGCCACGCCGCGCGACCTCACGCGACAGCGTCTTCATCGCACTGACCGTTGCGGCCTTGACCCCGGCGTAGGCAGCAATACGAGGCGCCGCCACGCTCGCCGCGCGTGACCCGATGCAGATCACGTTGCAGCCGGCATGGTCGTCCATCTGCTCGAGGCTGGCGCGCACCAGCGCGTCCATGCCGATCAAGTCGACCGCACACGACATCTCCCAATCGGGCCCGGCCATCGCCGACACATTCGACACGACGATGTCGAGGCCACCCATCTGGCCAGCAGCCCACTCGACGAAGCCGGCCGGCTCACCTTTCACGCCCATATCCGCGATGTGGTGATGCACGGTGCCCGATGTCGACAGGTCGGCTGCAGCCGTGGCGAGGTCATCGGCGTTTCGGGCGCAGATTGCGACCTCAGCGCCCTCGACGAGGAAGGCCCGCGCGATGGCGAGGCCGATTCCTTTGCTTGCTCCGGTGACGATGACGCGCTTGCCGCTGAGTTGCAGATCCATGCCGGCGATCGTGTCAGACAGTGCCTCCGCCGAACGACTTCACACGGTGTGACGCTGCGACGATCGTGATCGAATCAGAGGCCCTGGTACACGAATGTGACGTCGCCGCCCGCAGCGGTGATCGACCACAGGACGACTGCTGCAAGAGTCAGACCGATTACGGCTTCGATGGCGTAGCGGCGAATGCGGCCGCCTACCTGCTCGGACTTGCCGCTGCTGGTCGTGTTGTCATCAGTCATCGGCACGCCCCTTCCGTCTGGTCCATCCACTGGGCGCACAGTCGCTCGACCAATAGGTCGGCGAGCGGCCCAGCGTTCTGGGTGTGGATGGGGTCGAAGTAGGCGACTTCCGTGGCGAACTCTCGGCTCAACATTTCTGGGACAACGATCACGTTGTCGTGCGTGTTGTAGTTCTGCAGGCGCTCCCAGCGTCGCTCGATTTCGACCGCCGTCGGCGCGTACCTGTCGTCGTTGATGAAGGTCGGGTCGAGGGCCGCGGCGTACATGTAGACCGGGATTTCAGCGTCGCCGGCGAGGTCGACGAGCGCGTTCATAATCGAGTCGCTCTGGCCGGTACCAACACCGAATCCGTCAACGATGCCAACGATGCGCGAGGCGACATCGGCGCCACCGCCGCCGAGGTCTTGCAGCAACCAAAACGATGTCGAGTCGGTCGGTAACCGTTCGTCGGCCTCCGCTGTGGTCGCCGCGATCTGTGCGTCGTTGGCGGGCAGCAACACGTCGAACGTATCGAACCAACCCTGCTGGCGACGGTTTGATTCGACCGATGCCTTGAGCAGCGGAACCGTCTCGATCCCTGCGCCCTGCGCCATGTCGCCAGGCGAGGTGAGGGCGATGAACCATGGCACGGTCCGACGATCGCTCAACAGTGCCGTCGGGTCGGAAACGTCAAGATTGC
>JBNMOS010000172.1:0-6138 GCA_051275435.1 Ilumatobacter sp.
AACGCGCCGTCTTGATCGGCCTGCACGACGAAGTGTTTGACTACATCGGCGAAATCGTCGTATTCGAGCCGTTCGGCCTGCTCGATGAAGATCTCTGCGAACTCACCGAACTGGCCACCAGCACGTGGATGCTGCTGCGCCGATGCCATCGCATCCACCTGGCCGACAGCGATACGACTGTCACCGAACACGTCAGCAATCTCGGGATACTGATTGAACAACCGAGCCCGTCGCTTGATCCGAAGAGCATCAGGACCAGAGCAGTTCAACTGTTGTTTCAGGTACGCCTTGATGGATGACTGCGCGTGCTCCTGAAACAGTTGCCGCGAATCGACCACCGCAGCGACGGTGGCGATCTCCAGATCGGCCTCATCACGCTTGCGCTTCGCAGCCGCCAACACAGCGTCGAGATCGGCGATATTGGCATCGGCCAACTCCTCGATCCGAACTGCGAACATGTGATTTATTATATCGCTGCATAACGAACGCACTTTCCCTCCCCCTGCGTGCGAGCGGCTCACTTGGCAGTCCACATCGGTGGATCCCGAGGCATCACTGACCAGGCCCAACGCAGTCGCGTCGACCCGACTGACGGCCCACCCGCACCGCACGCCGGGCGCCGCGCAGCGCCGGATTTAGGAGCCTCTGTGGTGTATCTCAGACCACAAATATCTCGGAAGAAATCTGTGAGACTTCGGTGAATTCAATCCCTCATTCCGAGCACGTTCTCACAGCGCCGGACACAAAATTGAAGGCGACAGCCCACGGTGTTCTTGTGCCTTGATGCGATCAGATCAAACAAGACGTGCGGCTTGATGCGATCCGTCTAGAGCGAAATCGACACCGGGACAGCAACCGGTACAGCGACTGCCACAGCATCGGACGCCTGCTTGGCGTGGTAGCTACTGCGGGTCAGGGGGCTGGCTTCGACGTGGCCGATGCCGAACGACTCACCGATCTGCTTCCATCGATCGAACTCGGCCGGGTCGGCGTAGCGGGCAATCGGCAGATGGTTCGATGTCGGACGCAGATATTGGCCGATCGTGACAATATCGACACCAAGGTTGGCGATGTCAGCGAGCAGGCCAACGATCTCGTCATCGGTCTCGCCGAGGCCTGCCATGAACCCGGTCTTGGTGATCAAGCCGGCCTTCTTCGCTCGAGCAAGCACACTGAGCGAACGGGCGTAGCTCGCTGACGGTCGAACAGCGCGCTGCAGCCGGGCCACCGTCTCGACGTTGTGATTCATCACGTCGGGCCGTGACGCAAAGAGCAGCTCAAGCGACGCTTCGTCACCCTTTGCATCCGAGATCAACGTCTCGATGTTCGCCGACGGGCGACGAAGACGGATTGCTTCGACACATGCCGCGACGTGGGCCATACCACCGTCGGCCAGATCGTCGCGAGCGACCATCGTGAGTACCGCATGATCGAGCGCCATCCGCGCGATCGCCTCGGCGACACGTGCGGGTTCGTCGTCGGCGGGCAGCATGGGCTTGCGCGTATCGACCAGGCAGAAGCCACAGGCACGGGTGCACCGCTCCCCCAGCACCATGAAGGTCGCCGTTCCGTCAGACCAGCAGTCAGACAGGTTCGGGCAGCCGGCGTCTTCGCACACCGTGACGAGGTCGAGCGAACGAATCGTCTTCTTCAGCTCGAGCACCTCGGGGCCGAGATTGACCTTCGGGCGCAACCAGTCAGGCTTACGCGTCTCAATCGACAGCCCGGCGGCCACATCGACACCAGCAGCTTCGAGGCGACCGGTGGCGCGTGCTGATACAAGTTTCACCTGGTCGCCGGGGCCCTCACCACGTGAGAACGCAGCGAGGTCACGCCCATCAGCAGCGTGCTTCCAGGCAACGTCCTGACGTTCGACAGCTCCGCGACCCGCGCCATCAGCAGCCCAGCGATCGGCGGCTAGTCGGGCAACGACGTCAACGACCTCGGCCATCGACACGTCGACACCCTCTTCGGCTAACGAGGTGACTGGCTTGTCACCAATCCCGCACGGCACAATGTGCTCGCGCATGTAGGTGAGATCGGTCGTGACGTTGAGGGCGAAACCGTGCATGGTCCGCCCCTTCTTCAACCGCACTCCGATCGCACAGATCTTGCGTTCGCGCGCGCTACCTGCGTCGAGCCAGACGCCCGCGTAGCCATCGAGTCGGCTCGCGTTCGGCACGCCAAGTTCGGTCAATACATCGATAATCAAACCCTCGACACCGCACACGTGCCCCGTTGCCCCGAGCGAGTTGTCGACGTTCAGGATCGGGTAACCAACGAGCTGGCCGGGGCCGTGATACGTAATGTCGCCACCGCGCTTGGCAGCAATCAACTCGGCACCGACAGCAGCGGGCTCGCACTTCAGGTTCGTCGTGAGGTCAGTTGTCCGCCCGTAGGTGAAGACGTGCGGATGCTCAAGGAGCAGCAGGTGCTGCTCGGTGCCGTGTTCGAACAGCGACGTCTGTACCGCGAGCGCTTCGCGGTACGGCACGCTGCCCAACCACCGGACTCGCAGCGGAGCAGTTTCAGTTGGGGTCTGACCCCAACTGAAACGGTCGTCGCTCACAATTCGGTCGACCAGTCCTTGGTCTCGAGGATCTCCTTGACCCGCTTCAAGAACCCGGCAGCATAGGCGCCATCGAACGCACGGTGATCCCAGCTCATTGCCAGATTGCCGACGGGGTGGATGGCGATTGCTTCGCCGCCGTCGGAGCCCTTGGTCACTACCGGCTTGCGGACGATGGCATCTGTCGAGATGATGCCGACCTGCGGCTGGTTGATGATCGGCATGGTCAGCACCGAACCTGCCGAACCGTTATTCGACAGCGTGAACGTGCCGCCCGAGATTTCGTCGGGGCTGAGCTTGCGCTCGCGGGCACGGTTGGCGAGGTCAGAGATTTCGGTGGCGATCGCACCGAGGCGCTTGGTTTCGGCATCACGAAGCACCGGCGCGAGGAGACCTTCGTAATCCAGGTCAACGGCAATGCCGAGGTCGATGTAGTTGTGGACAATCAACTCGTTGTCACCGACGCTCGCGTTGAGGTGCGGGAACTCACGCAGGCCGTCGATGACTGCCCGCGAGATGAACGGAAGGTACGTGAGGCTGAAGCCATGCTGGGCTTTCCAGCTGGCCTTGACCGCATTGCGAGTGATGTCGACGTTGGCGAAGTCGACTTCGACGACGCTGAAAGCGTGCGGGCTCACCGCCTTGCTCATGATCATGTGATCGCCGGTGAGCTGACGGATCTTTGAAAGGCGGATCGACGTGTCGCGGGTGCCTGCAGCCACGGCGGGAGCCGACGCTCGCGGAGCGGCCGGAGTAGCGGGGGCTGGTGCAGCAGCGGGGGCTGCGGCCGGGGCTGGAGCAGGTGCGGCAGGCGCGGGTGCCTTGCCGCCGCCGGCATCGATGTGATCGAGCACGTCGTCGCGGGTGATCCGGCCGCCAGGGCCAGTGCCGGGAATCGAGTCGGGATCGAGGCCGTTCTCGTTGACGAGGCGACGCACGACCGGCGAAAGCAGCCGGTTGTCTCCAGCCTTTGCCGTGGTCGACTCAGCAACCGGAGCAGGTGCTGGGGCCGGAGCAGGTGCTGCCGGCGGTGCAGGAGCAGGAGCAGGCTCGGGAGCTGCGGCTGGCTCGGGAGCTGCGGCTGGCTCGGCAGCGGGTGCGGCCGGGGCTGCGCCATCACCGTCGCCGACGACCGCGATCACGGTGCCAACATCGACAGTTTCACCCTCTTCGACGCGAATTTCGGTGAGCGTGCCAGAGACCGGCGACGGCACCTCGGTATCAACCTTGTCGGTCGACACTTCGAACAACGGCTCGTCTTCGGCGACCGCGTCACCGACCTTCTTGAACCACTGTGTGATGGTGCCCTCGGTGACCGTTTCGCCGAGTTGGGGAAGAATGACGTCTGCCATGGTGAGTCCTTGCTGAAATGCGGAGAGTGTGCGAGTGAGTGGTGAATCGAAGGGTACGGGTCAGCCGCTGAAGCTGCGGCCAGTGAGCGAGAGCACTGTTTCGCCGAAAAGCTCGGAGAGGCTGGGGTGTGGCTGGATGAACTCGGCGATCTCGTCGACCGTTGCTTCCCAGTTGACTGCGAGGTAGCCGCCCGACAGTTGCTCGGTGGCCCACGGCCCAACCATGTGCACGCCGAGCACTTGGCCCGCCGTGCCGTCGGCATTCTTCTTGGCAATGACCTTGACGAGGCCTTCGGTCTCGCCGATGATCTGTGCTCGGCTGTTGAACTTGAACGGGTGCTTACCGACGACAACGTCGTAGCCGGCATCTTTGGCCTGCTGCTCGTCGGGGCCGGCCCACGCGACCTCGGGGTGGCAGTAGATGGCCCACGGAACCCGGTCGTACCGGATGGGCATGGGGCCCTCACCGAGGAGGTGTTTGATCGTGAGGATCGCTTCGGCGTAGCCGACGTGAGCAAGCTGCGGCGTGTTGATCAGGTCGCCAATGGCGTACACGCCCGGCTCACCGGTTTCGCAGTACTCGTTGACCTGCACGAAGCCACGCTCGTCGACAACCACTGCAGTGCCGTCGAGACCCAGATGGTCAGCAAGCGGCCGACGACCGACCGACACCACGACGACATCAACCTCGACCGAGTCGCTCTCGCCGTCTTTCGGGCCGAACGCGACGGTGGTGCCGCCCGAATCGTTCGGCTGATGGCCGGTGACCATGATGCCGGTCTTCAACGCGATCTTCTTCTTCTTAAACGAGCGCTCGACGACCTTGGCGACGTCTTTATCGAGGCCGGGCAGGATTTTCGGTGCACCTTCAAGGATGGTGACCTCGGAGCCGAGGTCGGCGAACGTCGATGCGAACTCACAGCCGATCGCGCCGCCACCGATGACTGCGACGCGGCCGGGGACGTAGTCGAGATCGAGCACCTCGTCGCTCGTCATGATCGGGCCACCCCGATCGAAGCCCGGAATGGTGCGCGGTACCGAGCCGGTAGCGAGGATGACGGAATCGCCAGTAATGATGGCTTTCGAGCCGTCTTTCATTGCAACGCCGACCGTGCGGCCGGGCCCGAGGGAGCCAATGCCGTTGAAGACTTCAACCTTGCGACCCTTACACATTGCAGCGATGCCGCCGACGAGCCCGTCGACGATGCCCTGCTTGCGCGCTTGCGTTCGAGCGAAGTCGACGGTGGCCGTCTTGCCTTCTTCGTGGCCGGGCGGGATGATCCCGAACTCGGCCGCATGGTCGACATGACGTTTGACTGCAGCGGTCTCGAGGAACGCCTTGGCCGGAATGCAGCCTCGGTTCAGACAGGTGCCGCCAAGGGCATCCATCTCGACGAGGGCGACATTCAGCCCCGCCGATGCTCCGTAGAGGGCAGCCGAGTATCCACCCGGACCGCCACCGATTACTACGACATCAAATTGATCGCTCACGACGTTCACGGTAGCGCTCTTGCAGCGTTCTGTCCGGCAAAACCGGTGGTCAGAGCAACAGGTTCACCGAATCGTTCCGGAATATGCGAATCACCCGGCCATCCGAGTCACCTACAAGCCAGCGCTGAGTGACACCACAAAGCTGGACTCAGCCCAGCCGCCACGTGGCCTGTTCTTCGCCGCGCCGCAGCACAAGCACGCGACTCGTCCCCTCGCTGGCGCTGATATCGAACTCGATCGTGCACGCCTGGGCAGCAACGCTGATCGAGTCGCACCGACCGTCGGCCCGTGCTGCGATTGGATCGAGCCGTTGATCACCCGTCACCAACCGAAAACTGTCGATGCCATCGTTGTCGTCGACGCCGCCGATCTCGACCGACACCACGAGCCGCTCGCCATCAACGTCGCCAGAGACGACGGTGACGTCGACATCGCCGATCGTTACGGCCGATCCCAGGGCCGTTGCTGCAGTCGTCGACTCCTGGTTGGAGAGCTGAAACAGCAGCGCACCACCGGCGAGCAGAATCATCAATGCGGTGCCCACCGAGAGCAGGAGCAGTGTGCGCGTCTTCATCGCCATTCAGGCTACGAGCGCTCGTGGCGGTCCGGAAGTGGCACCTGACAACGAAACCTCCGAGAAACCCAGCCCCTGGTCCAGTCGGTCTCAAACGGATCGCTACTACCTTCATCCAAATGAGAGGTTCTCGATTTCTTCCAGCGCTCGCA
>JBNMOS010000173.1:0-5948 GCA_051275435.1 Ilumatobacter sp.
CTGTCACACTCCGGTCAGACCAAAGTGTGACAAGACGGTCAGTCTGCGTTGGCTGTCACACTCCGGTCTGACCAAAGTGTGACAAGACGGTCAGCCTGCGTTGACGGTGTTGACCAGATCCATCAGTTGGCCGAGGTTGGCGACTTGTTCGTCGAGGGTGTTGCCCATTGCGCCCACTCGCAGGACGTCCACGCCCGCGGTCACGTACTCACGGAGCCGCCGCAGGATCTCGTCGGGTGGTCCAATCAGGTTCTGGCCCAACCCGATCTCGATTGGGACGCGGGCTGCTGCGGCCTCACGATCGCCCGCCAACCACAGCTCTTGTACCGCGGCGACGTCGTCGCCGTAGCCCTGCTTCCCGAAGGCGTTGTTGTAAAAGTTCGCGTCCTTCGAACCCATGGCGCCGAAGGTGAAGGCGAAGCCAGCAGCATGGCGACGGCCAGCTGCTTCGACCTCGGCGTCTGAGTCGCCGGTGAATTCGCAGCCGACACCCACGTTGATCTCGATATCCGCGAGGGATCGTCCTGCAGCGTTCGCTCCGGCCGTGATCTCGTCGAGGAACACATTGGCCGTCGGACAGAAGAACGAGTTGCCGATCCAGCCGTCGGCGAGCTCGCCGGTCAGTCGCAAGTTGGCGGGGCCGAGCGATGCGATATGTATCGGCACCGAGGCTGGCGGCGCCGCCGACCGCAGTGCCCGACCCTCACCCCCGGGCAGCGGCAGCTGAAAAATTTCGCCGTCGTAGCTGACTTTCTCACCGGCCATCGCGGCACGCACGATGTCGATGGTCTCGCGCGTTCGCTGGATCGGGCGGGCGAACGGCACGCCGTGCCAGCCCTCAACGACCTGCGGCCCACTCGTTCCGATACCCAGGACGAAGCGTCCGTCGGGGTGCGCTTCAGTTGCCGACAGCGCCTGCAGGGAGAGCGCCGACATCGCCAGCATCGTGGGTGTCCGCGAGCCGAGCTGCACGATGCCGGTGCACAGCCGAATGTGTTCCGTGCGCATGGCGAGCGCCCCGAGCGGGGTCAGTGCGTCGTATCCCCAGAATTCTGGGACCCAGACCGAATCGACGCCCAGCCGATCGGCCTCGACCACGTAGTCGATTGCTGCCGGGCTCGTTGGCGCCGCACTGATCCCGAGCCGCAGTGTCATGGCTCGACGGCTTCGGCGAGCTTTTTGATGCCGACGACGACCTTGCGCATGTTGGCGTGCAGGCCTTCGATGCGCCGGTAGATGATCCGGTGCTCTTTGTCGGGCATCGACTCGATTGCCATGGTCAAGCCTGACGGCCCTGGCCCGAGAGTGGCCGCGTAACGCAGCCGCGAACCCGACCCGTTCGGCTCGATCTCGAAACGCCATCGGGCGCCCGGGTTCTCGACCGACGAGGTGCGCCAACCGAAGGCGACGTCCTGCTTGTACGTGTCGATGAACGACGGCACCTTGAACTCACCGAGCGACGGGTTCTCGTTGGTGCCGACGAATGACGAACCAACGACTGGTTGATCATCGACGAGTGTGTCGTCGACCCACTCGGCCCCTTGGAACTCGTTGCTGAATCGCGATGAAAGATTGATGTCGGTGAGAAACGGCCAGATCGCCGAGGCCGGCGCGTTGATGTCGATTTCGGCCACGGTGCCGGGGCCGTCGGCGAGGCGAACCGGATTACTCGGCCCGGATTCGAAGGTCCGCGCCCAGCCGTCGAAGAAGGTCACAGTCCGCGCCGGTGGCCGAGGCGCTGGTGAAAAGTCGGTGCCCTTTGTCCAGGCCACGGGGAACATCGCGATCTCGGTCATGTTCTCCGGGATGTCGAGGAGTTCCTTGACTTTGTCCTGGTCGGCAAGCGCGGCGGTGACCCAGGCGGTGCCGAGGCCACGCGCCCGCAAGGCAACGCAGAAGCTCCACCCGGACTGGATGACCGAATCGAACAGGCCGGGGCGGCCGCTGCCGTCGTGGCGCCCGATGATGGTCGGGATCACGATGGCAGGCACGTCGGCCAGATGCTCGGCGAGATACTTTGCCGACGCCATGTTCTTCTCCTGCGGGTGACCGGTGCCTTCGAGGCGGTCGGCGGCTCCGGCCATCCACTGCCCTGCGCCTGCCATGTAGAGGTCGGCCAGCGCCTGTTTCAATCGCGGTTCACGGATCACCAACCAGCGTCGGCTCGACAAGTTTCCACCGGTCGGGGCCTGCTCGGCCACGTCGATGCAGTCGAGAATGATCTGGTCGTCGACTGCCCGCTCGAGATCGAGCCGCCGACGCACCGCTCGCGTGGTGGTAAGGGCGTGATCAACAGCTCCGACGTCGATGTCCATCCCCCAGAGTTACTTTTCCGAAGGGTCAATCAGCAACCGAGCGGGCGGGAAGCGCCGCTGGCCCGCCACTTTCGACCAGCCGAAGTGGACCAGGGGACGTGCGTCAGCCGACAGTGAGCATGCGACCGGCGATCTCCTTCAGGAGTTTTGCTCCGACCATGGCTGTCATATCGACAAGGTCGCGTGACGGATTCAATTCGACGATGTCGGCGCCGACAATCGGGCCGGGCAACGCATCGATCATGTCAAGCAGTTCGCGCACGGTGATCCCGCCGGGTTCGTGGTGTGACACCCCAGGCGCAACCGCCGGGTCGAGGCCGTCGAGGTCGACCGTCAGGTAGATCGGCCCGTCGAGTGTCGACGCGTCGAACTGGTCGAGCTGGCGAGCGCCGATCATCTGCACACCGAAGCGGTCAGCCTGCTCGTATGAGTGCGTTGTGGCCGTCCGAATGCCGAGCTGCACGAGCCGCTGCATGCAGCCATCCTCCAGGGCCCGGGCGAAGGGCGACGCATGGCTCAGCGGGTTGCCCTCGAAGTCGTCGTACATGTCCGGGTGGGCATCGATATGCACGACCGTGAGCTTCGGGTGGTGCTTGGCGACGGCACGCAAGATCGGATACGTCACCGCATGATCGCCACCGAGTGAAATGACGCGATTCCCTGCGGCGATCTGCGCGTCGATCGCGGCGGTGATGACATCGGCATCGGCCCAGTTCGCATCGAGGTCACCGACTGCGTTCTGCAGTTCGAGGTCGCCGAGGTCGGTGAGTTCGGGGACGACGCTCAGGCCATGTTCGGTCGCGTCGTTGCCCGAACCGGAGTGCAGCGCGGCGCGAATCGCGGCTGGTCCGGCTGCACAGCCGTAGAGGTGTGACGAGTTGGCATCCCAGGGAACTCCGAGCACGACGAGCGACATGAGCCCCAAGCTACGACGCGCTCCACCCCGTAACTCACTGGCCAGCAACCCGTCCGCTCCCCGCCCAGCTGCCGGCCCGGACGGCGCCTTGTACTGTCGCGAGCGATGAGAGTCGCATCTGCCCAGCTCGCCCCCTCCTTCATGCAGCGTGAGGCCACCCTTGACAAGGTGCTCGACGCCATAGGTGAGGCGGCCGCCAACGGCGCCAAGCTGATTGCCTTCCCCGAAACGTTCGTTCCCGGCTATCCGGCGTGGGCCGACTTCACTAATGCGTCCACATTCGATGATCCGGCTCAGAAGGCGGCGTTCTCGATCTACCTCGACAACGCAGTCGACATCGCGGCGGGTCACCTGGACACCGTCGTTGCCGTATCGGCGCAGCTCGGCATATTCGTCTACCTCGGCGTCGCCGAGCGGTCGACGTCCGGCGGGTCGATCTATTGCTCGCTAGTCGCGATCGATCCGACATCGGGCATCGTGAGCGTGCATCGCAAGCTCAAGCCGACCTACGGCGAGCGAATGATGTGGGCGGATGGCGACGGCAACGGGCTCGTTGTGCACGATCTGGTAATTGCCGACGAAGCAGCACCGGTGCGCGTGAGCGGCCTGAACTGCTGGGAGAACTGGATGCCACTCACGCGCGCAGCAATGTGGGCGCAGGGCACGCAGGTTCACATCGCTACGTGGCCTGGCTCGCCGGAGACATCAGGTGACATCAGCCGCTTTGCTGCGAAAGAGGGCCGAGTGTTCGTGGTCAGCTCGGGTGCCGTGCTGCGTGAGGAACACGTGCCCGTCGACTTCCCGGTTCTCGATCAGATGCTCGCGTTCGGCAACCGCTGGGCAAGTGGCGGGTCGATCATCATCGGGCCCGACGGGAGCGTCCTTGCCGAGGCAGCAAAGCACGAAGAGACGATCATCTATGCCGACGTCGATCTCGCCCTCCTTCGAGCCGAACGGCAAAATTTCGACCCGGCGGGTCACTACTCGCGGCCCGATGTCCTCCAGCTGACGGTCGACCGCACTCGCCGCACCCCGGCACGGTTCATCTGATGCAGCTGTCCGACCTTCCCCCACTCGATTGGCTTGACGATGTCGGCGACGCAACCGTCGAACGCGACATGCTCACGATGCACGCAGCGCCGAAGACCGACTGGTTCAACGATCCTGCAGGGCCAGCGCGTGTCGCGAATGCGCCAGCCCTGATGTGTCGAGTCAGCGGTGACTTCCAGCTTGAGGCGACGATCAGCGTTGACTTTGCAGCCACCTTCGATGCGGGTGTGTTGTTCATCCATCAGACTGCCGACGATTGGGCGAAGCTGTGCTTCGAGCGCGATCCGAAGGGCCAGCCGATGGTCGTCACCGTTGTGACGCGCGGGGTTTCCGACGACTCGAACGAACCGGCCGTCATGGGGAACACCGTCCGCGTGCGCATCTCTCGTTTCGGCACGGCCCTCGCCTTTCACTACGAGCGTCGCGGCCTCGACGGATCGGCGTCGTGGGCGTTGTCTCGACTTTTTGCGTTGCGCAGCCCCGCGCTGGCCACGCGTGTTGGATTCCTCACACAGTCGCCGACCGGGGACGGATGTACGGCGAGGTTCAGCAACGTCGTCTTCGCAGCAACCACCCTGCTTGACCCTCGCGACGGTTCCTAGATTTGGCGGACCAATTCGACGAACGTGACACCGACGTCGAGAGGGATCGTGTCGCCGCTCGCCGCGTCGAAGAACGTGAACGGGTCAAATGGCGACGGCCGTGACCAGGTACCGGGCACGGCACGGCCGTCGCGGTGCACGACTGCCTTGCCCGAACCGATGCTGATTGGGTTCGGTGATCGAGCATCGACCGGCGACGGCACGTGTTCGCTCTCGATGATCACGACGTTCGATGCGGTGATCGGGATGTCAGGCTCAGCGAGGTGGGGCGCACCGTCTTGAAAGCGGAGGTATCGACCTGAGCTCACATCCCACGTCCACGTCACATCGACGCCGTCCATGTCGACATCGAACGTCGAGTCAGCGGTCGATGGCAGCGCGCCGGGGGCCCAGGCGGCATCGATGCTCCACAGCGGCCGGGCCGGGCCAGCCTGGGGCGCGTTAGCGAGCACGCACGTCGGATCGAGGAGGAGGTTGTGCGGGCCGGGCCGCGTCGGCTCACGGAAATAGCAGGGGCTACTTTGCGCGGTGAAGTCGACCAGCACGCCCGAGTCGGCCGCCGCAGTGAGCCATTGGCCGACACCGACGTTGGCCCCTGAGTAGGTGATGATCGGTCGGTTCATCGCCGCGAGCAGGTCGAGGTCGGCGGTGCGTGCCGAGCGGGCAGGCCCCAACAGTGCCGGGATATTCGAATGGAAGAGCGCGATAAACCGCGTCACGCCTTCGACGTTCAGCTCGATGACGGCGTCTGCCTGATCGAGTCCGAACTGGGGCCGCGCCAGACGAAAGTTATCGACTTTCATCGCGATGATCGGCCGTGCAGCGACCTTCGCAGACGCCGGCAACCCGGTGAGGGCTGCAACGCCGTTCAGGGCAGGGAACGCAACGTAGGGCGGCCACTGGGGCACACCGTCAATGTCGACGGGAACCGGATCAGAAGTCGGTTGTGCTCCGAAGCGGGTGTCGGTCCGGCGGTTCGGGAACGGGGTGATGCCCTCGATTGCTGATACCCCATTGATGTCGACGATCATCTCGGCGGCAGCAGAGCTGAACAGGCAGATGTCG
>JBNMOS010000174.1:0-5881 GCA_051275435.1 Ilumatobacter sp.
AATCTGCCCAACGGTTGTGTGTGCTGTTCGCTGGGGAACGATCTTATGGAGTCACTCGGTTCGCTTCGTGACGTCGAGTTCCCGCCGGACCAGATCGTGATCGAAGCGAGTGGCATCGCTGATCCATCGGCCGCGGCAGCGTGGGGAACTTCGGTGGGGTTCGCCCCGGGAGGAGTGATCGTGCTCGCTGCGGCCGACTCGATTGCGCGACAGGTCAACGATCGGTACGTCAGCTCAGAAGTGCGCCGCCAGCTCGCGGGTGCCGATCTCATCATGTCCAGCAAGGTCGACCTCTGTACACCGGAGCAGTTGCAGCGGGCATTCGACGTGTTCGAAGAACACGCGCCCGGCGTTGCCATCGTCGACGGCTCTGCTCCGATCGATCTGGTTCTCGGGCTGAGGCTGGGGTCTGGCGCTGAGCCGACAACGGCAGTTCCGTCGGTCGAGCATGCGCAAGCGAGATACTCGCGCTGGTCGTGGTCGGGCGCGACAGTCGCAGAGGGACGAGTTGCCGGCATGGCCGACGCTATGCATGACGTGCTGCGGCTCAAGGCGGTGCTCGACGTCGAGGGTCGCCACCTTGAGGTGCATGTGGTGGGCGGCCGCATGACCGTGCACGAAGTTCGCGGGCTCCGACCTGGAAGCCGCGCTGAAGCGGTCCTTCTTGCCGATAACGATGAGGCGCTTCCGGTTCGGCTGACCACTGCGTTCGACACACTCCTGTCGTAACGCTCCCGGAATGTCAAACGCCGGGGTGCGCTGCCTCGTTTGACCGTCCACCGATGATCGTTCCCCACACACCGATGTCTTTAATTCCCATCGGGTCGATGCTGAGGGGGCTCTCTTCGAGCACGGTGAAGTCGGCTGCCTTGCCGCATTCGACGCTGCCGAACTCGTTGTCAGCATGGAGCTGATATGCCGCACCGGTGGTGACCGAGTGGAGCGCCGATTCGGCCGAAATGCGCTCGTTCTCGCCCAGAATTCGGCCGGACGGCGTGATGCGGTTGACTGCACACCACATGGTGTGCAGGTGGCCCAGCGGGGTGACGGCCGCGTCGGAGTGGATGGAGAACGGGACGCCGAGTCGCTCGGCTGTGGCGCACGCTTCCATGCGGCGGGCTCGCTCGGGGCCGACCGTGATGTCGTGGTGCTGGTCGCCCCAGTACCAAATGTGGTTCGTGAAGATGTTGGCGCACATGCCGAGCTTGGCCATGCGGCGGAACTGGGCTGGCGATGTCAGTTGGCTGTGCTGCACCGTGTATCGGTGGTCGAGCCATGCCGACTCCAATAACAGCTGTTCCACGACATCGATCCACAGGTCGATCGTCATGTCGCCGTTGCAGTGCACATGGGTGTTGATGCGCCGCTCATGGAACGGCCGCACCATGTCGATCAACTGTTCCGGCGGCACCATCCACACACCGTGGTCGGTGGGGGCTTGGCCACCCGGGCTGAAATAGCCAGGCCACTTCATCTTCGCGGTGAAGCCTTGGATCGATCCGTCGAGCACGATCTTCAAGCCGGCAGTCCGCAGGCGGTCGGTGTCTTCCAGTTCGAACTGCTGCACCAGATCGGCAGCGGCCGCCCAGTCGTTTGACCCCGGCATCATGCCGATGAGGTGTCGCTGGTGAATGCGTGCAGGGAAGTCGTCGGTCACGACCTGGTGCCACAGCTCTTGGCCTTGGGGTCGGGTGACGCCGCTGGCGCCGAGATCGACGAGCGACGTGATGCCGACGTTCGCACACATCTGGCCGAGTGTGCGGATTGCCTCGGGGTCGCCCATCAGCCGCATGATCAGGTGGATTGCCGACGTGGCGAGCGCGATGGCTGGCATCTCCTGCAGCTCACCGTTGGGCTCGCCGTTGGCGTCTCGCGCGACACCGACGGTTGTCGAATCGCGGGTGATCTCGTTCTGGTCGAGCATCGCGCTGTTGACCGTGGCGAGATGGGCGCTGGCGTGGAACACGAAAATTGGCCGCTCCAGCGATGCCCGGTCGAGGTGATCGCGGGTCAGACGTTCTTCGCCGGTGAAGTAGATCGGGTCGAAACCCCAGACGACGATTGGTTCTTGTGAGCCCCGCGTGTCTTCGTCGAGTTGGCGAAGCAGCTCAAAGAGTTTGTCGTAGGTCTGGATGCCTTCGGCCATGCTGCCGTCGGGGCGATGCCGTGGGAACCAGCCGGCGTAGGGGAGCAGCCCGAAGGAACCTTCGAACACATGGCCGTGGGCCTCGATCATGCCGGGCGTGAGGACGTGGTCGGCGAAGCGGGAGTCGATGGTGTGCGGGCCCCAGCTCGTGCATTCGTCGAGCGAACCAGCGGCGAGGATCTTGCCCTCGCGGACTGCGACTGCTTCGACGACCGGCTGGCTGGGGTCCATCGTGATGATCGACCGGGCCGGGATGACGGTGATCTCGCTCATGCGAGTTCCGCGACGACGTCGTTGGCGATCAGATCGAGGTGATCGAGATCGGCGATATCCATCACCTGCAGATACAAGCGTTCGGCGCCAGCAGCGCGCCACGCTCGCATGCGCTCGGCAACCTCGGCAGGTGTGCCGCACAGGCCGTTCTCGCGCAGTTCGGCAGGCTCCCGACCGAGTGCCGCTGCACGCCGTTCGACTTCGGCTTCGTCAGCGCCGACGCAGACGATGAGCGCTGCGGAGTAGACAAGCTCGGCAGGGTCCCGGTTGATCGCCTCGCAGGCGGCTCGCACGCGATCGGTCTGCTCGACGAAGAACTCGCGGCTGACGAACGGCGTGTTGAACTCGGCTGCGTACTTGGCAGCCAGTGCCGGCGTGCGCTTCGGGCCTCCGCCGCCGATGACGATGGGCGGTGCCGACTGGGCCGGCTTGGGAAGCGCTGGCGAGTCGGTGATCGGATAGTGGCCGCCCGGCTTCGAGTAGGTCTCACCAATTGGCGTCGCCCACATGCCGGTGATCAGTTCGAGCTGCTCTTCGAGGCGGTCGAACCGCTCACCGAGTTCGGGGAACGGGATGCCGTAGGCCTTGTGCTCGGCAGCGAACCAGCCGGCGCCCAGACCGAAGTCGACGCGGCCGCCTGACATCTGGTCGACCTGCGCCACGCTGATCGCCAGTGGCCCAGGTTGCCGGAACGTTGCTGACGACACGAGGGTGCCGAGGCGAATGGTGGAGGTGTCGCGGGCAAGGCCGGCGAGAGTGATCCACGCATCGGTCGGGCCCGGAAGGCCATCGCCATCGCCCATCACCAAGTAGTGATCGCTCCGGAAGAAGGCGCCGTAACCCAGCTTTTCGGCACGCTGCGCGACGGCGAGTAGATCGTCGTACGAGGCCCCCTGTTGGGGCTCGGTGAAGATGCGGAGATCGGCGATGCTGAGTGATTCGGTCACGGACGCAGACTACGCGGCCGCCGGGTCAGCTCAGGCGTCGGCGCGATCGACCGAAAATGCTGCCGATGTGGAGCCACGCTGGCGGCTCTGGAACGACGGGTAGACCGTGTCGCCGCGCTCGTAGAGCTCGGTCGAGTGGGTGCGTGCTGCGAGTACCGTTCCGTCGGCCAACTCGATTTCGTAGCGGACGTCGTGGCCGTAGTACTCGACGGTGCGCACAGTCGCTGCCTCGGTGCCATCCGCCGGGTCCTGACACAGGCTCACCTGCTCGGGCCGAACGAGAATCTGCACCTTGTTGCTTGTTGGATCGGTACGACGGTCGTCGATCGTGACGATGCCGATGGGTGTCGCCGCGACGGTCGCGTCGTCGGAAACGACGCCGACGACGAAGTTGGCCTCGCCGACAAACCCAGCAACCCACGGCGTGGCGGGGGACCGGTAGAGCTCGTCGGGGGTACCGAACTGTTCGATGTTTCCAGCCTGCATCACAGCGACCTTGTCGCCGAGGACGAATGCTTCATCTTGATCGTGCGTGACGAACACGGTGGTGACGCCGACGTCGCGCACGATACGTGCGACTTCGGCGCGCACTTGCACGCGCAGTGACGTGTCGAGTGCCGAGAATGGCTCGTCGAGGAGGAGCACCTTGGGTTGCGGAGCGAGCGACCGGGCGAGGGCGACCCGCTGCTGCTGCCCGCCCGAAAGCGTGTTGGGCAGACGGTCGCCGAAGCCCTGCAGATCGACCAACTCGAGCAGTTCGTCAACACGTGCGAGCACCTCGGTTCGTGACAGTTCTTTGCGCATGGCTCGGAGGCCGAACACGATGTTCTGCGTGACGGTCAGGTGCGGGAAGAGCGCACCGTCTTGGAACACCATCCCAATGTTGCGCTTCTCGGGGTTGACCCACTGCCGTTTGCCCGAGCCCTGGTTGCTGACTGTGGTGCCGCCGATGGATACCGACCCGGCTGTGGGGCTCTCGAGTCCGGCGATCGCCCGCAGTAGCGAAGTCTTACCGCAGCCTGAAGGGCCGAGGAGTGCAACGATCGATCCGGCCTCGATGTCGAGGCTGGCGAAAGTGACCGCCGCGACCGGGCCGCCGCCGTCGCTTGCGTAGGTGACGGAGATTCCGCTGAGTGAAACCGCCGCGCCGGCGAGTGTGTCTGGTGCGGTCGACATCGGTGCCAAGGCTAACGGCTCAGCCACGAACGACTTCGCTGCGGCGCAGCACGAGGAACCAGGTCAGCGTCGCTGACACTGCGACCAGGACGAGTGAGGCGAGGCCGGTTGCGGCATAAAACCCTTCTTCGTACGACGACCAGATCTCGGTGGTCAGCGTCGAGAAGCCGATGGGGGAGAGCAGGAGCGTGGCTGGCAGTTCTTTGAGTGTCGACAGCATTACGAGGCCACCGCCTGCGACCAGTCCAGGGCGCATCAGCGGGAAGTCGACCTGCAAGAAACGACGGATTGGGCTCGGTTCGAGCAGCCGACCTGACTCGCGCAGGGCGTGCGGCACGGCGCGGACAGCTGACTCGGTGCTTGCCAGTGCCTGGCTGCCGAAGTGGATGACGTAGGCGATGATCAACAGCGCAATGGTTTGATAGAGCCCCCTGAGTACAGGGGTGTTCAAGGTGAGCACGGCAAGGGCAAGCGCAATGACGAGCCCCGGAATCGCAAAGCCCACGATGACGGAGACGGCAGCGACGTCGGAGCTGCGATGCGGGCGGCGCGTCGTGGCGAGCGCAACTGGCATCACGACCGCGACGGCGAGCACCGCAGCGATAACCGCAACGGTCGCTGTGCTGATTGCTGGCTGCACGAGGTCGCTGATCGACACACGGCCCTCGGCGATACCGCGTTGGGCCCAGGTGGCGAGGCTCGTGAGCGGGATGACGAGGCCGATGAGTAAGACGAGCGAACATCCGGCCAGCGCAGGGGCCTGGCGCCAGCCGAGGCGACTGCGCCGAACAACGGCTGTCGACCGGTCGTCAGGCCGGCTGCTGCCGCGCTGGGATCGTTCGAGCGCGACCACGGCGAGGGCCAAGATCAGGACGACGGTGGCGGACGCGAACGACAGCGCTCGATTTGATTGGCGCGTGGCGAAAATGACTCGTGTGAGGGTGTCGAAGCCCAGCAGTTGGACCGCACCGAACTCGCTCAGTGTGTACAAGAAGACCAGTAGGCCGCCACCGAAGACTGCCGGACGAAGTTGCGGCAGCGTGACCTTGAAGAAAGTGGCAGTCGACGACAGGCCGAGCAGACGGGCGCTCTCTTCGAGGCTGGAGCGAAGGGCGATGAGCCGGGCCGCGACCGGGAGGTACACGTAGGGGTAGGTGAACGCTGTCAGGACGAGCCATGCTGCGCCCAGGCCACGAAAGCGCCGCGGTGGCGTAATGCCGACCGCAGACAGTGCGTCGTGAATGATGCCATCGGGTGCGAGCCCGGCGATGAACGCTGCAGCTCCGACGAACGACGGAAGCACAAGCGGGAGCACCAGGGCGATCCGCCAGAAGCGTCG
>JBNMOS010000175.1:0-5792 GCA_051275435.1 Ilumatobacter sp.
GCCCGACCGACTCCATGACCTCGGCGACCCATGCGTCGACGTCGCCCTCGCGGGTCGGACCCCAGATGTCGATGCCCTCCCGGACGATGTCGCGGACACGCCGGCTCGGATTGAGTGACGACACGGGATCTTGGAAGATCATCTGCATCGCCTTGCGCGCCTGTCGCAGCGTCTCGCCGCGCTCGGCCTCGAGGTCGACACCGTTCAATCGAATGCTCCCGCTGGTGACCGATTCGAGCTGCATGATTGCCCGACCGGTCGTGGTCTTACCGCAGCCCGACTCGCCGACGATCCCCAGGGTTTCGCCCTTGTCGAGATCGAAGCTCACGCCAGAAACGGCATGCACGACCTGCTTCTTGCGCGCGGGAAACTCGACGACGAGCTCGGTCACGCTGAGCACGACGTCGTTGCGGAGATGTGCTGTACCGGTGCCGGCCATCAGGCGGTCCCTTCCGCATCGTTGCCAGCAGGGAAGTGGCAGCGGAACCAGTGCTCGCGGCCTTCGTCAGTTGTCGGCGGCGTCGTGTCGCAAATGTCTTGAGCAGCCGGGCAGCGTGCTGCAAACCGGCAGCCACGTGGCGGTGAGATCAGCGACGGGGGGGTGCCCTCGATCGTGGTGAGCTCGGAGTGGCTCGGCAGGTCGAGGTCGGGCATCGATTGGATCAGCGCCACGGTGTAGCGGTGGCGAGGGTTGCTGAAGATCTGCTCGGTTGGCCCGGACTCGATGACTTCACCGCCGTACACGATGGCGACGCGATCGGTGAATCCCTTGACGACCGCCAAGTCGTGAGTGACGAGCACCATGGCCATTTTCCGATCGCGCTGAAGGCCAGAGAGGAGCCGCAAAATTTGGTCTTGGACGGTGACGTCGAGCGCAGTGGTCGGCTCGTCGGCAAGCAGCAGTGCCGGCTCGTTAGCCAACGCCATCGCGATGGTCACGCGTTGACGCATGCCGCCAGACAGCTGGTGCGGGTACTCGCGAAGGCGCCGTCTCGGCGCTGGGATCCCGACCTGCTGCATCAGTTCGAGAGCCCGAGCTCGCGCCTCCGACTTGGACATGTTGGTATGCACCAGCATTGGCTCGGTGATCTGGTGTTCGATCAGCCGGACCGGGTTGAGCGCAGTGAGCGGATTCTGCGACACCATGCCGATCTGCGTCCCGAGGGTCCGCTTGATGTCGGCTGGTTCTGCTCGCAACATGTCGACGCCGGCGACTTCAACGGTGCCGGTCCGGGTGACGTCGGCCAGAGCAAACGCACCGACGATTGACCGGAGGATCATTGTTTTGCCCGACCCAGACTCGCCCACCACGCCGAGCGCTTCGCCTGCCTTCAAGGACAGCGAGACCCCGTCAACGGCGTGCACATCACCGTTTGGTGTGTGGAGCGCGGTGAACAGGTCGTCGATGTAGAGCACCTCATCGCCGCCTCCGGTGTTAGCCATAGGGCCGACGCGCAGGCGACGCTGCGTCGCGACTTCGCGTGGCGAGTAGAGCGCTCGCATCGAGTCACCGACGAGGTTGAAGGCCAGGATCGTGAGGAACATCACGGTGGCGGGAAAGAGCGCGACGTGAGCATGCTTGTCGATGTCACCAGCCCCGTCGGCGATCAACTTGCCCCAGGTGATCTGGTCGAGCGACAGGCCGATGAAGGCGAGCCCGCCCTCGGCGACGATGACTAACGCGAAGCCGATGAATGCAAACGACAGCACGGGAAGTGCGATGTTGGGGGCGAGCTCGCGCAGGATAATTCGTCGTTTGCTGGCCCCCATTGCTTCCGCCGCGTCGACGAAGTCGCGTTCTGACAGCGCGAACGACGCACCCCGCACAATGCGTGCGTAGCCGGGAACACTCGTCAGTGAGAACAGGACGATGAACACGAACATCGAGTTGCCAAACGTGGCCCGAACAGCGATGAGGAGGACCAAGCCGGGGAATGCCAGGGCAATGTCGATGAGCACCGTCGTGACCGTGTCGACCTTGCCGCGGAGGTACCCCGACGTGACACCGACCGCGCTCCCGAGGATCCCGCCGATGATGGTGACGGTGAGGCCGAGGATCAGCGCTGGTCGCGCACCCTGGACGACCCGGGCAAATATGTCGCGGCCTTGGCCGTCGCCGCCGAAAAACGCGTTCCAACCGGGGTTTTCGAACTTGGCGACTTCGCGTGTCCGAATGCCGAGTTCATTTGGATCGCGGATCGGCAGGATGTCGCGGAACAGGGCGAGGAATACGAGCGTGAAGATCCACCCTGCCGACAGCCAGAAGGTGAGGCCGAGCCGACGTTTTTGGCCGGGGCTGCCGTGTTCGATGGCGGCAACTGCTTCGGCCTCGGTTTTGAGCCCGGTGGGCCCCGGTTCAACGAGCGGCATGGCGAATCCGTGGATCGAGAATCGAATACAGCACGTCGACGAGGAAGTTCATCATCACGTAGGCGACGGTCAGGATGGCGACCACCGCGGCCACGACGTTGAAATCTTCGAGTATCACCGACTGGATGACGAGTCGACCCATGCCGTTGATCGCGAACAGGACCTCGATGATGAATGCCCCGCCGATGAGGCCAGCAATGTTGAGGCCGACGGCGGTTGTGAAGTTGAGCGACGATGGCCGCAGTACGTGGCGCCACATGATGCGTCGTTCACTCAAGCCGCGTGCCTGGGCGAGCATCACGTAGTCCTCTTGCAGAGTTTCGATCAGGTCGCTGCGGAGCAGGCGGAGATAGACGGCCACCAGGTTCAGCGCCAACGTGAGCGACGGCAGGAACATCTGCCGCAGGTTGTCGAGCGGATCATCGTTGAGTCCGGGCAAGTTGTCGACGATGGTTGGAAACCACCCGAGCTTCACGCCGAAGATGAACGACATGTAGATCCCCAGCACGAACGCCGGCAAGGCGAGGAGGCCGAATGCGGTGGACGACGATGCCTTGTCGATGAAGCTGCCAGGACGGCGGGCCGACGCGAGTGCCAGGGGTACCGCTATCCCGATCGCCATGATTTCGGCGAGCACCATCAGCTCCAACGTCTTGGGCAGCGACTCACGAATGAGGTCCCAGCTGCTGAACCCGCGCGTCACGATGGAGTCACCGAAGTCGAACCTGACCGCATTGCCGAGCCAGCGCAGGTACCGCTCGATGAGCGACCCGTTCAACCCGAGTTCGGCACGGATGCCTTCGATCACCTCGGGTGTGGCGTTCAACCCAGCGAACCGTTCAGCCGGGTCACCCGGTGCCTGGTCGAGCAGGAAGAACGTCACGAAGGTGACGACGAAGAAGACGAAGACCAGCCGCCCGAGGCGCTGGACGAAGATCAGCATGGTGCGGCCCGCTGGTTCAGGTCACTGCTCGATCCACACGCTCGGCCAGGCAAAGAAGCTGCCGTTGGTCATTGGCAAGGACGCCGCACCGTCGGGCAAGACGCCTGGCGTGCCGATGCCGTGGAGTTCAGGCAGCGTGACAGCGGCCTCGACACCATTGAGGTGATCGACCCAGATCATTGGCACTTCGTCGCCGAGCGCCTGCAGGAACTGTGCGTACCCCGCCTTGCGAGTGGCTTCGTCGACGTTCTCCCGACCGGCGTCGAGGCCGGCGTCGATGTCAGCGCTGACCAGGTTGGTCCAGTTCAGGAAGCCGCCGCTCGAGTGGAAGAACACATAGTCGCCATCGGGGTCGGATGCGCCGAACTGGAACCATGAGAAGGCTTGGAAGTCGTCTTGGATCGCGGTCAACGCTGACTGGCCCTGGCCGATCTCCTTGATTTTGCCGTCGATACCCACGTCGGCAAGGAACGACATCATCACTTCGGCGACTTCGATCACTGATGCGTTCGGCTCGATCGACAGCTCGAATTCGATTGGGCCGACCTCAGCTTCGTACTCGTCGATGAGCGCTTGCGCTGCTGCCGGGTCGAACTGCGGATAGTTGTTCTCGGTGTACCAGCGGTCAGACGGGTTCAACGGCCCATTCGCCGGAACGGTGAGCCCCGACCGGAACGTGTCGATAATGAACTGCTTATCGATCGCGTGGGCCATCGCCTGGCGGACGCGGAGGTCGTCGAACGGCGGGGCAGTCGTGTTGAGGAGCCACAGGTACTCGTTCGCGCCGGCGGTGCCAATCCACACGTCGGTCTCATCGTCGGCGAGAAAGTCGACGATGTCTTCATCACCGGGGCTGACGTAGCCCTGTACGTCGCCAGCTTCGAAGGCCTGACGCTTGACGGTCCCGTCGACGAGGAACTTGAAGTTGATCGCATCGAGGTAGGGCAAGCCCTCGTCGGCACGCCAGTAGTTCGGGTTACGCACGACGCGTGCGCCGTCGCCGGGCGTCCAGCTTTCGAGCATGAATGGGCCGGTACCGGTGAACGTCTCGTTCGTGCCGATCGTCGCCGGTGACACCATCCAGCCGGGCTGACCAACGAGGACGTGCGGGAACGCGGCCCACGGAACATTCATGTCGATCTGCACGGAGAGTTCGTCGACTGCACTGATCGAGTCGACCGCGCCGAGAGCGAACCCAACGATCGGGCTGTCTCTAAACGCCTGCAGGTTGGCGCGGACTGCCTCGCCGTCGACAGGTTCGCCGTCGTGGAACAGCAGGCCCGGACGCATGGTGATGGTCCACGATGTGAAGTCGTCGTTCGGGATGATGCTCTCGGCGAGGTTCGGCTGCCAGTCGGCGTTGATGTCGAGTCCGGCGAGCGAGTCGTTGAGTGCGGTGATCACGCGGATTGACCCGGGCGCAACTGCGCCGGTCGTGTCGAATCCGGTGCCGTCGTTGGTGAGCCCGAAGGTGATCTCACCACCTGCGACTGGTTTGAGCGATGCCAGGTCGACGTTGCCCTCGCCCTCGCTGGTCAGCTGATCTTCGTCTTCGAGTGGCGCCGGTTCGTCGGGCTCGGTTGCCGCCGGCTCGGCGTCTGCGGTGTCGGCGGGCTCAGCCTCGGTTGCGGTCGCCGGAGCGTCCGTCGCAGCAGGTGCATCTGCCGAGTCGCTGCCGCTGCATGCAGCAGCGATCAGTGCCCCAGACACCAAGATCGCCAGTGTGCGGCGTCGTGTACTTACCAACATCGTTCCCCCCAGGAAGTCGTCTTGTACGTGTACCAAAACCGTATCAGAGCGACACGTGTCGAACGTGTCGAACGTCACGCCGTCGATGATTCGACAAGATCGACGCGCCCATCGCGAGGAGCTGAGTTGATCGACCGTCCCGGGGCGCGGCGTACGCTGTGGGGGTGATCAACGACGATCTGCGCGTGGTGATGATCGTCATCGACGCTTTGCCGCATCGACACGTCAGTGCCGCGCTCACGCCCAACATCTGGCGGCAGGCCTCCGAGGGTGGTCGCGCCCCCGAGGGTGGGCTGTCGCTACCGATGTCGGTCACCTACGCCAATCATGCGGCGTTCATCACGGGCGTCGACCCCAGTGAGACGGGGGTGTACGGCAACCACACCTGGATCGACGGCGAGGGATGGGTGCCGTCGCCGAAAGCCGGACCACGTGCCCCGACGCTGTTCGATCGTGTCGCCGCGGCGGGCGGGCGATCGGTGACCGTCGTCGGTGACCACAAATTGATCGCTCAGATGGGCGGCGATCGTGCCGACGAGGTGTGGCCGCCAGGTGGATGGATACCGGACGGCACCGCCCGCTGCGAGTTCGGCTATCCGGCTGATGCAGCGGTGGTTGCAGCCGTGCAAGGTGTCGACCTCACTGCCGACTTGGTCGTGCTGCACCTCAATCAACCCGACACGACATCGCACCTCTACGGGCCGGACTCGCCGCAGGCATTCGCGCAATA
>JBNMOS010000176.1:0-5749 GCA_051275435.1 Ilumatobacter sp.
CCCATTGATCGACGAGTAGTCGATCGACAACTCGAACGGCGAGCAATCGCCACCCAGCCATCACCCAGCGAACGAACGACGGGCAAGAGATGACCACGATTGATCCAGCGAGAACCGAGCTGCAACCGAGCGAACCGCCGCCGCCGCGCCGTTCGACGGGCACTCGAGCAACGCGTGTCGTCGGCATTGCCTGCCTTGTGGCGATGGGGTGGCTCGTTGCTTTCGGTCTGGGCTTCTCGCCAGCCGATCGCGACCAGAAGGAATCGGTTCGCATCCTCTACGTGCACGTCCCGACGATCTGGCTGGCCTATCTCGCCTTCGTCGTCACCGCTGTCTCGTCGGGTTTGTATCTGTTCACCAAGAAGCAGTCGCTCGGTTGGGACCGTGCCGCAGGAGCCAGTGCCGAAATCGGTGTGGCGTTTGTGGCAGTCACGCTTGCTGTCGGCTCGATGTGGGGCCGCCTCACCTGGGGCGTTTTTTGGCAGTGGGATGCACGGCTGACCACCACTGCGTTGCTGTTCGTCACGTACATCGGCTACCTCGCAGTGCGACGGCTCGGCGGAAGCCATCAGCAGCGCGCCAAGCGCAGCGCCGTGCTCGGCATGATCGCCGTTATGGAGATTCCGCTCGTCCACTTCAGCGTCAAGATGTGGAGGAGCCTCCATCAGGAAGCCACGGTCGCCAACCTCGACGGCGACACGAAGATGGACGGCATCATGCTGTTCAGCCTGTTCGTCGGTGTCATCGCCTTCACCTTCCTGTATGTCTGGCTGATGCTGCACCGCACCCGGGCAATGGCGATGGAAGACATGCTCGAAGACCGCGGCCTCGACGACGCGCTCGTTGCTCGCCGCGCCGAAGCCGCCGCCCAGCAGAACGGAGCCCAGTAGTGGAAGACGCAGGATTCATCTTGGGGAGCTATTTCCTCACCTTCGCCACGGTCGGTCTCTTCGCCTGGCGGACAATCCGGTCAGGGCGCAAGCTCGCCGATCAGATTCCCGACGACGACAAGTACTGGCTCTAGCAAACTTTCATGAACTCATCGCGGCTTGCGGTGGATTCCACTCCCCGAAACGAGATGCTCGCCCAATATGGCTGATCACGAGAAGCCCGAACAATCCCCAACGAGCCCGAATGAAGGCTCCGACATGGATCTGTCGCCACGGACCAACGTCGACGGCACCGCCATCGGCGCCAAACGCAAACGCAATGTCATGCCGCTCATCGTGCTCGCGTTGGTCTTCGTTGCAGGTGGCGTGATCGTCACGCAGTTCCTCACGTCGGCGGTCGACTACTACTGCAACGTCGATGAAGTGGGCGTGCGCGATGGGTGCGACGGTGACCGTCGACTCCGTCTGCAGGGCACGGTCGACCAAGGTTCGATCGAGCTCGACAACGGCATCACGGCGTTCACCATCTCGTTCAACGGTGAGCATCTGCCGGTGCGCTACCAGGGCGAGCCGGGCGGCATCTTCAAAGAGTGCATCCCTGTTGTTGTCCACGGCGTGATCGAAGATGGCGCTCTGGTCGGCGACCGTGTCGAGGTGAAGCACTCCGACGAGTACGTCTCCGTGAACGACGAACGTGTCGCCGACGCCGAGGACCTCGGATGCCCCCCAGCCGCGTAGCGGTCACGCTGTGCCAGGCACAGTCTGACCAGACGTCATGATCGCGGCGTCCCTCAACTCGGCTCTCGGCCGTGCCGGGCTGATGCTCATGCTGGGCGCGTCGGTCTTCGGTGCGCTCGCGGTGCTGTACGGCATCCGCAAGCGCGACATGAAGCTGCTCCGTCAGAGCCCGCGCTACGCGTGGCTCGCACTCGCTGGCATTGTGTTGTCGGTCATCATGATGCAGCGTGCACTGATCACCCGCGACTTCTCGATGGCCTACATCCAGCAGGTTGGATCCCCCGACACGCCGGCGCTCTACAACGTTGCAGCGATGTGGTCGGCGCTCGAAGGCTCGATTCTGCTCTGGGCACTCGTGCTCAGTGGCTTTACCGCTGCAGTCGCTTGGCGATTCCGCAAGCGCACCGACGACATCCTTGTCGGCTGGGCGCTGATTGTGATGTTCGTGGTCACCGCGTTCTTCGCACTGCTGAGTTTCGGCCCAGCTGATCCGTTTGGGAACGGTGTCGCAGGGTTCGACCCGTCGCAGGCACGCGGGCCCAACCCGTTGCTGCAGAACCACATCCTGGTGTTATTCCACCCGCCGATCTTGTACCTCGGATTCGTCGGGTTCACGGTGCCATTCGCCTTCGCGATCGCAGCCTTGGTCACGGGGCGGCTTGGTGAAGGCTGGCTACTCGAAACTCGTCGTTGGGCGCTGTTCTCATGGGCCTTCCTCACGATCGGCATTCTGCTCGGCGGTTGGTGGAGCTATGAAGTCCTTGGCTGGGGTGGCGTCTGGGCATGGGATCCCGTCGAGAACGCTTCGCTGCTGCCCTGGCTGACCGGTACCGCCTACATCCATTCGGTGCTGGTGCAGGAGCGCCGCGGCATGTTGCGTGTTTGGAACCTCAGCTTGCTGGTGGCAACGTTCTCGCTGACGATCCTCGGCACGTTCCTCACGCGATCTGGCGTAATCGAATCGGTGCACGCATTCGGCGACGGTCCTGTCGGCACCTGGTTCCTCGTCTTCTTCGGCTTGATTGTCGTCGTATCGCTGGGGCTTATTGCATGGCGAGGCGATCGTCTCCGGTCGCCGGGATCCATCGATTCACCGCTCTCGCGCGAGGGCGCGTTCCTTGCCAACAACGTATTGTTCACGGTCTTCGCATTCGTCGTGCTGCTGGGCACCTTGTTCCCGCTGCTGGTCGAGGTCCTCGACGACCGCCGCACCATCGTGGGCGCGCCGTACTTCGACCGGTTGAGCATGCCGATCGGTCTCATGCTGCTGTTCCTGATGGCAATCGCCCCGGTGCTGCCGTGGCGCAAGGCATCGACCGAGTTGCTGCGTGACCGATTGTTCTGGCCTGCCTGGGCTGGCGCCGGCGCGCTCGTCTTCTCGGTGGCCGTTGGCGCAACCGGGTGGGCGCCGCTCGTCGCCTTTACCTTCGGTGGCTTCGCCAGCGGCGCAGCGATCCGTCAGATTGCACTCGCGAGCCGGCGACAGGGATGGCGCGGTTTCGTGGGCCGCGCGAACGGCGGCATGGTTGTCCACATCGGCGTCATCATGATCGCCGTGGCGCTCGCATCGTCGAACAGCTTTACGCACTCCACGCGGCTCCAGCTCGAGCAGAACGTCGTCCAGGAGTGGTCAGGCCACACCTTTGAACTCACCTCGCTCACCGAGAACACCAGCCAGGCCGGCCAGAGCGCACTCGAAGCGCGGGTCGTTCTCGACGGGGGCAAGACGATTGTCCCGGCGATCACCACGTATCTCAATATGGGCATCGACGTGCCGACGCCTGGGGTGCGGACCGGCCTGACTAACGACGTGTACCTGACGCTCGAGCAGGGTTCGCAGCCTGGAGACACGTCGGTCTCGCTCCAAGCCTTTGTTCGGCCGATGATTCTGTGGCTGTGGATTGGCGGCCTGGTCATGGCCATCGGCACCCTGCTCGCAGCGTTCCCCGGCAAGAAACGACGCCGCCCGACTGACCCCGTGTCGGCGCCGATCGCCACTGGCCGCGCTGATGTCGAGCGTCCTGAGGGCGAACCGGAACCAGAGCCTGCCGGGGCTAGCGCATGACAGAGATCCAAGACGATCCGTTCGACTTGGGAGAGCAGCGTCGCAACCGAGTCGCCCCCTGGATCGCAATGGCTATTGCAATCTCGATGATCGGCCTCTTCGTCGTTCTGATTGGCGCCGACTCCGAGGGCGGAAAGGACGCCCAGTCGCCGCTGCTCGGTCGCCCCGCACCGGAGGCAACCGGCACATTGCTTGATGGCGGCAACTTTGATCTGTCGCAGCGCAAGGGAAGTTGGGTCTTACTCAACTTCTTTCGAGCGGACTGCATTCCGTGCATCCAAGAGCACCCCGCGCTCGTCGACTTCACCGAGCAACAGGCAGCGTTGGGGATCGACGGTGCCGAGTTCTACTCGATCGTCGTCGATGACAGTCGCGAGGATGTCGAAGAGTTTTTCGCCGACAATGGTGGTGATTGGCCCGTCGTGCTTGATCACCAGTTGATCGACGTTGCGTTCGGCGTTGCTCTGGTGCCCGAGACGTGGTTCATTGATCCAAGTGGCATCGTGCAGGCCCGGATCATCAGCCGGGTGTCAACCGAACGTCTGAATATCACGCTGCAGCAGCTGCGCGAAGTTGACGCTGGATGATGCCCGCTAGGTGCCATTTTGAGCCCCAAAACTTGGACAGGAACGTGAACAGATTGCGAGGCTCGAATGAGTGACCTCAACCGCAGGCTGAAATCGTGGCCGAGCTGGGTAGTACTGCTGATCGTTGTTGCGTCGGTGCTCGCTATTGGGTCGACCCGCAGTGCTGGGCCGCAAACGCAGGAAGAACGCATCGACGAAGTTGCGCGTCGAGTCGCTTGCCCGGTCTGTAACGGCGAGAGTGTCTTTGAGTCGCGCAACCGGGCCTCCCGGGCGATTCGCAACGAGATCACCGACCTCGTCCGATCAACCGAGGCGACCGACGACCAGATCATTGCGGGGCTCGAGAACACCTACGGCGCCGACGTACTGCTCGTACCGAAGGCGACCGGATTCGACGCACTGATCTGGGTCTTGCCAGCCGTTGCCTTCGTGCTCGGTGTCGCTGGGCTGGCGGTCGCCTTCCGGCGATGGAAGTTGCAGGCTGATGCGAATGCCGACCCAACTGACGCCGACCGCGACCTTGTCGAGGCGGCGCTACGCGACCGCGATGAATGACCGGAATGACTAACCGCGCCGGAGTGCAGAATGACGCCGATCAGAACGACGCCGACCAGCCGGTCACGCCGTTGCGGAGCGGCGCGCATCTTGAACGGATTGCCGAGTTAGAAGAAGAGCGGCGCTTCCTTCTGCGCTCGCTCGACGATCTGGAGCGGGAACACGACGCAGGCGATGTCGACGATGCCGACTACGAGACTCTCCGCGACGGATACACCGTTCGCGCTGCGGCAGTGCTGCGTGAGATCGGCTCGGGTAAGTCGCGGCTCGCCGCCAAGAAGCCGCGCCGTTGGGGACGCGTCGTGATGACCAGTGCTGCGGTGCTTGCCCTGGCGATCGGGATTGGATTCGCACTCGCGAATGCATTCGGCGAGCGCGGCGCCGGCCAGGAGATCACGGGCTTCGATCCGGGCAACGATGCACGCGTCGTACTCGCCTCGGCCCGCGACGCTTTGAACGAGGGTGACTTCGTTCTGGCCAATGGGCTCTTTGCGCGAGTTGTCCAGATGGAGCGTGAGCGTGAGGTCGACAACGTCGAGGCGATCACGTACTTCGGATGGACCCTGGCGCTCCAGTCTGTGCAAGACCCCAACGCCGAATCGTCCGATCAGCGGCTCGATGCTGCTCGTGTCGCGTTGCGGCAGGCAGTCCAACTCGACGACGACTACGCCGATCCGAACTGTTTCCTCGCGATTATCGAGTACAACTTCTTCGACGACCCCGACGCGGCGCTCCCCTTCGTCAATGCGTGCGAGGAGAAGAACCCGACCTCTGACATGGAACAACTCGTCGGCGGATTCGCCGACGAGATCCGCGCTGCAGCCGGCTGAGGTACCACGCGGTGCCACACCTGGCGGAGTAGCTCAGCGAGCGTGATCCGCTCGTTGCTCGTGCTCGGTCACTACGGTGAAGCA
>JBNMOS010000177.1:0-5624 GCA_051275435.1 Ilumatobacter sp.
AGCACGCGGTCGACTTCATCCGGACCAATCGCGAGCAGCCGTTCTTCCTCTACTTCGCGCACATGTACGTCCACCTGCCGATCTACGTGCAGGACCGGTTCCGCGACCTCTCGAACAACGGTGACTATGGGGCTGCCGTGCGCTGCATCGACTGGGCAACCGAGGCCCTCCTCGCCGAGCTGACAGCGCTTGGGTTGGATGATGACACCATCGTGATCTTCACGTCGGACAACGGTGCCCTCGACGCGAGCAAGGGCGGTTCAGGAAGCAATGGGCCGCTGCGCGGTTCCAAGGGAACCACATGGGACGGAGGACAACGTGTGCCCTGCATCGTCCGCTGGCCCGGCCATGTGGCCGCTGGCGTCGAGTGCGATCAGATGGCAACAGCGATGGACTTCTATCCGACACTTGCGGCGCTGGCCGGGGCGGTACTGCCCGACGACCGAGTGATCGACGGCGATGACATCAGCCTGTTACTGGGCCTTGCAGGTGGCGCCATCAATGACGACCGGGACTTCTTCTTCATCCGCGGTGCAAACATCGGCGCCGTCCGGCGAGGTCAATGGAAGCTGCACCTCGTTCGCAACGGCCAGGACGTCACCGAGCTCTACGACCTGACCGCCGATGTCGGCGAACAACACAATGTCGCCGCCGACCACCCTGGCATCGTTGCCGCGCTGACCAGCAGCATCGAAACGGGACGCGCTGCGCTCGGCGACGAACGGCTCGGCATCGACGGCTCCGAAATCCGCCCGATTGGGTGTGTCGACAATCCGGTCCCGCTCACCGAGTTCGACCCGACGCATCCGTACTTCATGGCCGAGTACGACCTGCATCACCGTGGCTGAAATCGACATCGGCACCCTCGTCGAGCTTGCTGGCGGGTCATTCCGGATGGGGACCGACGGTCCGTTCGGTTATCCCCAAGATGGAGAACAGCCGAGTCAAACCGTCGACGTCGGCACCTTCGCGATCAGCACGACAGCAGTTACCGCCGACGAGTTCGCCGCGTTCGTCGACGCGACCGGACACGTCACCCAAGCTGAAACAGATGGTTGGTCGTTCGTCTTCGCCGGGCTGCTGCCGGAACCGTTCGAAGACACGGCAGGCGTCGTCGGTGCCGAGTGGTGGCGGCAAGTGTTGAGGGCCTCGTGGCGTCATCCGGAGGGCCCCCAGAGTGACACGTCGACGCGGTCCGACCACCCGGTCGTGCACGTCAGCTGGAACGATGCAGTCGCCTACTGCGCGTGGGCCGAAGCCCGTCTGCCAACCGAAGCCGAGTGGGAGTTTGCTGCCCGCGGCGGTCTTGACCAGGCGACATACCCGTGGGGTGACCAGCTCAACCCGGATGGCGAACAACGTTGCAACATCTGGCACGGAACGTTCCCGTCCAACAACACGTGTACTGACGGCTGGTACGGCACCGCCCCGGTCACCGCGTTCCTGCCGAACGAGTTTGGGCTGTTCAATGCGGTCGGCAATGTCTGGGAGTGGTGTACCGATGAGTTCGCTCGTCGGCCTTCGTCTGCCGCGTGCTGCGCACCCACCACGCCATCATCGTCGTCGCCGCGCACGATGAAGGGCGGGTCATATCTCTGTCACGACTCGTACTGCTTTCGATACCGGGTTGCCGCGCGTAGCTCAAACACGCCAGACACAGCAACGGGGAACATCGGCTTTCGAGTCGCTCGTTAACCGGGCCAGCTGGGCGAACGTGCACGACCGGCGCGAGTTCGTTGCTCAGTCGGCAGACGGTGTTGCGAGCACTGCCCGGGTGACGTAGCTTGCAATTTTTTTTGCCGACCACCCGAGGCGCTGAAGATCGAGCACCTCACGTGGGTCGCTGGTGACATTCCAGGTGAAGAGCATCATCGTCACGTCGCCGTCGAGGAGTTGCAGCAGCGGTTCGATCAGGCTGCAGGCGAACGTGATCACCGGGTCGCCGGCGTCGCGCCGTTGCAGGAACCCCAGTGGCGAACGAAGGTGAATTGCCAACTCGCCATGCTCGAGGCTCGCCGCAACCCAGCTCTCGTTCCAACGGGTGAACGAATCGAGTGGGTCAGCTGACTGTCCGCCTGATTGAGCGAACAGTTCAGCTGCTCGGACAGGAAGCTGCAACACGAACGCCTGAATCAGATCGTCGACCGAAGCAAAGTGTCGATATGCGGTCGCCGTCGACACGCCGGCCGCGGCGGCGACGTCAACAAGGCGTTCCGGCGGCGCCGAGTGCGCTTCCATCCAGGCCTGAACGGCATCGATCAACCGCTCGCGCGATCGCCTGCTGTCGGATCGTGCCGAAACCGTGCGCCCGGCCAGGCCAGCGAGATCTGTGCTTTCGTCGGACACGTTCGTAGGCTACAGTTCGTTCCGAAACGAGAATCTGTTCTCATTTCGGACCAACTGCTCTCTCACCGATTTTCGAGGCCACATGACCGACGCCCGCCAGCATTCAACGACTACCCCGCGCGTCGCTGCATTCGACACCTGGATCCGCAGCCGGTTCGTCGATCTCAACACAGCGCTCGAAGACCTCTATGCACGGCAAGACAACCGGTCGAACGTCGAAGGCATCGGCGATGATCTCAAGGCGAGCCTCCTCAATGAGGGCCGCGATCTGATCGTCCCGATCCTCGAAGAAGGCAACACCGACGAAGGGTTCGATTTGGCCTTCGAACTCCTCGGCAATGTCGGCTACTACATGGCCGCGTGTCGTCGTCACGAGATCACCGAGCCGTCCCGTGAACGAACGTCCCCGCTCGTCGAGGCCTCGACCCTCGCGCTCCACCTGGGCGCCACCCTCGGCACCGCCCCACGGTTCGTCACGAGCCACATGGAGACCTACAACCGGGCGGTCGACGGCCGGTACCGCACGTTCACGTGGCGCGACGCCGAGACGACTTTTCTCAACTACAACACGCGCTCGGCCTTCAAGTACATGCGTGCCGCCGATGCGCTCGGCCACATCCATCCGATGGGCGTGTCGCACCCTGCAGTGCACGACCTCCTCGTCGTCGCGAAGGACGCGCTGACCGACGCCCTCGCCATGAACACCGAACTCGGCCAGGTCCTCGACGTCGACGAGTTCTTCTTCTGCGTCCGGCCGTACTACCGGCCCCACCGGGTCGGCAACACCGAGTACCGGGGCGCAAATGCCGGCGACTTCGCGGCATTCAACCAGCTCGACATGCTGCTCGGGCTCTGCAGCCCGACCGACTTGTCGTACAACCAGGTCGTCGCCGAGAAGTTCCCGTACCTCACGCCCAGCGAACAGCAGCAACTCCGTGCGGCCTACCGGCACCCCAACCTGCTCGACACGTTCCTCGGCCAGCAAGCCTCGAGCGACCAACCATGGTTTCAGAAGCATGCTGCGGCGTTCCTCGATGTCTGCACGGCGCACGGCGCCGCGGCAGCACAGCATCACGACGACCTCGTGGCCAACTTCATCCAACGCCCTGCCGAGGGCATTCCACCAGAGCATCTCGACGGCCTCACTGCGAGCGGCCCGCCGCTGGCGATCTTGATGCGGGCACTCGAAGGACTCCGCGATCGACGCCTCGCCGCCGACCGTGACGACATTCCGACACGCCACGCCGACATCGCTGCGCTCGGCGAACTCCTGGCGCCTCGATGACCGAGCCCGACCAGTTCGCCGAACTCTTTACCGCCCGCGAGGGCACCTATCTGCTCAGCCATTCGGTTGGCCTCCCGGTGCGCGGCATGCGCGAGGCAGTTGGTGGCGCACTCGACGTCTGGGAACACGACACGGCTGCGGTGTGGCCACAGTGGCTCGGCATCATCGACGGGTTCCGCACCTCGCTGGCGGATCTCCTCGGAGCCGACACCTCATCGATCTGCCCGCAGAGCAACGTGTCGAGCGGCCTCACCAAGATCCTCGGCGCACTCTGCAAAACGTTCGACGCCGAGCGACCAGTCGTCTTGCTGACCGAGGACGCCTTCCCGTCGGTCGGCTACGTCTGCGAACACGCCGGATACGACGTGCGTTTCATCGGCGTTGATGAGGATGCTCTCGATCCCGCGACCTGGCAGCGGCACCTCACACATGTCGACGTCGTCATCGTGACGCAGGTCCATTCGAACACCGGTGAACTTCTGCCCGTCGACGCAATCGCCGAGGTCGCCCGAGCAGCGGGCGCATTGTCGATCGTCGACACCGCCCAGTCGGTCGGCGTTATCCCGATCGACGTGTCGACCATGCGGGCCGACTTCCTTGTCGGGTCGTGCGTCAAGTGGTTGAGCGGCGGCCCCGGCGCCGGATGGCTGTGGGCCCACCCCGACATGATCGATCGCTGCGAGCCGGACGATGTCGGCTGGTTCTCACACGACAACCCCTTCGAGTTCGACATCCACACATTCCGCTACGCCGGCGATGCACTCCGGTTCTGGGGAGGCACCCCAACGGTTCTGCCGTACGCCGCAGCCCGCCACTCGATTGATGTGCTCGCGAAGGTCGGCGTGACCGCAGTTCGCGAGCACAACCAGCACCAGATCGACGCGCTGATCGCGGCACTCGGCCATCTCGTCGTCAGCCCGCACGATCCCCTCGTTCGCAGCGGGACGTGCATCGTCACCGGAAGCGACAACGACGTCACCCGGCTCGCCGATGCCGGCATCTTCGTCGATGCTCGACGCGGCGGATTGCGGCTCTCGCCACATCTCCACACGACGTCCGACGACCTCGAGCACACCATTGCAGAACTGAGATCTCGACCCGCCTGACGTTCCTCTGCGGCGCCCCTCGGCCCTGTGACATGCTGTGGTCGATGACGAACGATGGCAGCACACCACTCTCCCCACCACCACCGCCACCGCCACCGCCACCGCCACCGCCACCGCCGCAAACTGGTGGGCAAGGTGAAGTGCCACTGTCGGCCCCGTACCCGGCCCGGCTGGACATTCGGTACCCAGAGCAGCTCAACCGTGTCACCACTGCGTTTCGCCTGATTCTGATCATCCCGATCGCGATCGTGCTCAGCGTCCTGAGCGGGAGCAGTACCCAGACCTCGCAGTCGGCCAGCGGAGAATGGGTCTCGACCACAACGACAAGCGTTGGGGGCGCCCTCTTCGGTGCAACGCTGTTGATGATCCTGTTCAAGCAGCGCTACCCGCGCTGGTGGTTCGACTTCAACTTGGAACTGACGCGTTTCATTGTCCGCGTGGGCGCTTACGCGCTGCTGTTGACCGACACCTACCCGTCGACCGTTGAACATCAGGACGTTGCGCTCGACATCGACTACCCGGACGCAGAACATGACCTGATGCGCGGGCTCCCACTCGTCAAGTGGTTCCTCGCCATCCCCCATTACATCGTGTTGTTCTTCCTGGCGATCGGGGTGTTCTTCGTCGTGATCGTTTCCTGGTTCGCGATCCTGTTCACCGGCCGATACCCGCGAGGTCTCTTCGACTACGTCGTGGGCGTCGGTCGGTGGGCGCTGCGGGTCAACGCCTACGCTTTCCTCTTGGTCACCGACACGTACCCGCCGTTCTCACTCCGGTGACAAGCAAGCGGTTCCGCCGGTTGCGTTGATCGATTTTCGGGGCAATACAGTCGGCGCCATGACGCTGTCTGATCGCATCCTGATGGGCCCCGGCCCGTGCAACCCGTA
>JBNMOS010000178.1:0-5601 GCA_051275435.1 Ilumatobacter sp.
CCCAGCCTGCGCACGAACCGTTGATCGACCCACAGGTCTCCAGAGAGCTGATCGCCACGGTGGCGATGGCGTTGTTTTCGATCGCTGTCGCTGCCGGCTTCGCTCGCGTGTTCGGTGGCTGGCAGTTCTTCGACAATTTTATTGCGATGGCAGTGTTCGGACATGGCCTCGGCTTCGCACTTCGACGACTGCGCGTTCCCGGTTTGCTCGCCGTGCCGATCCTTGTTGCTGCGATGGTCTGGCTGATCGCTTTTGTTCACTACCGCGACTCCATGACCATGCTGCTGCCGAACGGCGACACCCTCGAGTTGTTCCGACTCGAGATCGAACGGGTCCGCGAAGAGTTCCGTACCGCTGTTGCTCCGGTCATCTACGGCGGAGGCTGGGATGTCTTGGCTGCAATCGGCATGGCCCTCGCCATCGTGCTGGGCGACACGTTCGCATTCCGTGCGTTCGCTCGTGCCGAGGCGCTTGTCCCTGGGGGCGTGCTCTTCGTGTTCGTCGCTGCGCTCGGATCCGACCGCAGCCGGGTCGCATTGACGGCCGCACTCATCGCCGCCGGTGTCGCTGCCACGGTTGCGCTGCGCGCACACCATGCACCGGATCGTCGCACCGTCATCGGTGCGCGTCGCTCACCGACGCGGATGATTGTTCCTGCGGCGCTCGGGACGGCACTCGTCGTTGCGTTGGCCGCAACCGTGATCGGCCCGCGCCTGCCCGGCGCCGATGCGCAGCCCATCTACGAGACCCGTGGGGGCAGCGGTGGCAGCGTCACCAATGTTGTGAGCCCGCTCGTTGACATCCGCTCGCGGCTCACCAACCGGTCCGATACGGAACTGTTCACCGTGCGGGCCGACTTCGAGTCGTATTGGCGGCTGTCGGCACTCCCTCGCTTCGACGGCACCACCTGGGGCCTCCCTGAGCGCTCGCTTTCACGAGTCGATGGTGAGCTGTCTCCGGCCCGCGATGGCGCAGCTGAGTTACGCCAGGAGGTCACAATCGCATCGCTCGGCGCAAAGTTCGTCCCGGCCGCTGCCGACCCCCGTGCAGCGTCACCGCAAGACGGGCTGCGCTTCAACGCCGACTCCTCGACGTTGCTGAAAACGGATGGCGACCTTGCCGCCGGTGACCAGTTCGAGATTGTGTCGGCATCCCCGCGATTCCTTGTCGAAGACCTGCAGGCCGCCACATCGACCGACGCAGGCGATCCGATCTATCTCGAACTTCCGAGTGGGTTCCCATCGTCGGTCGGCGATGTTGCTCGCTCGGTCACCGCTGGCGCTTCGACGCCGTACGAAGCTGCGCTCACCTTGCAGAACTGGTTTCGGAGCGAGTTCGAGTACAGCCTCGAGGTGCAGGCTGGCCACAGCAACACTGCAATCGAAGGCTTCCTCCGTGACCGCATCGGGTACTGCGAACAGTTCGCCGGTTCCTACGCCGCGATGCTGAGGACGCTCGGCATCCCCGCCCGGGTGGCGGTTGGTTTTACCCAGGGCAACTTCGACGGCGACGTGTATTCGGTGCTCGGCAAGAACGCCCACGCCTGGCCCGAGGTCTGGTTCGACGGCCTTGGCTGGGTTCCCTTCGAGCCGACGCCGGGACGCGGGTCACCTGGTGCGGAGAACTACACCAATGTCGCACCGCAGCAGGACTCGACCGGTATCGACCCGAACGGTGCCGAAGCAGACCCCGCACCCTCGGCCAACAACGACCAGGTGATCGCCCCGCCGACAACCAGTGCTCCGCTCGGCGACCCGGCAGTCCCAGCGGGCGTCGATCAGACTCTGACCCCTGAAGAAACCGGCGGCCCACTCGGCGATCTGACTTCGACAGCAAGCGAAGACACGACATCGGTTCCATGGCGTTCGCTCGTTGTCGTTGCGCTGATCGGGCTCCTCTTCGCACTTCCCGCGCTGATCCGCCGCTGGCGTCGACGGCGGCAGCCTGCCGATGCGGCTGCTGCCGTGGCCGGGCTCTGGCGCCAATCGGTTGCCGATGTGGGTGAAGTTGGCTTGCGCCCGCGGGCATCGCTCACGCCATCCGAAACTGCTGCTGCCGCCGCTACTGCGTTTCCTGTGGTGGCACGGCCAATCGCATCGCTCGCTGCAGCAATGACCGAGGTGTCTTACGCCCCCGATGCTGGCAGCAATTTGGGCGGGCACGACGCACGCCGCTTGACAGAGTGCCGGCAGTGGAGCCGTCAGATCGAGCGTGCCGTTAACGATTCGATCTCGCCGATCGCAAAGATCCGTCGGTACTTCACCCGGCTGGGTTGAGCAACGCAACACTGCATCGGTAGCCGGTTCGCACTCCGGCGGAACTCAGCTGTCGTCGACGTCGTGGCGTTCGGGGCGGCGAACGTTGCCGCTGAGCCATGCCGAGATCGGAAGCTGACCGAGCCGGTCGCGGCCGAGCACACGGAGCTCGGATTCGAGCATTGTTGCCATAACGAGCACCAGGACAAATCCGGCGAACGCAACGACGAAGCTGACAACGAGGCCGCCAATGGTGATCGCCAGCCCGACGACGAGCCCGAGCCCGATGAGCGCGGAGCGTCGCCGTGATACGCGATACCCCTTCTGCGCAAATGTGGGGTCTTGTTCGAGTTCTTCTTCGATCTGGCGAAGAATGCGCTGTTCATTCTCGGAGAGCGGCACCCGCTTATCATCGCACGTGAAGCCGCAAAGCTCAACGCGGCGGCGAAATGGAGGGCGGAAATATTTCACAACCGACACAGAGACCCGCTGCGGCGGCACTGACACAACCGATGAATGACCAGAGAGTGCGTCGAACGTCAAGTTTCTTGCCGAATATTTGAACCTCGGGACGAAGGGCGCCACCCTCACCACACTCAGTGACATAAATCGTGGAATCTTCACTGGCGCTCACCTCTGGTGACCTTTACTGTCAATGAAATGCCAACACGACCACTGGGCAACATTGCAGCCACGATCTCGATTGCGGTCGCACTACTGCTGGGGACAGCAACCAATGCAGCGGCGGGCAACGGCCAGGAGGTGTGTGGCGAGCTGGACTCCGGCAAGATCGATACGACCAATGATCCGCAGATGGTCACGATGACAGCACCGGTCGGTTCCGTGATCGTCCGCTATTGCGTCAAAGCAGGTTCTGACACGAGCGTCCCTGACGGCCCAGTCGTCTACATCGATTTGACGTCCGAGGCAAATGCCATCACCGTCGGGCATCCCAGCGGCAAGGCCGTGAGCCACTACTCATTCGAGTACGAGCCCGTCACCACCACCACCGACCCATCAGTCGATGAACCACCAGTCGATGAACCACCAGTCGATGAACCACCAGTCGATGAACCACCAGTCGATGAACCACCAGTCGATGAGACACCGGCCGACAGCCCACCAGCAGACAGCCCACCAGTCGATGACTCCGAGGCAGACGGGCCGACTGTCTTGCTCGCCGAAACAGACACGGCACCGACGGCGACACAGGCACCAGCCCCGCCTGCAATACAAGAGTTGCCGGTGACCGGATCACAGACGTGGATCGCGTTCTACCTGGCAATCATCACCCTCGCCACCGGCCTCGTAATCACACGGCTCAGCCGGCGGCCCGAAGCCGGGTAGGTAGAACTACCGATCCGGTCCCCACTGCTGTCCGCCACGCTTCACGTTCTGAAGCTTGCCACCCTTCACGGCACTGGCCGGGCCGATCGCATCAGCACCGAACCGATTCCTGATCACATCCAACGCTGCATCTGTCGCGCCGTGCACCGGGGCGTCGTCGGCTGCCTCGTCAAGAGTGAGTTGATGGAACACGGGGCCGAGATTCGAGCCCGACACCCCAACGAGCCGAACGCCAGGCGACGGGTCAAGCGTGTCCATGATCGGCCCCAACATTGCCACGATCACCTCGGCGCTGTCGATCGCCTCGGAGCCGGTGGTCGATCGTGTGATCGTCGTGAAACCATCGTCAAACCGGACCTTGAGGGTCAATGTCCGAGCGCCCACACCTGCCTTGCGTAGCCGACTGGCAACGGCGTCAGCAAGGCGCACGAGGTGTGTCCGCATCTCCGAAGATTCGTGCGTATTCGACGCAAACGTCTCTTCGTGACCGATCGACTTCACATCGCGATCAGGTTCCACCGGGCGGTCGTCGGCGCCCACAGCGAGCGCCAGAAGATGCTTGGCCTGGTTCTCACCCAGGGCGCCACCGAGCGCACGCCGATCAACCTGATGCAGATCCGACACGATGGTGACACCGATGCGATGCAGCTTGTCGAGAGTCGCGGGCCCAACGCCCCAGAGTCGTTGCACCTTGAGCGGGTCGAGGAAGGCCTGCTCCGTGCCTGGCTCGACGACTTTGACGCCGAGACCGGGTTCGATCCGATCGGGCCGGACGATCGGCTTGGCCTCGACAGATGCGAGCTTTGCGAGAAACTTGTTGGCCGCCACCCCAATGCAACACCCCAAATCAAGTTCATCGCGGACTGCCTGCCTGATCTGGTCGCCGATCTCGGCGCCGGTGCCGAAGAGTCGACGGGAACCGGTCACATCAAGGAATGCTTCGTCAAGCGACAAGGGTTCGACGAGCGGGGTGAATCGGTCGAAGATCTCGCGGACTTCGCGACTGACCGTGCCGTACAACTCGTGGTCACCCGGCAGAAAGACCGCATGCGGGCACCGTCGCTTTGCAATCGCGGACGGCAGGGCCGAGTGCACTCCGAAGCGGCGCGCCTCGTACGACGCAGCAGCGACCACACCCCGGTTCCCCGTCCCACCAACGACGACCGGTTGACCCATCAACTCCGGGTGTCGACGGAGCTCGACCGACACGAAGAAGGCATCCATGTCGGCATGCAAAATCGTGCGGCCCAGGATCGTCATCGGGATCAGTCTCGCCTCATTCGGCACGATCAGCACGAGATGCAAGGCAGCAGCCCCGGCACGAAGCGTTGTCTTTGCGTCAGTAGCCTTGACCTCAATGGACGACCAACCTCGCCCCCTTTCGGCGCTTCCCACAGTCGGCGTGCGTATCGGCGCATTCGTCGCTATCTGTCTCAGCGGCTTCGCCGGCGCACTGATCGGGTACTCCTTGATCAGTCTGCAGTGCGAAGGTGAATGTGGCCTGCCGCTCGGCATCGGCATCCTCGTTGGTGCTGCCGTGGCAGCGGGCGGCATGGCTGTCGTAGCCGTGCTCGTGATGCGAGCGCTCGGCGAATGGCGCGAAATCGAAGATCGCACCGGCGCTGGACATGCACCCAACTGACATGACTGATTCTGCAGCGGACCTCCGCTTCCTTGCCGAGCGACTCGCCCGAACCGCCGGGGCGATGGCACTCGCTGGCCGGCGCAGCCTGCCCGTCGGCCAACCTCCGGCGCACGATACGAAGTCGAGCGAGACCGATCCGGTCACCGAATTCGATCGCGCCGCCGAGGAATACATCGTCGGCGAGTTACGTCGGCTCCGACCAGACGATGCAATCGTTGGCGAGGAAGGGGCCAACGATTCGGGCACATCGGGCATCGAGTGGCACATCGATCCGATCGACGGCACAGCGAACTTCCTCTACGACCTTCCAGCGTGGTGCACCTCTGTGGCCGCTGTCGACGCCGACGGTTCGCT
>JBNMOS010000179.1:0-5569 GCA_051275435.1 Ilumatobacter sp.
ACGTCAGCGCGATGAGCGCAACGACCTGGAGCGCCAGGCCGGCCCGGAGCGTGACGCCGAGCCCTGTCCGTGAGCCCACCCAGCCGCCGAGCAGGTTGGTGACCACGCCCATGAACTCGTACGCGAGAAAGAGGAAGGCCAGTGCTACCGGCGAGTAGCCGAGGCCGTTGAAGTAGAGCAGCACCAACATGCGTAGGGCGCCGTCGGTGATCGTGAAGGCCCAGTACGCCCCGGTAACGAGTGCGTAATTCCGACGGTTCATGTCAATGTCTGTAGGGGTCGGTGCGTAACGGCGATCAAAGCGCCGCAGCGACCTTGGTGGCGAGGTCGGCCATGCGGAATGCGTAGCCGTACTCGTTGTCGTACCAAACGAGCACTTTGAGCATGCAGCCGTCGATGACCATGGTTGACGGGCCGTCGACGATGCCCGACCGGGTGTCGTTCGTGTAGTCGGCCGACACAAGGGGGCGATGTTCGAAGCCGAGGATGCCGGCGAGTTCGCCTTGCGATGCTTCGAGGAAAAGCCCGTTCACTTCTTCGACCGTGACGTCGCGAGACATGGTGAAAACCGCGTCGGTCAGTGACGCGTTGAGCAATGGAACGCGCACCGCAGTGCCGTTCAGCTTGCCGGCAAGCTCGGGGTAGATCATGGTGATGGCTGTTGCCGAACCGGTCGATGTGGGGATCAGTGAGTTGAGTGCCGAGCGGGCCCGACGCAAATCTTTGTGCGGTGCATCGACGATTACCTGGGTGTTGGTGACGTCGTGAATGGTGGTCAGTGCACCGCGTTCGATGCCGATCTGCTCGTGTAGCACTTTGACCACAGGCGCAAGACAGTTGGTGGTGCACGACGCTGCGGTGATGATGTGGTGGTTTGCCGGGTCATACAGATGGTCGTTGCATCCCATCACGATGTTCAGGACGCCTTCAGATTTGACCGGCGCAGCGACGATGACCTTCTTGACGCCTCCGTCGAGATAGGGCTGGAGCGCTTCGGTGGTTTTGAATTGGCCGCTGCACTCCAGAACGATGTCGACGCCGTATTCGGCCCACGGGACTCCCCCGGGCCTGTCGTGTGCCGAGTAGGTGACCGACTGGCCGTCGATGGTCATCGAGTCGCCGTCAGCTGCGACGTGGCCGGCGTAACGCCCGTGGACGGTGTCGAACTCCAGCAGGTGCGCTGCGGTGGCAGCGTCACCGTGGGGTTCGTTGACATGGACGAGCTGCAAATCGCTCCGTCCGTAGAGGCCACGAACGGCCAGCCGGCCGATCCGGCCAAAGCCGTTGATACCGATGCGAGTGGGGGTGCTCATCGGCCAAGACCGTAGTCCTGCATCAGGGAGGGTTCTGGTGAACTGCAAGTGAATGGTTGGCGTCGAACCAGTCGAGGTCGACCGAGCCAACGGGAGCAATATGGGTCGGCGGCGTGATTATCGTTGGCGGGCCAACTGCTTCAGTGTTGCTTTGTGAGTTGATCCTTGACCCCGTTGGTGCCGGTGCCGGTGCCGGCGAGTTTTGTCGCAGGTTCGGGTGCGTCTGAGATCGGAAGATGGATCAGCGCCGCTGCCAGGCCGAGCACCACCGCCAATATCCACACCGGTCCGTAGCCGCCTGAACTGTCGAACACGCGACCTCCCAGCCACACACCGAGGAACGCTCCGATCTGGTGTGAGAGAAAGACGAGACCGAACAGCGTTGTCAGATAGCGGGGTCCGAACGTCGCTGCGATCAGGCCACTCGTGAGCGGTACGGTCGACAGCCAGAGCAGCCCCATCACGCACCCGAAGGCCAGCGCGCTCGCCACGGTCACCGGCGTGATCAGGAATGCGGCCATCACGACCGCCCGGGCGAAGTACAGCCCCACTAGCAATTTTGGTCGTGAGTACCGGTCTCCTAGCCAGCCAGCGACCAACGATCCAGCGATGTTGAACAGTCCAATCAGTGAGAGCGCAATTGCGGCGGTCCGGTCCGAGAGACCCTCGTCGGTGAGGTAAGCGGGCAGATGAGCACCGATGAAGGCGACGTGGAAACCGCAGACGAAAAACCCTGCCGTGAGCAACACGTAGCCACGCGTTCGCAGAGCCTGCCGGACTGCGTCCGTCATAGAACCGGTCGCGAGTTGTGTGTCGATGTGTTGGTGATCGTCTGCTGGGAGCAAGAGCGAGGCAACCCCGATCACGAGCAGGGCAACGAGGCCGAGCGTCGCCAGAGCGCCGCGCCAACCGAGGGAGTCGATCAAGATCTGTGCGATCGGCACCATGGCGAACATGCCGACTGACGCTCCCGCGGTAATCATTCCGAACCCGAACGACCGATGCGATGCCGGAACGGCTTTGCCGACGGCACCAATCACGACCACGAAAGAGGAACCCGACACCGCTATTCCGAACAAGAGTGCCAACGCGACCCCGAACGTCGGCATCGAGTCGGCGCGGGAAGCGAGCACCAGACCGGAGCCCATCAACAATCCGGCGACAGCCACGATGCGTCGGGGACCCAACCGGTCGGCGGCCATCGCGGCCAAGGGGAGGCCCAGGATCAAATTATGGGCTGCCAATGCCAGCGCGAAGGATTCGCGATTCGTGCCGAGGTCCGCAGTGACCGGTTTGAGGAACAGTCCAATCGATTGCCGAGTGCCCATCGTGAAGAACACCATCGAGGCGCCGATGAAGAGAACCATCCATGCCCGCCGCGTCATCCGTGTAGCTTGCCATTGCGGTCAGAGAGCAAGCCTGTCGGGGCGATGGCCCAGGGTTCTTTATTCCACGAGCAGGTCGGCGAATGTCGACACGGGACGCGTGATATCGGTGTCACACAGAGCAGCAACGACTCGATCGAGTGATCGGGCAGTGTTGCCTGCGAGGAACGCGTCGCAGTACGGGAGGGCCGCGGCCATTCCAGCCGCCAACGGTTCGAAGCCTTCTGAGGCAGCCCGCGGATTGACCCACACCACTCGGTGAGCTCTGAGTGCCAGGCGTCGCATCTGCCTGCTCATTTCCTCGGGCTCGTCGCCGTCCCAGCCGTCAGAGAAGATCACGACCGTCGCTCCTCGAACCAGCGTGTTCCAGGTTCGATGTTGGAGCAGCTTTCCAAGGCTGAAAGCCAAGCGTGTCCCGGAGAACCGGTCCCCAACAGATTCGCCGAGCCCGTCGATCGCCTCGGCGGGCGATCGCAGGCGGACTGCGGTCGTGATCCGGGTGAGGTCGGTCGAGAAGGCGAACACTTCCGCGTCGCGTCGCAGGGCGAGCGGGCGGGCCAGGTGAAGGTAGGCCCGTGCGTACGTCTCCATTGATCCGCTGACATCGACGACGGCGACGATGCGTCGCGGAACCGACCGCGGCGTGGTGTTGACGAACTGGACGACGTCACCTCCGGTGCGCATTGCTCGATGCAAGGTCCGACGCATCGCGATGTGACCGCCCGACGAGCTGACGGATCGGCGACGGGATCGACGTTGCGGCCAGCGCAGGAGCGACGCTTCGAGGAGGTCGCCGACCCGAGTGAGTTCAGCATCGTCGAGCAGGTCGAAGGGGCGGTCCAGTTCTTCGGCGTCGGCTGAAGGTTGCAGCTCAGGCATCGTGGTGTCATCGGCTTCGTCGTCGCCGGATTCATCCTCTGTGTCAAACGCCGCTGACGGCAGAGTCGCCCACGGCAGTGATGTGATTGCCTCGCTGTCTTGGTCCGACGTGCGTCTCACCGGTGCGAGGACGTCGTCGCTATCAGGCTGGATCGGCGGCTGCTGTTGGCCCCGCTGCTCGCCGGGGAGCCGACCAACCTCGGTGTCGAAGGACGCCGCGAACACCGCGTCGAAACGCTCGAGGTGCCGGTGGTCGTGAAGAAAACTGAGCCGCGCCATCCAATACAGATCCCGGGTATCCGGCGCCTCGACGGCGCCGAGTGAACGCGCAAACCGCTCGGTCGCGGTAAAGGCGACCGGGATCTTCGAACGCCGAAGTTGCGCGGCGAAGGCCGCAGCAAAGTTGGCGCGGTCGACCCCGACGAACATCACATCGCTTCGGGTCGAGGTCATCCGCGGGTTTTTAGGAACGACGCCCAAAGAGGAGCTTCGCCAAGACGAGGAGGGCGAGCACGGCACCGAGCGGTGCGAGACGTTTGTAGACGGAGCTGCCAGCAAGCTCCATGAGATCGAGCGCTTCGACCGGTTCGGGCGCCGACCGCGGAACCCGATCGGTGACGGCGTCCGCAGTGCCATTGGTCGACGCAGCAGCGCTCTCGCCGGCGACCTGATCAGTGGCTCCGTCTCCGAGTAGGCGGTTCTCGATGCAGTCGACGAACTGACCGATCAGCTTGCCTGACACCTCGGCGATCATGCCCTTTCCGAACTGGGCAACCTTGCCAGAGATCTTGAGGTCGGTGTGGATCGTGACCTTGGTGCCGTCGCCATCTTCGGACATGTCGGCGGTGATTTTCGCCGACGCGTTGCCGGAGCCTTTTGAGTCGCGGCCGTCGGCTTGAATCTCGACGTGACGCGCCTTTTCGTCGCGGACGGTGAGCAGTGCCTTGCCAGCGAAGTGCGAGGTGACCGGCCCGACTTTGATCTTGATCTTGCCGGCGTACTCGTCGCCCTCGTGGCCGGTCAGTTCCGCTCCGGGAAGACACGGGGTGATGAGCGGAATGTCGGTGAGAACCTCCCACGCACGTTCGATTGGCACGCTGACGCGAAATTCATTGTTGAGGATCATGTTTCTCCGAGGGATGAAGTGTGGATTGGTGACTACGACGCCACGTGTTCGTCGAGTGCTGAGGTAACCGCAGTGACGTCGTCAGGTGTTTTCGCGATCGACCCGATCGTCGCTCGTGCGTCCGCGTGGTCGAGCCGGGTGACGCCCAAAGTCTGCAGCGCTGTCACCCAGTCGATTGCCTCGGCGAGACCAGGTGCTTTGTCCAGGTCGAGGCTGCGGGCCGAGGAGACGAACGCCGTGGCGGCACGCACAAGGTCAGTGCTGGCGCTGGGGACTCGGCGGCGAACGATTGCAGCCGAACGTTCGACTCCCGGGTACTCGATCCAGTGGTAGTAGCAACGCCGTTTGAGTGCGTCGTGGAGTTCCCGGCTCCGGTTCGACGTCAGCACCACAATCGGGGGGATCGCAGTGGTGAATGTGCCCAGCTCAGGCACGGTGACCGACGACTCCGCGAGAAACTCGAGGAGCAGGGCTTCGAACTCGTCGTCAGACCGGTCGATCTCATCGATGAGGAGCACCGGCGGAACATCGCCTTGATGGCGAATCGCTTTGAGAAGCGGGCGATCGAGCAGATACTCAGCCGTGAACAAATCAGCGGAACTCAACGCACCATCGCCAAGCTCCGCGAGTCGAATGCCGAGCATCTGTCGCGGATAGTCCCACTCGTACAACGCTTCTGACGCACTGATGCCCTCGTAGCACTGCAGCCGAATGAGATCGGTCCCGAGCGCAGTTGCGAGTGCCTTTGCTGCGGTGGTCTTGCCGACGCCCGGTTCGCCCTCGAGCAGCAATGGCTGTCGCAGCTTGACCGCCAAGAACAGGGCCATCGACATCCCGTCGTCGACGAGATAGTCAGCCGCGTCGAG
>JBNMOS010000180.1:0-5566 GCA_051275435.1 Ilumatobacter sp.
ACCTGGCCGATGCGTTCTTCGACCGTGCCTTCGCAGACCAGCTTGTGGACGTTGACGGTGCGCAACTGTCCGAGACGCCACGCACGGTCGGTGGCTTGATCTTCGACGGCCGGGTTCCACCAGCGGTCGTAATGGATCACCTGCGATGCGGCGGTGAGGTTGAGGCCGGTGCCGCCCGCCTTCAGCGAGATGAGCAGCAACGGTGGGCCGCTGCCGTCTTGGAATTCGTCGACCATCGAGTCGCGCCGCGTGCGGGTGACGCCGCCGTGGAGGAACGGCGCGTCGAACCCGAACTGCTCGGACACGTGCTGTCGGAGCAGTTCGCCCATCTCCCGGAACTGGGTGAAGACGAGGGCCCGCTCGCCCTGGTCGAGGAGGTCGGTGACGAGTTCGTCGAAGCGAGTGAGCTTGCCCGACCTGCCGGCCAACCGAGATCCGTCTTTCAATGCGTGAGCCGGATGGTTGCAGACCTGCTTGAGACGCATCAGCGCAGCGAGGACCAAACCGCGCCGCTTCATGCCGCTCTCTTGCTCGGCATCGTGGAGCAGCTGGTCGACGATCTTCTGGTAGAGCGTTGCCTGCTCCCTGGTCAGCTTGGCGTACGCGATCTGCTCGATCTTGTCGGGCAGATCAGGCAGGAGCCGCTTGTCGGCCTTGGTGCGGCGGAGGATAAACGGCTGTGTCATCCGGCGGAGTCGTGCCGCGGCTTCCAGATCGTGGTGGCGTTCGATCGGCGTGCCGAACTTGTCGCGGAACTTCGTGAGGCTGCCGAGCAACCCGGGGTTGACCGCATCGAGGATCGCCCACAGCTCGCTCAGGCGGTTCTCGACCGGCGTGCCGGTGAGGGCCAGCTTCTGCTCGGCGTCGAGCAAGCGGACCGCTTTGGCCGCCTTGGTGTTCGGGTTCTTCACCATCTGGGCCTCGTCGAGCACGACGGTCGACCACTTGATGCTGCCGAGGTGTTCGAGGTCGCGAGGGAGCAGACCGTAGGTGGTGATCACGAGCTGTCGTTCTGGATTGGTGACGAACAGCTCGGAGTCAGGGGACGCGAGCGTCTTGCTGCGTGTGGCGCCGTGATGGATGACGACGTCGAGCTTGGGGGTGAAGCGCTCGGACTCGCGTTTCCAGTTACGCACGACGCTGAGCGGGCAGATGACGAGGTGCGGTCCGGGACGCTCGAGCAGGTGCGCCAGCGTGGTTGCGGTTTTACCGAGCCCCATGTCGTCAGCAAGTACGCCACCGAGCCCGAGTTTGGCGAGGAACTGCAGCCACGACAGGCCACGTCGCTGATAGTGGCGCAATTCGCCGACGAACTCCGGTGATTCCTGGGTCTCTTCGAGTTCTTCGTCGGGAAGGCCAGCAAGCAGTTCGCGGACCCAATCGGCAGCGAGCCGATCGCGCGCGACGTTGCCGTCAGCGTCGTATGGGTCGACGGCACCGTCTTGGCCGGGGGCGTCGTGGACGAAGATGAGTGGGTTCTCGTCGGTGCTGCCCTCGTCGTTGGCGAGCCGCATCAGTTCGAGCGGCTTGACCTTGCTGTGGTTGGTCTTGAGATCAGTGAGCTGCTCGCGCTTGCGGCGGAGCTCGGCGGCGTCGATGCGCACCCAACGCTGGCCGGTGTGGAGCAACGTGGCGCCGGCCTCCTCGGCACGGGCGATCTCGGCGTCGGAGATCTCTTCGTCGCCGATCACCAACTTCCATTTGACGAGTGCGTCCTTGCCGAACTGCTTCGTGCGGTCGTCAGGCGGCGCGGGCGTGGCCTCGCCGCTCACGTTGACGCGCGTGCGGATCAATCGCTCGGGGCCAATCAGCTCGACTCCGAGCTGGTCGAGTTGGTGCGGCGCGAGGTCGATGAAATCTTCGGCGACATCGAGTTCGAGTTCGACGCTGGTCGGCTCGTGTTGCAGCGCGAGGTCGGCGAGGCCGGTCACACCGCTGATGCGGTTGACCACCTCACCGAGCATTTCGGCCAGGTTGTCGAGATGTTCTTCGCCGCGGGCGACGTCGACAGCGACTTGGTTGCGTGCCCAGACGTCATTGGCCGAGCACCACCGAGCGCTATCGGTGTCGTCGACCAGTTCGAGCCGGACCACCCACGGGTCGAGGGGGTCTTCGGCAATGAGCAGGCGAAGACGCGGCACCAACACCGGTTCGCCGTTGAGTCGCCGACGGTGGCGTTCGAGGTCGTCGCGCAGGTGCTGGACGGCAACCTCGTAGTCACCCGAAGTACCGCGCATGACGTGGTCGGGTTTCGAGAGTGCACCGAACAGCGATCGCAACGCCTGTGCTGCAGGCTTGCGCTGCCGCCCAAGGTTGGCCTTCCACCCGCTCTGGTGGAGGAACGACCGGGCGATGCCGTCGACGAGTTGGTTGTAGATCCGGGTTGCGTTGACGCCGGAACCAGCCACGCAGATGTCGGGCATCGACGTGTCGAGTGCCGCGAGTACGCCTTCGATCTGTTCGTCGGTAACGGCTGCCCAGCGCCCCACGACGAAGGGCCCCTCGTTCACGATCGACGGAACGATCCGGTTGGACGACACGGTGTACCGAGCCAGTTCGGCAAGGCGGGCGAACCAGGCAAGCGAATCGGACAGGAATTCTGATGCTGGCAGGTCGCTGAGCCAGACCGCAGTACCGATCGAGTCGAGCTGAACCGACGATGCGTGCATCGTGTGGTGGCCGGGAACGTCGATCGTCACCCGGCCGATCGCGCCGTAGGAGATGGGGGAATCGTGCCAGCCGGTGCGACGGCCATCGTCGTCGATCTTGCGGAATCCGGAGTACAGCCAAGCCATTGATGCGGTGTCGACACCGTTCCAACCCCACACGTGGAGCGCGCCCGAGCGCCACGTGCCTTGGGCAACGTGAGGCGGGCGGTGCCGGGACATCCAATTGACGATACCGAGCTGTTGTCACCGCCAGGGTTCGTAGCGAAAGTGGATCCCGGCCGCACGTCACGTTGCGCGTGAGCCGGTACTCGTGTGTGTGACTCGGATGGCCCACTGCCGAGGTGGAAAATTCCGGCAAACCCCTGGGTGTTGATGTCGCGACCTAGGTTTCGCTCGAGTCGTCGCACCGGGTGCGGCACCGGGTAAGCCACCGCGCGCGGGCTCCGTCGTAGTCTGGTGGGGTGTCGATAACTGTGGATGCGCCGTACCTACCGTTCATGGACGGGCCGTCGCCGTCGACAAATGAGTTCCGCTGGCGGCTCGGTGTCCGACCGCTCGATCTGGCCGACTGGATCCAATGGGGCCCAGACACCGACGCCGCTCTGCGCGAAAAGACGCGGCTCAACACGGAGTTCCCCGAGTCGGTGTTTGTGGCGCTCGATGACGTCGAGGTCGAGTCGATCGAGGTTGCCGACGCGTTGGTACAGCACCTCGCGCAGACCGTACCTGATCGGGATCGAACGCTCGACCAGTCGCTGCATCCGCTTGATGCAGCAGCGCGCCTTGTTCCAGAGGATCTCGTGTTGATGGTCGAGCGCGGTCAGGGCGATGAGCGGCAACTGGTGTTCGGTGCCGGTTCGGTGTGTTTTCCGAATCGGTGGGATCTGCGGTCGAAGCTGGGCCAAACGATGGCCGAGGTGCATGCCCCCGTCGCGATGCTCAACGATCACCTTGAGGTACCCGTCGATCGCTTTTTCAACCGGTTGGGACCGGAGCGCAGCTTCTGGCGGCTTGGCTGGGGATTACTCGACACGCCGGCGTGGTACACCCCGCTCGACGGTACGGCAGCACCTCGGCCCGAGACCTGCCACCCTGATCAGCTGTTTCTCCGTGTGGAACGCGAGACCCTGCGGAGGTTTCCCGAGACACGCTGTGTGCTGTTCACGATCCGCACGTCGGTCACGCCGCTGCCGGCAGTCAGCAATGATCCGGCTGTGTGGGAGCGTCTTGCCGCTTCGGTCGAGTGGATGCCGCCGGCCGTGCGTGAGTACAAGGACGTGGCGGAGATCGCCGATGGTGTCATCGAGCATCTGCGTCAGAAGTCCCAGTCGCAGGGAGAATCGCGGGAGAATCGCAGGGATAGTTGATGGGATCTAAATCCTGATATGATCGGACTCAGGATTGTTGACGGCGCAAGACGTAGCACAGGAACTGGAACGGAGACGACATGGCATTCGACCCGAAGAAATGGACCATCAAGACCCAGGAGGCGTTCGCTGCGGCGATCGACCAGGCCAAGAGCCTGTCCAACCCTGAGCTGACCACTGACCACGTACTGGGCGCCATGATGCGCCAGGACGGGACGATCATTCCGGCCGTGCTCGCCAAGCTTGGCCAAGCACCCCTGATGGTGCGCAACAAGCTCGACGAGCGCATCCAAGGCCTCCCCAAGGCCTACGGCGGCGACGAGCCGCGGATGAGTAAAGAGCTGACCAACAATGTCAGCAACGCCCAGAAGTACCAGAAAGACCTCGGCGACGACTTCTTGTCGGTCGAGCACCTGCTGCTCGCGATGAATGACCGCCTCGACATCGGCTCCGAGGAGCTGCTGGTTGTGTTGAAGGACGTGCGCGGTTCACATCGCATCACCGACCAGAACCCTGAAGAGAAGTTCGGGGCTCTCGAGAAGTACGGCCAAGACCTGACCGCCCGCGCCCGAGACGGCAAGATCGACCCCGTTATCGGCCGCGACGACGAAATTCGCCGCGCTATTCAGGTGCTGTCACGGCGCTCGAAGAACAACCCGGTACTCATTGGTGAGCCCGGCGTCGGCAAAACCGCAATCGTTGAAGGTCTCGCCGCGCGTATCGCCGACGGTGACGTTCCCGAAGGTCTCAAGAACAAGCGGTTGATCGCACTCGACATCGCTTCGATGCTCGCCGGAGCGAAGTACCGCGGCGAGTTCGAAGAGCGCCTGAAGGCTGTCTTGAAAGAGATCACCGACGCTGACGGCCAAGTCATCACGTTCGTCGACGAGCTCCACACGATCGTCGGAGCAGGCGGCGCCGAGGGCGCAATGGACGCCGGCAACATGATCAAGCCCATGCTCGCTCGCGGCGAGTTGCGGATGATCGGGGCCACCACGCTCGACGAGTACCGCAAACACGTCGAGAAAGACCCCGCGCTCGAGCGTCGTTTCCAACAGGTGTACGTGGGCGAGCCGTCGGTCGACGACACGATCGGGATCCTGCGCGGCCTCAAGGAGCGGTACGAAGTGCACCACGGCGTACGCATCCAGGACTCGGCGCTGATCAGCGCTGCGGTGCTGTCTGATCGTTACATCACGTCGCGTTTCTTGCCGGACAAAGCAATCGACCTCATGGACGAGGCGGCATCGAAGCTGCGTATCGAGATCGATTCGCTGCCAACCGAGATCGACGTCGTGCAGCGGCGGATCCTGCAGTTGGAGATCGAACAGGTCGCGCTCGAGAAGGAGAGCGACAAGCTGTCGGCCGAGCGGCTTGATGCCTTGCACGACGAGCTTGCTCTCCTCAATGCCTCCAACGCCGAGATGAAAGAACACTGGGAGCAGGAGAAGCAGGCGATCAGCGCGATTCGCTCCCTGAAAGAGGAACTCGAAGGGCTGCGTACCCAGATTGAGCGTGAGTCCGATCTCG
>JBNMOS010000181.1:0-5472 GCA_051275435.1 Ilumatobacter sp.
GCGAATCGGACTTCACCGACGGTCGAAGCTGATGTTGCAGTGATCTTGTGTTCCATCTTCATTGCCTCGACCACCATCAGCACATGACCCTCGCCGACGGTCTGGCCGACTTCAACATGGACTGCGATGACGGTGCCGGGAAGCGGGCAGATCGGGCCACCGCCTGCGTCGTCAAGCTCGTGTTCAACGAATCGGGGCAGCTGGGTGAAGACGACCGAGCCCGCTGCACTTCGTGTGCGAACGGCATCGCCGTCGATCGCGACGTCGACGGCATGTCGAACGCCATCAACCTCAACGACCTCACGCTCGTCGGTGCGGGCCAGCAGACGGACCACAATTCGGCGGCGTTCATCGGTCGTCAGCGTGCCGTCATCGGTCGGCGTCGGCCATGCTCCGAGCAACACCGACGCTGCCGATCGAGAGTTGACGATGAACTCGACCTGATGGTCGGTTGCACCGTCTGTCCACGTTTGACGTTGGCCTTGGGTGCGGAGGGTGCGGAAACCGGAGGGTGCGAAACCGTGGTGCTTGTCATCACCGCGTGTTCGCCGCTCGTCGGCGAATACCGCAGCGAGCAGCAGCGCCACCCTGTCGTCGCCAGCGGGGCCCGCCGGCGTGAGAACCTCGGGATGCTCACCGAGGTAGGCGGTCGGCGTGTTGGCCGCCAGAAAGTCGTGCTCGCCGAGCGTTGCAACGAGCATCTCGATATTCGTATCGACGCCCTTGACCTGCGACGTGCGAAGTGCCCGGGCGAGCAAACGAGCTGCGTCGCGGCGGGTCGGTGCGTGAGCAATGACCTTTGCCAGAAGCGAGTCGTAGTTCGGAGAGATCACGGCACCAGCACGGATGCCCGTGTCGGTCCGCACATCGTCGCTGACGTCGAACGCAGTGATCTCACCGGTCGACGGCATCCAGTTGGTCGCCGGATTCTCTGCGACCACGCGCACCTCGATGGCATGGCCAGTGATCGTGACGTCGTCTTGTGTAACCGCCAGCGGTTCGCCCGATGCGACACGCAGTTGCATCTCGACGAGGTCGAAGCCCGTGACTTCTTCAGTGACGGGGTGCTCGACTTGAAGCCGGGTATTGACCTCCAGGAAGTTGATGACCTGGCCATCGTCCGATTCGCCAACAAGGAACTCGACGGTGCCTGCACCGACATAGGAGACAGCGCGGGCAAGGGCGAGCGCACCATCACAGACAGCAGTTCGCGTCGCCTCAGAAATCCCCGATGATGGCGACTCTTCGATCACCTTTTGGTTGCGACGCTGGATCGAACACTCACGCTCACCGAGATGGATGACGTTTCCATGCTGGTCGCCCATGATCTGGACTTCGATGTGGCGCCCGCGTTCGATGTACGGCTCGATGAACACCGCGCCATCGCCAAACGCAGCCTTCGCTTCGCGGCTCGCAGAGAGAATCGCCTCGGCCAGCAGCTCGGGCGCTGTGACGATGCGCATACCGCGTCCGCCGCCGCCCGCCGCGGCCTTGACGAGTGCCGGCATGGGCACACCATCGGGCACTGCACCATCATCGCCGACTTCCCAGATAGGGGTGGTTGGCACGCCAGCTTCTACGGCGGCACGCTTGGCAGCCACCTTGTCGCCGAGCAGTGTGATCTGTTCGGGCGTCGGCCCGACCCAGATCAAGCCGGCGTCTTCGACAGCCTGAGCAAAGGCCGCGTTCTCCGCGAGGAAGCCATAACCCGGGTGGATCGCATCAGCACCCGTTGCCTTCGCTGCAGCGATGATCGCATCGCCGCGCAGGTACGACTCGGCGGCGGTCTCGCCACCGAGTGCCACAGCCACGTCAACACTGTCGACATGCAGTGCGTTGGCATCGGGCTCGGAGTACACCCCGACAGTTCCCATGCCGAGCCGATGCGCGGTACGCGCGATCCGGACGGCGATCTCACCGCGGTTGGCGATGAGCAATCTGTTGATCGGCCGCTGCGGCACGGGCTCAGAGCCTTCGGGTGGGGCCCAATGGTCACGCAAACCGGTCAAATCATTTGATGCAGTCATCTCAGTGCCTCCAGACGCCGTAGCTCGTGGCCCCGACAACTTCGTTGCTGTGCGCCGCCGACAGGGCCATGCCCAAAACGGTTCTCGAATCAGCCGGATGAATGATTCCGTCGTCCCACAATCGGCCAGTCGAATAGAGCGCTGTCGACTCGTGTTCGATCTGGGCTTCGAGTGCTGCGGTTTGTGCTTGCAGCGCCTCCTCGTCGACGTCGACCCCACGACCGGCCGCGCTGTTGCGAGTGACGATGTCCATCACGCCCGCGAGCTGCTTCGGGCCCATCACGGCAATGCGATGGTTGGGCCACGTAAAGATGAAGCGCGGGTTGTAGGCCTTGCCCCCCATGCCATAGTTGCCGGCGCCGTAGCTCGCTCCGACCATGAGGTTGAAGTGCGGCACGGTCGAGTTCGACACGGCGTTGATGAGCTTGGCGCCGTTGCGGATGATGCCGCCCTGCTCGGCCTTGGAGCCGACCATAAAGCCGGTGATGTTGTGCAGGAACACCAGCGGAGTGTTGGTCTTGTTGCACAGTTGAATGAACTGCGCACCCTTCTTGGCTTCCTCGGAAAAGAGGATGCCGTTATTGCCGAGCACACCGACGGAGAAGCCGTGAATCGACGCCCAGCCGCAGACGAGTTTGTCTCCGTACAGAGGCTTGAACTCTTCGAATCGGCTGCCGTCGAGGAGACGGGCGTAGACCTCGCGGATGTCGAACGGGATACGCACATCGGCCGAGGCGCAGCCCAACAATTCGGCGGGGTCATAGATCGGTTCGTCGGGGGATTCGGTCGGGCCCGGGCCGAGCTTTTTCCACTGCAGATGTTTCACGATCTGGCGGGTGATGCGCAGCGCATCCATTTCGTCTTGGGCCAGAAAGTCGGAGAGACCAGAGGTGCGGGAGTGCATATCAGCACCGCCGAGCGACTCTTCGTCGACCACTTCGCCGATCGCCATCTGCACCAGCGGTGGGCCGCCGAGGTAGGCAGTTGCCCTGTCTTTGACGAAGACCGTGTAGTCGCTCGTGCCCGGGGTGTAGGCGCCGCCAGCAGTGTTGGGGCCGAACGCCATCGTGATGGTGGGAATGCCCATCTGCGACAACTGCGTGAGGTCACGGAAACTCGCGCCACCTTGGATGAATAGGTCGGCTTGGCGGGGCAGGTCGGCTCCGGCGGACTCGTTCAGGTTGATCACCGGCAGCCGGTTTTCCTTGGCGATTTCGGTGAATCGCTGACTCTTCTTCCATGTGGTGGGGTTGGCGGAGCCACCGCGCACCGTCATGTCGGTGCCGGTAATCAGACACTCGACGCCTTCGATCGTGCCGATGCCCGACGCGATGCCGACACCGATCGGGTCTTCGGTCCCCCATGCCGCGAGCGGGCTGAGTTCGAGGAACGGCGTGTTCGGATCGATCAGATTCTCAATGCGTTCGCGAACAAGCATCTTGCCGCGCTTGCGATGGCGGTCGACGTAGCGCTGGCCGCCGATGCCCGGCACGTTCGCCATCTCGGCAGCGACCACGTCCCAGAGCTTTTGCATCTCTGCGAGGTTCGCCTTGTAGTCGTCTGACTTCTTGTCCAGACGGCTCTTGATCACACTGCCGATTGCCATGTGTTCCCCTGTTCTGATCGACTGCTCTGCGTACGTGTTGTCGGATACTCGACAGTTCGCGAGGCGACCCAACAGATGTTACGGTACCAGATCATGGCTTTTGGTACCGCACCGCAACCGTTGCTGCCGCGTCGGGCTGAAGAGCGGCTGGGCGCACGACACCGCGAAATCCTCGATCACCTCGAGGCCCAGTTCTTGGAACGCGGGTTCGCCACAGCAACAGTGGCCGCTCTCGCAAGCGCTGTTGGCTGTTCACGCCGAACGCTGTACGAACTGGCGCCTTCGAAAGACGCACTCGTCCTGATGGTCCTCGACCGGTTCCTGCACCGCGTAGGGCGCAGCGCCCTCGACACGGTCGATCATGACGCGCCGATCGCCGACCAGGTCCGCTCGTACATCAACGGCGCCCTCGAGTTGCAGCGGCTCACCGCAGCGTTCGCTGACGACCTCGACGACGACCCAGCAGCGCGCCGACTACTCGATCGCCACTTCCGATACGTGATGTCGGTGAGCGAGGACCTCATCAAATTGGGCATCGAATCGGGAGAGTTCCGAGACGTCTCCCCCGCTGTCGCCGCGGGCATGCTCGCGGGCACTGGCCTGTACTTCAGCCAGCCCGGCATCCTTGCCGACATGCACATGACCCGCGACGAGGCGAGCGCCGAGATGACTGACATCGTCCTCCGCTCGCTTCGCAACGACAAGACCTGAGAGCCTGACCACATGAATGAAGCAGCTCCCACCGTCGAAACCGTTCGCGCCGATTTGATCGCCGAACAGGATGCACTCGACTCGATCATCGCCGACCTCGAGCCCGAGGTCTGGGCCCTCGCCACCCCCAGCCCACGATGGTCGATCGCCGACCAGATCGGCCACCTCACCTACTTCGACTCGACCGCGGCACTGGCCATCACCGACCCCGATCGATTTACTGCGCTTACCGGTGAGCTGATGTCGACAATGAGCCCAGATGCCGCAGCCGACGCGATGGATCTCGCCACCCTTGGCGACTACCGAGCGATGTCGCCAGACAAGTTGCTCCACGCGTGGCGCACTAACCGAGGCGTGCTGTCCGAGGCGTCGGCATCGCTTGGCGAACGGGATCGCGTGATCTGGTACGGCCCCTCAATGGGATCGAAATCCTTTCTCACCGCGCGCCTGATGGAAGCGTGGGCGCACGGCCAAGACATCGTCGACACATTGCGGCAGAACGACGTCAACGCGCCCGAACGCGCACACACCGACCGCATTCGCCACATCGCTCAGCTCGGCTTCATCACGCACAAGTGGAGCTACATCAATCGCCGACTTGAGGCGCCGTCAGCTCCGGTTCACGTGTCGCTGACCTCACCGTCCGGCGCCACGTGGGACTTCGGCCCCGACGACGCAGCCGACACGATCACCGGCGCGGCAGTTGACTTCTGCCTCGTCACCACCCAGCGTCGACACGTCGACGACACCAACCTTGTAGTCACCGGCGACGTCGCGACCGCCTGGATGAACATCGCTCAAGCCTTCGCTGGCGGCGCCACCGATGGCCCCGCAGCCGGCACCATCTGATCAGGAGATCACCATGACCACCCTCACCCCCGGCGCCTTCGAACTGAACGATGTCCAACAACAGATCCTTGACGAAGCCGAGCGCTTCAGCCGCGAGCAGCTCCTCCCGCTCGCGGCCGAGATGGACAACACCGAAGAGTGCCCAGACGACCTCTTCCAATTGTTTGCCAAGCATGGCTACCTCGGGATCACCATGCCGGAGGAGTACGGGGGCCAGGGGCTCGGCCTGTTCGAGCAGGGCCTCATCTGCCAGGCAATGGGCAAGTACAACGCGTCGGC
>JBNMOS010000182.1:0-5451 GCA_051275435.1 Ilumatobacter sp.
CAGTAGTCGGCGCCCATCTTGGTCACGGTGCTGATTCCCAGACCGCGATAGTTCGTCATGACTGGTGCAGAAGCGCCGGCTTGGGTGAGGAGCACACCGACGTCGTCATACTCGGCTTGGCTGAGGGTCAGATCATTCTCCGTGCCGGAGAGCACGCTGTCGACATCGCCGCTCTCTGACGAGCTTTCGTCCCCGGCGCAGGCTGACATTCCGACAAGTGTCAAAATTGCCAGGCCTGCCACGAGCCGATGTGTTCTTGTGAACTGCATGTCGCCCCTTTGACGGCTCGATCGTGGAGCGAACCTAGTGCAGCAGTGTGGCACTGCGGCCGCTAAATCGCGTGCGCTGATCTCGGCTCACGGCGGTGTCACCCATTTGAGCCTGTCGATCGTCTGTAAAGGTATGAGCCGAACGCAAGTCCGATCGGAGACTCGATGATGAACGCTGCGCCCGCTTTGACAAAGGACGCCCCTCGGACGCTTCCGGTGCCGAGACCATCGCGCCGCGATCAGGTCCGCCTGGTGCGCCATCTTTTGAGCACGCCGCAATCTGCACTCGATGAGGTGAACGCAAGGTACGGGCCGATCTGCGGGCTCGGTGCCGGGCCGTTGCGCATGATGATCGTGGGTCGGCCTGCTCTGATCCGAGAATTACTCCTGCTGCCCAATGACCGGTTCATCTACGACATACCGATCAGCCCGTTTCGGTTCGTCGTCGGCAAGACGACGATGATCGGCTCCGACGGCGACGACCATAAGCGACGCAGGGGGTCTGTCCAGCAAGCGTTCAGCCGGCGCCGACTCGAGCGCTGGATTCCACTGATCATCAACCGCACCGACGACGCCATCGATCAACTGCTCGCAAGATCAACACCCGACGTTCCGGTCGATTTGTACCCGATCGGTCGACGGCTCTTGATTGACATCGTGCTCCGCACGCTGTTCGGCGAACGTCTCGCTACCCGGATCGACGAGATCGACCAGCGATTCGCCCGCAGCCAGCTGTATCTGTCGCGCCCACTCTTCCGGCAGATCCCTCACCCGATCCCATGGACGGAGCGGGCAGCGGTTCGCCGCGACCGCGAAGAGCTTGACGCCGTCATCGACGAAGCCATCGGTGCCTCGCGTTCACATCCACCGACTGGCGACGACGCGGGCGACGTTCTTGACTCACTCGTTCACCGCACCGACCTGTCCGACGAGGAGATCCGCGATCAGGTGAAGTCGCTCATCGGGGCGGGATACGACACCTCTGCCTCATCGCTCGCATGGATCCTGTGGGAGGCCACGAACTCAGCGGGGCTCTGGGCCGAACTACGCGACGAAGCCGACAGCGTGCTGGGTGTCGTCGGCGCCGCGCCGCTCGACAATTCAGCGCTGACCGCACTCGACGTGGCGCACCGGACCATGCGCGAGTCGCTGCGTGTCCATCCTGCGTCCGGGGTGTCGGCACGGACGACAGCGTGCGAGATCCGACTCGGCGACCACGCGATTCCGAAGGGCACCCTGATGCTGTGGTCGCCATACCTGGCGGGTCGCGACCCATCGGTATGGGAGCAACCCGAACGATTCGACCCGGAACGGTTTGCCGTCCTGGACACGTCGCAACGAACGGTTGCCGACGAGGCATGGGTCCCGTTCGGGCGTGGACCGCGGATGTGTGTCGGCTTCGCCCTCGCCCAGATGGAACTCACCTTGATTCTCGCCCGACTTGCGCAACGCCTCGACATTCGCCCTTCGTCGACTGTCATCCCCGAACCCATCGGGCTGATCGTGAGCCGACCACGAGGTGGTGCGCAGATGTTCGTGAGCGCGCGACCGTCCGGGTGAGTGCATCTTCCTCGAAGGTGACGAGCTCGTGACCATCAAGCCCGTGACTATTGAGCCCGTGACGATCGTCGACGCCGAACTTGTTGACTCAGGCGGGGACTTCTGAAATGGAGCGTTCGGCGAGATCCACCTGGATCGGGACCGCGCGGGCAAGCGTGTGTCCAACCGGGGAGGTCCCGGTGACGAGCCGATGGAGCTCTTCGATGGTCTCGGCGGGGGCGTCGGCATCGATGATGACCTTGGCGCGGATGCCCTGGAAGCCGGCGTTGCCGCCTGGGTTGAGGCCCAAGAACGTGTGGAGGTCGAGGTCGCCTTCGAGTTCAATTCGCAGGTCGTTGATTGCCACGCCTGCTGCAGTCGCGTTGGCGGCATAGCCAACAGCGAGGCAGTTGCCGAGGGCGGCCAGCAGTTGCTCGACTGGGTTGGGAGCCGTGTCGGTTCCGCCGAGTCCTGCTGGCTCGTCGGACCCGATCGGTGCGAAGTCGCGGATCGATGCAGTTGAGCGGAACCCTTGCTCCCAGGTGACCGCTGCCTTCCAGGTCGTGGATGCGACCTCGGGGCTCTCTTGGATTTTTGCTGCCAGTCCGGCGACCGCTTCGATGTTGACGGTGTTGATGGCTGGGCTGGTTTCGGTGGTCGTCATGAGCTGTCCCTTTGTAAAGCCGATAATGATGATCGGATTAGTCGGGATTATACGGAAGGGGCGCCGTCGATAGCAAGAGGGCCGGGAAAATGGCCGCCTGGGAGTCGATCACCCAATGCTGGGCGGTTGTCACGAAGCTGCCCCGATCAAGCCAACGAGCGCAAGAAATGTTTGGAGGACGATCGGGATAACGGCGATCACCAGGATGATGACGAGCCATCGTGGGAGTGCCCGCCCGACGCGAGTCGAGTTCGAGACCAACGCGATAACGGGGAGAAGGATGATCGTGACGGCGTGCAGGATGCCCATCACTAAGACGAGTCCGCCGAGACGCATGCTGGCGTCTTGAATCTGGTCCGGCACGGTGCGGCAGTCGACGGCAGAAAGGACGCTGCGACAACCGTTCCAACTCGATGACTCGAAGCTGAAATCGACGGTAATCAGGATGAATCCACCGAAGATCAAGACGTAAGCGACGTCGAGCAGTCGGAGCAGTGCCGTCGCGGTCGCCGGGGTAACCGGCCAGAGGTCTGCCGCGTAGCCACGCCCGAAGCGTCGGATCGCGGGCCCGAGCACGGCAACGAGCGCGACGAGCGCGACGGTTTCAATCAATTCCATTACGGGGAGTCGCACGAACTTGCCGAACGGCCCGTCGCTGAGGCCCAAGATGCCGGCGCCAACGAGCGCGACCAGCGTGGCGAGCACCGCGGCCGTCGAAATGAGGACTCGCCGCCGGTGGGCCTGGTCTTCTTCGATTGAATGCACGACGCGCGTCCACAGATCGGGGCTTGGTTCGACCTGATCGCCAGCGCGCAGCGCCTTGACCAGTCGCTCTTCGACGTTCATGGACGATCTCCCAGCCGTTGTTCCAGTGCTGCCAACCCTCGGCGGCAATGGGTCTTGACCGAATTCTTCGAGATATGCATGGCCTCAGCGACCTCTCCGATCGAGAGTTCCTCGTAGTAGTGGAGTACGAGACAGGCCCGCTGCCGCTCAGAAAGAAGACGAAGCGCGTCGAGGACGGCAACAGTTTCGGCCCCGGCGATGGCGGAGTCGACCGGCTCGGGCGGGGCGACGGGCGGTCCCGCCGCGTTGCGATGGCGAAGCGACATCAGACCCCGCCGGTTGTGGTCGCGCGCGAGGTTGATGACGATTGACCGCAGGAACGCTGGCACCCGTTCGATGTCGCGAATTGAATCCGCTGAACGGTGCAGTCGGATGAACGCCTCCTGCACCATGTCTTCAGCAGCATTGCGATCATCGCAGAAGAATCGAGCGAGCCGGACCAGCGAGGATCCTTCCTGAGCGAACATTTGCGCCACGAGCGCGTCGGCATCGATCGTCTCCGATTTCGTCGTCAGCGCAGCGTTCGTCGTCATGGGAGTCGTTGAGCCAGTCAGTTCATCGGCACCGATTCCGACTCAGGCAGCCCGAGGACCGGCGATGTCATCGTCCAACTGACGGTTGAGTGTGAAAATGCGGCCGATCACCGGCAGCGTGAGCACGTTCAACCCGTGGAGGAGACCCATCAGGAGAAGCATCCCACCGACACGTACGACCGAGCCTTGGAGTTGATCAGCGTTCACGGTCTGCTCCCATCCCTGGTCGGGCTCCCACTTGATCACGAACAAGACGTATGCACCGAAGATCATGTAGTACGCAAAGTCCATCAACACCAGGTAGCTCTTGCCGGTCCGTGGGTTGACGCGGAACACATCGGCCGCATACGCCTTGCCAAATCGCTTGATCAACGGGCCGAGCACCCCCACGACGGCGCTCATCACGCCAACGGTGATCAACTCGAGTATCCACCATTCCATGTCAGCCTCTTTCTGTTGGTTACCCCTACAGACGAACCAGATACGGATGTGGGTGACAGGACTCGATCAGGGTCGCCTGTTCGATCGTGCACATGTGTACGACGGTTTGTCGAGTGGCGTCCGCCAGCGCGGCATGGGTACCACCCCGACAGTGCGAGCTACGTGGGGCGCTTTCCTACAGTCGGCGAGGCAGGAACGACGTGGCGATGGCGGCGCTCGCGAGGAGCACGGCGATCACGAGGTAGAGAAGCCAGAACGAGCCCAGTCCGAGCGCAACCGCCCCGATGACGGGTGCGAGCAGGAACGACGTCTCGCGCCATGTCGTAAAGATCGCGGTCATCGCGATCCGCTCGCGTGGTTTCACGAGGCGCATGAACGGGATGTTGCCGAGCATGTCGACTGCGGCGCCGCCCAACGCACCCGTGAGCCAGAAGACGATGCCGATTCGGCGGGCATCGCCGATGATCGCCAACGCCACCATGCTGGACGACATCACCCCGAGAGCACCGATGATGACCGCGCGCGTACCGAGGCGATCAGCGGTGACGCGGACCATCGGGCTGATGAACAGCATCCCGCTCGCCGCCGAGAGAAAGATGCCTGCTGCCCACGTCGGCAGACCGGACTCGACCACGTAGATCGGCCCGTAAACGAACAGCGCCGCCCAAAAGATCGCCCGGCTCGTGGTGATGGCGTAGGCGATCCTCAGATTTCGCTGGCGGAAGAACCGGACCATGCTCTGCGCAGCGTTGGGGATTGCTGTGGTCGGTGTGAGGAGAACAGGATTTCGATGCAACCGAAGACGCCAGAAGTACCAAGACGTTACGAGCGTCATCACGATCGAAATGAGAAACGGTGCTGACGTGTGTGCATTGCTCCAGAGCCACACACCGAGTGTCGGACCGATGACCCACGACGCGCCGAGATACACCATGCGACGGGACTCGGTCGACGTCAGATCCCGCTTGCCGATGTAATCCATGATGTACAGCGACATGCACACCGCGAAGATCGACGCCTCGGCTGATCTCAGCCCGACTGCCAACACGAACAGTGGGCCATCGGCAACGAGGAACAGCCCTGCTGCAACAACAAGGAAACTCGATGCCAGCGTCACGACCCAGCGGCGTGGCATTTTTCGTTCGAGCCAACCCACGTT
>JBNMOS010000183.1:0-5385 GCA_051275435.1 Ilumatobacter sp.
CGGTCAGTGCCTGGGCCTTCATCTCTTCGTTACCGGTTGCTTCGCCGAGGGTGTAGTCGACGAAGAAGCCGATGTGCTGGCGCCACAGACCGAGGAACGCTTCACCGTTCTCCGGTCCGGCAACCGAGCCGACTGCGTCGGCGAGTGCAACGGTGTTCTCGTCGAGTGCCTCGACTGCTGCGACGGTCTCGGGGTCGGTCAAGTCGCCGCCGGCGTCGATGGCCGTCTCGAAGGCGCCGCCAGCGAGGTAGACGTGCTCTTGGAGGAGGCTGGTCAGTGCTGCTCGCAGCGAGGACGCACCATCATCGGTGGCGAATGCGGCGGGCTCGGCCGGTGCGTCAGTTTCGGCCGGTGCGTCGGTTTCGGCCGGTGCGTCGGTGGAGACGGGGGCGTCGGTTTCGACGGGGGCTTCGGTCTCGACCGGTGCCTCAGCTGCGGCTGGCGCTTCCGTCGTCACGGCGTCGCTCGAGTCGCTGCCGCATGCTGCGGCGGTCATCGAGATTGTTGCGGCGAGTGCCAGGATGGTTCTGCTTGACTTGCGCATTTCGGTATTGCTCCTTGTTCACGGGGGGAGGCCCGAATTGACCGGGCCGGACCACGGTGTTCCGTGGCGTGGTCATGGTTCGCACGTCCACGAAGCTTGGATCAAGGTGCCCAAAATTTTCTTTGAACGTGATCCACACACTGGTCGCATGCGAACCCACAGCATGCGTACACACCGTTTCCTTCTGATTGCTGCCACCTCGGTGCTGGCCCTTACCGCTTGCAGTTCGTCCGACGACGCGGCGGACAATTCGACCGTCGAGACGGCCGCCGGCGAATCAGCTCCGGCCACCGAGTCGCCAGACACGTCTGCAACCGGCGGAGCGGTCGACATCACGAAGTCCCGATTTGGTCCACTTGAGCTGAACGTGGGAGTCGGCGACACCGTCACATTCACGAACAGCGATCCCTTCGACCACACGGTGACATCTAAGGACGACGCAGCCCAACAGTTCGATTCCGGCAACTTCGGTGAGAACGAGACCTTTGAGGTTGAATTCGCTGCAGCAGGCATCTACGCCTACTTCTGCCAGATCCATCCGACGATGCGCGCCACCGTCGTGGTCAGCTGAACCAGGTCGAAGCCATGACATTCACACGCACGTTCCGAATCGTTGCCGCAGTTGCAGCGTTGATTGCCGGATATGCCCATTTCTCGTTGTACCAAGACGGATATAAGGACATTCCCATTGCTCACATTGGTGCGCAATTCCTCCTGAATGCACTGAGCTCGGTCTTGATCGCCGCCGCTCTACTCGCATCGCTCTTCAAGAAGTTGCCGCCGCTGTTGCAGCTTGCAGCCCCGGTCGCTGGCCTCGGTTGGGCGGCGTCGTCGCTGTTTGCCTTCTGGAGGTCGCGCACCGAGGGCGGCTGGTTCGGGTTCCGAGACGGACCCGGGCTGAACCCGTCGCCCGAAGCCGCGATGTCGGTCTACCCCGAGATCGTCGTCCTCGTTTGTTGCGCCGCGTTGATCGTGCATGCGGTGGTGGTCCGAAAGGCTGCTGCAAACAGCTGACAGCGGCCGACCGAGCGTTCTTAACTCCGGGTCCAGCGCTTGATGACGCCGCGGAATGGGTCGTCGGGGGCCTCGGTCGGCTCCTGTGAGGCGTCGTAGTAGGGCACGTCACCGATGATGGTGACACGCTCCACTCGGCGAACCTTCGGCCAGTAGTCGGACACGGCGTAGTGCTGGCACGACCGGTTGTCCCAGAACGCAATCGAGTTCTTCTCCCACTGGAACCGCACCTGGTACTCGGGGTAGCTGGCCTGGCGGTAGAGGATTTCGAGCAATTCGTTACTCTCGTCGGGGTCCAGGCCCACGATCTCCTGGGCGAATGCAGCGTTCACGTAGATGGCTTTGCGACCGGTTTCGGGATGTGTGCGGATCACCGGGTGCTCGGGGTTGGGATAGGTCGCATCGAACTCGGCGATTTCCTCATCTGAGGCCCCTCGCCGACGCAACCCTCGGCGGAAGCCTGCGAAGTCATGTCGCGCCACTCGGCCATCGACTCGGTCTTTGATCCGCTGCGGGAGGCCGTCGTATGCGGCGTACATGTCGGCGAACAGCGTGTCGCCGCCCACAGCAGGCCCTTCGACTAGCCGCAGGATCGAACCGAGCGATGGGTCGGCCCGCCACGTTACGTCGGAGTGCCAGAGGTTCTCGTAACCAGCAGAGTCTTCGTCGTGCGTGATGGCGAGCACTTCAGGGAAACCAGGCTTTTCCGGTGCAAACGGATGGACTTCCAGCTCGCCGAAGCGGCGGCCGAACGCAAGGTGTTGCTCGGTGGTGATGTCCTGATCCTGGAAGAAGAGCACTTTCCAGTCGAGGAGCGCTTGGCGGATGACGCCGATCGCCGCATCGCTGAGCGTCGAACTGAGGTCGACACCGCTGACTACGGCGCCGATTGTCGCCGACTTCTGCCGCACGACAATCTGGTCTGCGTCGCTGGTGTCGATTCCCGAGATGGGTTGAGCTTCAAGCGCGGTCATCTCCGAAGACTAATCAGGTGTGACGTCTGACTTGGGAGTTGATGGCGCCGTGGTGCAATCTTGGGGCCATGAGAGCTGCAGTTCTGAACTCGGTCCCGGGCATCCTCGACATCGAAGACGTCGAAATCGGCGAACCCGGGCCACGCGAAGTACTGATCCGTACGGCTGCTGCCGGCATCTGCCACAGCGACCTCCACTTCATGGAGGGCAAGTACCCGTCAACCTGCCCGTCGATCCTCGGGCATGAATCGGCAGGCGTCGTCGAAGCGGTGGGCTCAATGGTTCACTACGTCCAACCGGGCGACCACGTCATCACCTGCCTGTCGGCGTTCTGCGGTCACTGCTCGCAGTGCACCGACGGCCACCTTGCGCTCTGCGAGAACAAAGACACCGAACTGGTCCGTGGCCCGGGCGAGGCGCCTCGACTGTCACGCAACGGCGAGCCGGTCAACCAGTTTCTGCACCTGTCGTCGTTCGCCGAGAAGATGCTGGTGCATGAGCAAGCACTCGTGAAGATCGACAAAGACATGCCATTCGACAAGGCGGCGCTGATCGGTTGCGGCGTCACCACCGGCCTCGGTGCGGTGTTCCGTACCGCGAAGGTGGCCCCGGGCGAAATGGTCGCGGTCATTGGTTGCGGCGGCATCGGCCTGTCAGCAATCCAGGGCGCTCGCATCGCCGGAGCGAACAAGATCATCGCGGTCGACATGGCGCCGGCCAAGCTCGAACTCGCACAAGAGATGGGCGCCACCCACGTCGTCAACGCAGCCGACGTCGACGCCGTTGCCGCGGTGAAGGAATTGACCGGCGGGGGAGTGCATCATGCCTTCGAAGCCGTCGGCCTCAAGCAGACCGCCGAGCAGTCGTTCCAAATGCTGCGCAAGGGCGGTCAGGCAACGGTGATCGGCATGATCCCGGTCGGCACCAAGATCGAAATTCACGGCGTCGAGTTGCTGTACGAGAAGACGCTCACCGGTTCGAACATGGGGTCGAACCAGTTCCGCACCGATATGCCGCGCTACATCGAGATGTACATGGCAGGTCGCCTCAAGCTCGACGAGATGGTCTCGAAGACGATCACCCTCGACGAGATCAACGAGGGCTTCGAAGACATGAAACAGGGCAACGTGGCCCGCAGCGTCATCGTTTTTCCGACCGACTGAACCGGCCGTTACCGCTCACTCAAGATGAGCTTGACCCACTTGGTCAGTCGCGCTTGACCCACTTCGAGGTCGAGGCGATGTCGGCGACCTCCTGGCCAGACTCGGCCCAACCGGCGAAGCCCGATTCGAGGTGAGCAACGTTGTCGAAGCCGAGCTCGCCGATGACCTTGGTGGCGAGAGCCGAACGCCAGCCGGCCGCGCAGTAGAAGATGTAGCGGTTCTCGGGCTGGTAGCGGTCTTGGTGGTACGGGCTCTCGGGGTCGAACCAGAACTCGAGCATGCCGCGCGGCGCCGAGATCGCGCCAGGAATCGCACCCTTCTCGACACGTTCACGAATGTCACGGATGTCGATGACCACCGCCGTGCCAGCCTCGATCTCGGCGGCGACCTGGTCAACCGTCAACTCTTCGATCTCGGCCTTGGCTTCGTTGACCATGTCGTGAACGGTTCGGCGTGTCATGCTCACGAACACTACGAAGTGTCTCCAGTCCGACGGCTACTGAGGGAGTATCGCCGATGACCACGACACGCGAATCGCAGTTCCCTAGCGAGCCCTGACAGGGGTATCAGGCTTTGAAACCGCCGTCGACCACGAACTCTTGGCCAGTGCAGTAGGACGCTTCGTCCGACGCAAGGAACAGAACGAGCGTGCCGACTTCCTGCGCGCTGGCGACGCGGCCCATCGGGATGGCGGCGATGATGCGTTCGGTGTTGCCACCGAACTCCTTGAACATGTCGGTGTCGATGATGCCCGGATGGACCGAGTTGACGCGAACGCCGTCAGCGGCAAACTCGAGGGCTGCCGATTTCGTCATGCCGCGGACGGCCCATTTGCTCGCTGCATAGGCGTGGGCCATGCTCGCACCGCCGAGGCCGGCGATCGACGAGATGTTGATGATGCTGCCCGAGCCGTGATCACGCATCTTGAGGCCTGCCTCGCGCAGGCCGAGGAAGACCCCGGTCTGGTTAATCAGGATCGTGCGGTTCCAGTCGTCGAGCGTGGTGTCGGCAATCGGCTTCGGTTCGAAGATGCCGGCGTTGTTGACGAGGATGTCGATGCGGCCGTGCTCTTCGATGATGCCGCCGACCACTCCGGCCCAGTCGCCTTCGCTCGTGACATCGTGATGCAGGTACGTAACGGCATCGCCGAGCTGCTCGGCGGTTGCGGCGCCGACCTCGTCGAGCACATCGGTGATGTAGACCGTTGCGCCTTCAGCGGCGAAGAGTTCAGCTTCGGCTGCACCCTGGCCCCGGGCGCCGCCGGTGATCAGTGCCACCTTGTTGTCGAGTCGTCCCATCGGTCAGCCCTTTCCTGCTGCTCGCCGCTTCTCGCCAGCGGCGCGCAGCGCGTCGATATTTGAGTCGTCGACACGCATGTATGCGGCGCGCCAGTCGTCGGTTCCCCACCGCACCGGTGCTTGGACCGTGGTGCGCGGGGCAACTGCCGTAGCAGCGACGTCGAGCGCCAACGACACGATTGACCGCTGCATGTCGCGATCGCCGGGCTGGCCGCACGGATTGCCGAGTGGAAAGTCGACGAAGAGCAGCCGGGCGACGCCGCATTCCTCGACGATGTCACGGGCGCTGCCGACCACGATGGTGGTGATGCCCTGTGCTTCGAGATGACGGGAAACCAGACTCACGGTCTGGTGGCACACCGGTCAAAGCGGAACGAGCAGCGCAATGTCGA
>JBNMOS010000184.1:0-5351 GCA_051275435.1 Ilumatobacter sp.
GGCCGCCACCCTGGCAGTGTCGAAGAGTGGGTGTTTGCTGCATGGACCGCAGACGCCAGCCTCGGTGTGGTCTCCGGGCATCGCATTGTCGGTCGGACGGCCTGGTATTGGGCGGCGCTGGCGCGGGTAGGTCGACCGCTGCTCCACGTCACCGACTTCGATGTACCGGTCAGGCTTGCCGACCCATTCATTGTCAAAGGTGAGGCGATGTGGGCCGAACACATGCGTGAAGCTCCGATGGAACAGTGGACCATCGGCAACGAAACCTACGCGGCATCGCTCGATGACCCCGAGGACGCACTCGGTCGGGGCTATGGCATCCCGACGCCCATTGCTTTCGACCTCGAGTGGTACGCCACGGCCGCCGAGCAGCGCCTCGACGCGCAGCCCGACATGTCAACGGGTTACGAGCAGGCAGGCGTCGTCCACGGCTCGATCGAGATCCTCGGCGAACCAGCCGTCGAGCTGACAGAGGTACCCGCTTGCCGTTGGCATCGATGGACTACCGGCGACGACATGCCTCTCGGTCAACTGGTCTTGCCGACAGCCGTTGCCCACAGTGGTGTCCGTGCGCCGTTCCGGTTTCCTGACGGCAGCGAAAGCGACTTGGTCCTCACGGCCGATGGTTGGCACCGGCGCGCCACCACTTGACCAGACAACGGTTGTGTTTCGGCTGATGCCGCGACGAGTGCCGGTCCCCGTGGCATGCTCAATGGCTTCCAATATGAGTTTCAACGGCGACATCCTCGACGAGTTCACCCACGGTGGGATGGGCCGCGCGAAACCGAAGGAATATCCATCGATCGTGGTCGAACTTGGCATGGTGATCGAAGACCGGTCGAGTCACTTTGTCGGCAGCATCGCCCGGTGGAGTGCTGAGGGCGTCACGCTGAAAGACAGCGCTCAGTACCTCCGGCACTTCACGTGGAAGCCCGGCGGATTTCTGATCGACGGCAAACCCGTCACGCTTGTGCGACCGAAGCAGGTGAAGTCAGTCACGCAGCGGACGACCGCATCAGGGTCGCTTGCCGGTGACGGACGGGCGCGTGTCGCTCGCGCCAGCCGCATCTGGGTCGAAGGCAAACATGACGCCGAACTACTCGAACATGTCTGGGGTGATGATCTTCGCGATCTCGGCATCGTCGTCGAACCGCTGCACGGTGCTGACGATCTGAAGGCGATGGTCAGCGAGTTTCAGCCGGGCCGCCAGCGCAAGCTCGGTGTGCTGCTCGATCACCTCGTTCCCGGCTCGAAAGAAACGCGCATCGCCCAGACAGTGAAGGATCCGAACGTCCTGATTACGGGGCATCCGTTTGTCGATGTCTGGGCCGGTATCCGGCCGAAGGTGCTTGGCCTTGACGCCTGGCCCGACATCCCGTTTGACCCCGAGGTCACCTGGAAGGAAGGGCTGTGCGCTGCACTCGGTGCGCCCTTCGAGGGTTTCTGGCCGCGCCTGCGTAACCAGGTTCACACGTTCGCTGACCTCACGCCAGAACTTGTCGGCGCGGTTGAGCAGCTCATTGACTTCGTCGCCGATCTCTCTGACGACGACTGAGTGTTCGTGAGGCTCCGAGTTCCGACACACGGAGCCCCACGAGAATGGGATCAGCTGTTGGCGAAGACTCGGACCTGTGCGAGGAACTCGTACACGTCCGACTGGCCGAAGCCGCCGAGCCAGAACGATTCGCTGAAGCCAACGGCGATGACGACGTTGTCCGCCGGCGAATACTGCAGGGCGACCGAGCCACCGTTGTGGCCGTAGGAGGTGGGTTGCACTGTGCCGTCGCCGTTCGGGGTGCACGGGCAGACCGGGAAGGTGCCGAGGCCGGCGTAGAGCGAGTCGTCGATGCTGGTCATTTCTTGGAGTGAGCCTGGTGACACGACATCGCCGTCTCGGTAAAGATGAGCGCCCCACGTAGCGAGGTCGTTGACGGTCGACGAGACGCCACCGGCAGAGTCGCCGATCCAGCCCTGTCGCGGGGTGGTGTCGACCGAGGTTGCAGAGAGACCGTACGGCTCGAGGATGCGCTCGGCGAGGACAGTCTCGTAGTCCTGGCCTGTTGCGTTCTCGATCAGAAGCCCGAGTGCGAGGAAGCCGCTATTCGAGTAGCCAGCCTGGCTGCCCGGTGCCCACTGGAGGTCGGTGGCCAGGGCCATCTGCACCGCAGCGAGCGGGTCCAACGACGTGCTCGAGTCGTAGGTCGGGGTCTCCTGGTAAGGGGCAAGCCCGCCCGAGTGATTGAGGAGTTGCCGGATGGTGATCGACGCACCGCCAGGGATCTCTCCGGCACCAGGAATCGAGGTCATCGGTGCGTCGAGGTCGAGGAGGCCTTCGTCGACAAGCTGCATCGTGATCGCGCCCGTCATCGTCTTGGTGATGGACGTGACAGCAGTGCTGCTGTCGACGTTCATCGGGGAGCCGTCGCCGTCGGTGCCTGCCCCTGCGAAGAGCGATGTGCCATCGGGAATTACCACGGCGACGCGCACACCGGAGATTCCGGAGGTGGACAACCATTGTTCGGTCAGCGCCGCCAGTTCTGGCGAGGAGGCCAAAGTCGTAACGGGTGCGGCGCCGGGTGCTGGTGCTGCTGGAACCACATCGGCGGCTGCGTTGGTCGCAATTGCTTGCGGGTCGGGTCGACCGGACGGTGCCGGTGGGAGTGCGAGTCCGCTGTCGGTCTGGGTGCCAGCGGTGGCGGCGGTGACGGTGGCGGTGGTGCCGGCTTGCGGGTCGGGCCGACCGGACGGTGCCGGTGGGAGTGCGAGTCCGCTGTCGGTGTCAGTGGTGGTTGTTGCGGCAGCCTGCGCGGTGCCGGTGGCGTCAGCGGACGCTGCCGGGGCGATTGCTGCGAGTGCCACGAGGGTCGCTGCGCAACCGGCCGCCAGTGCGCCGACGAGGCCGTGACGGCGCGCAGGAACGATGTGGCCGAGTGTGTCGCGGACCATGACCTTGTCGGTGGAGCGAGTCGGCCAGATCTCAGCTGGCTGACCGCCAGCGACGTCCTCGATCCAGCCGGTCAAGATGACTGCCAAGACGACGAGCGGGATGATCATGGCGATCAGCAGTGTCGGTGTCGGGTTGAGGTTGAGCTGGTCAGCAATGAGGTAGGCGCTCACGATTGCGGGGCTGTGCCAGAGGTAGATCGACATCGCGCGGCGAGTCATCCAGTAGAGGATGCCGCCAATCACAGGAACCTGCGGTACGACGCTGAGCCACGGGCGAGCGAGGAAGGCAACAGCGATCCAAGCGATGCCTGACGCCCAGAGCGTCGGGTAGCTGTGATTAATCACGCCGGTCGCTGCGGGGAAGAAGTGCCAAGCAACGAAGGTCGCGGTTGCTGCCAGGCCGAGCCACTCGAGGAGTTCGCGGACACTGATCTGGCTGAAGGCGCCGCGGGCATGAGCGAAGCCGAGCAGCACGAAGAACGAGTAAATGCCGAGGTCACCGAGAATCCAGACTGGACTGTTCGGGCCGGGGTCGGTGGTCCGCGAGAGGTACTCGCCGGCGAGCATCAGGACCAGCGGGGCGGGAAGGAGGGCCATGCCGAATCGGCGCCAGGCGGCGAGCAGCAGCGGCGACAGGAGGAGGAGCCAGAGGTATGCCCGGATGTACCAGAGCGGGCTCGATGCCCATCCAGCTTCCCAACCCGAAGCGGTCGGGTTGACAAGCGGGATGAACCAGCCGAGAAGTTGGTCGGGCGAGAAGTCGGTCGTGGGCCCAGGGTTGCTGAGGTGGACAATGGAGAGGAAGCCGAGGACGATCGCTCCGAAGAACCAGAACGGGACGAGCAAACGACGGAGGCGAGAACGCAGTACCTGTCCGGCTGGGCGGGCCTCGAGCGAGTTGTGGAGCAACGAGCCAGCGACGAAGAACATCATCGGCATCGTGGCGATGACCCAGGAAATAATTGGCGTCCCAAAGGCGTGCCAGAGCACGACGCGGATGATCGCAACGGCACGCAGTGCGTCGAGGAAGCCGTCACGTTGCTTCGCTGGTTGTTGAGCGGTCGTCGCGCCCTGAGTGTTCGCGGCAGTCTTCGGCGTGAGGTCGAGCTCTGCAGGTGCGCCTGTTGGGGGGCTGGCAAACGGGGACATGCTCGACGCCGCGGCCGAGGGGCGAGTGACCATCGTGGCGGCCATTACAGGCTCACGATCTCGACGTTGTCGAATGCGATGGAAGAGACTGACGTCGCAAGACCGACGTACCCAGGAACGATTGCAGCGAAGTCGGCAATCCGTTCACCGTCGACGATCACCATGGTCCGCGACGCTCCTGCCTCGATTGTCAGGGTGTGGGGCAGCGTGGGGTCGAAGTCGCCGGGCATCGCCAGGCCGCCCTGGTATTCGTGTGCGCCGGTGTCGGCGCTATAGAGGCCCCAGCGAAGGAACATGCCCGAGTCGGTGAAGTCGATCAACGTGGCGCCTCGGCGTGAGCCGAGCACGGTCTGTCCGAGAACGACGCCGCCATTGAAGTCGCTGTCAACTGCGGTCATCTCGACCGAGATACTGAACTCGGTCGGGGGGAGTTCGCCGAACTGGCTGATGAAGTCGTAGCCAGTGCTGTCGTTTTGGATGTATTTACCGTCAGTGATCTTCCAACTGCCATTCATCGATGTCCACCCGGCGGCGTCGACTTCGAAGTCGAACGTGAGCCCTAGGGCTGTCGGCGCTTCGTCAGCGACCGCCACGGTTGTCTCGGGGGTACTTTCGGCGGTTGTTGTGGGGGGCTCGCTCGCCGCGCTGGTTGCAATGAATGCGCCGTCGTCGGTCGAAACGGCTTCCGGCAGGGCGGCATCAACCGGTGCGACGGTGCTGGCGACGGTGCTCGCCGGGGCCAGCGCTGTCGTCGCCGCTGCGCTGCTGGCAACGTCGATGTCGATGACCGTGACGCCAACCGTGACGGCCGCAAGCACAGCCATGGCGGCCAGTCGGAAATTCGAGCTGGGGAGAGATGCAGTGGAGTGCACGTTGGAAACCTGTCTGTGTCGTCGGAAGGACATGACGAGTTTCAACGACCCACTTCAAGGACCGGTCGAGCGGAGATCAAGATCTGATCAGATTGAAACCCGCCTGAAAACGACGAAGGGCGGGCCCGTAGGCCCGCCCTCCATTCAGTTGTTCAGGTGTTGATCAGACGAAGGCTGATGCGAACACCAGGCTGACGATCGTCATGACCTTCAGCAGGATGTTCATCGACGGGCCCGAGGTGTCCTTGAACGGGTCGCCAACGGTGTCACCGACAACGGCAGCCTTGTGCTGGTCGGAACCCTTGCCGCCATGAGCGCCGGCTTCGATGTACTTCTTTGCGTTGTCCCACGCTCCACCGGCGTTGGCCATGAAGATGGCCAGGG
>JBNMOS010000185.1:0-5333 GCA_051275435.1 Ilumatobacter sp.
GTCACCGAGCCCGCAGCGTTTGCGAAGCTCGTCGAGAGCGCGAAAGCTGCCCTCTGATCAACTAGACCAAGGGATGCATGACATCTCTTGATTTTAAGAACTCACGAGTTCAGCAACTGCGGCGCCTTTTGGGGCGCCGCAGTTCGCGTTACGAGGAAGGTTCCTTCGTTGTTGAAGGCCCGGTCCTGGTCACGGAGGCGATTCGGGCCGGATGGGTCTGTGAATCACAGTTCGTCCCGGAGAACAGCGATTCCGCAATCGAAGGCGGGGGCTCGATCTTCGAACTTGCGTCTGGCGTCCTCGAACGCGTGGCGTCGACGAATGCCCCGCAACCCCCGCTGGCGATCGTCCAGATGCCTGAAGTCGGTGACATCGCGGAGCGACTGCAAGCAGCGTCGTTCGTCGTCGCGCTCGATCGGATCAGCGATCCTGGCAACCTCGGCACCATTCTTCGTTCAGCCGAAGCTGCGGGAGCCGACCTGGTCGTTCTGACGCCCGGCGGCGTCGACCCATACAACTCGAAGGTCGTTCGCGCCGCTGCAGGCGCGCTCTTCCACGTACCGTTCATCGTTGCCGAACTCGACGATGTCGCAGCAGCAGGGCTTCGCTTGGTCGGTACGAGTAGTCACAGCGCAGACGGGCGCACCGTGCTGCCACACACCGATGTCGACTTCACTGGCCGGGTGGCGATCGTCATGGGCAACGAAGCCGCCGGCCTTCCCGACCACTGGGACGATGCGAATGGACCGATTCGTGAGTGGGTCACGATTCCGCACCGGGGGCGCACCGAATCGCTCAACGTCGCCATGGCCACGACGGTCCTCGCCTTCGAAGCTGCCCGGCAACGGAACTGATTGCGCCAAGCGGTGAGCCTCGCGCCAGTTGGGTCGGCTGGCGGCTCACCGCTCGGCGGGTTCGGGTTACGGTGCAGGGATGGCGACGAATGTGGTCCCGATTCTGCCAACCAGTGATGCTGCGGCGTCGGTCACCTGGTTTGAGCGGTATGGGTTCATCAAGACCTTCGAGCACCGGTTCGAGCCGCACCTGCCGGCATACGTTGGCATGGAGCGAGAGGGCGCCGAGGTGCATCTGTCTGAGCACAGCGGCGATGCACCCGGGCCGGGATTGCTCTACGTGTGGGTCGACGATGTCGACATCCTGGCTGCGGTCACCGGCGCCAAGATCGACACGATGCCGTGGGCTCGTGATTTCGAGGTCGCTGACCAGAACGGGAACCGAATCCGCTTCGCGCAGCGTGTGCCCGGCCGGTGACCGCCAACGTCTCGGCGGGGAACGAAGAGCGGTGAGATACAACCTTGTGCCAGGCACGAAGCGTGGTATTCATCCTGGGATCTGCCTGCGGTGCGGGCTACGATACGCGTCGTGAAACTGCAGTCGCAGCGATTTCTGTTCCCCGGGTGACCGGGGACGTGACACGCACGAAATCGTTCCTGCCCACGTTTCTCCCTCATCCGGGGATTGACAACGCACTCCGGATGACCTGAAAGGAACCCCTGTGATCCCAGAAATCACTGCTGCCAAAGAGGCAGCGCTGGCCGATATCGACGCTGCAGCGACCGTCGACGAGATTGTCGCCCTCGCGACCCGGTACGCCGGTAAGAAGGGCGAGCTCGCTGGCCTGAAGAAGCAGCTCGGCGGCCTCGACACGATCGACGAGAAGAAGGCGGCTGGCGCGGCCGTCAACGACGCGATGAGCGCCGTCGACGCCGCGCTCGGCGAACGACGCTCGGCGCTCGAGTCGGCAGCGCTCGCCGCGCAGGTCGAGGGCGAACGTCTCGACCTCACCGAGTACTTCACGGCACCCACCCGTGGGCACGCGCATCTCGTCACGCAGGCCTGGGAGCGCCTCGAAGACGTGTTCGTGGGCCTCGGTTTCACCGTGGCAGAGGGCCCTGAGATCGAAACCGACTGGCATAACTTCGAAGCGCTCAACATGCCGATTGGCCACCCGGCCCGCGGCGAGTGGGACACACTGTTCGTCGACCACGTGCCCCCGGGTGGCGAAGCCGGCACCACGGTGTTGCGCACGCACACATCGCCGGTCCAGATCCGCACGATGCTTGCCGAGGAGCCGCCGATCTACATCGTTGCGCCTGGCCGCGTGTTCCGTCGCGATACACCAGACGCCACGCACATGCCGGTGTTCCATCAGATCGAGGGCCTCGTCATCGATCGCAACATCACGATGGCCGATCTGGCTGGCACGATTGATGCGTTCACCAAGGCCTACTTTGGGCCGGGATTCAACTCGAGGCTTCGCCCGAGCTATTTCCCCTTCACCGAGCCATCAGCGGAGTTCGACATCCAGCGCCCCGACGGCAGTTGGATCGAATTGGGCGGCAGCGGCATGGTGCATCCGAACGTGCTGCGCGCCTGCAACCTGGACCCTGACGAGTGGAGCGGCTTCGCGTTTGGCTTTGGTATCGACCGGATGGCCAAAGAACGTCACGGCGTGGGCGACCTGCGTGACATGTACGCCGACGACAAGCGATTCGTCGAACAATTTTAAGGGAATGCAGTTCTGATGAAGATTCTTCTGTCTTGGCTCAACGACTACGGCGACTTCGGCGATCCGACCGACGCAGCTGCGGTCCAACGCGTCGCCGATGCGTTGACATCACTCGGCCTCGAGGTCGAATCGGCTGACGTGATCGGCGAAACCGTCGATGGCGTTGTCGCCGCACGAATCATCAGGCTTGAAGGCCATCCTGATGCTGCAAAGGTGCAACGCGTGTACGTCGATGCCGGCGATGGCCAAGAGCGCCACGTGTGGTGCGGCGCCGACAACATCTCCGAAGGTGACATCGTCCCGCTGGCGACGCTCGGCACGCAAATGCCCAACGGCATGAAGATCGAGCGGCGCGGCATCCTCGGCATCGACTCCGAAGGCATGCTGTGCTCAGCACAAGAACTCGGCCTTGGCGAAGATCACTCCGGCATCCGAATCCTGCCCGCCGGGACTCAGCTGGGCCAGCCCTACGGCGAGGCCCTTGGGCTCAGCCTCGATGTTTTGATCGATGCCGACGTCACGCGCAACCTGCCGCACTGCTTCGGGTACGTCGGGATTGCGCGTGATCTCGCCGCCAAAATGGGCGTCGAGTTCCGTCCGCCGACTTCTGATGCCGCCATCACCGGGGAGCCGCGCACGACGCCCGTCGAGATCATCGACGGCGACCGATGTACCCGATTCACGTCGACCGTCATTTCTGGCGTCGAAGTGAAGCCGTCACCCGAATGGATGGCGAATCGGCTCACCGCTGCCGGTATGCGCCCAATCAGCAACGTCGTCGACGTCAGCAACTATGTGATGCTTGAGCTGAACCAGCCGAACCATGCATACGACCTCGACACGCTCGGCGGCGGCGGTTTCCGGATTCGCCTGGCGAGCGAAGGTGAGCATCTCACGACGCTCGACGGCCAAGACCGGGCGTTCAGTGCAGCCGACCTGCTCATCTGTGACGCCACCGACAGGCCTATCGGCGTCGGCGGCGTCATGGGCGGCCTCGACAGCGAGATCAGCGATGGCACGACGACCGTGGCCCTCGAAATGGCCTGGTTCAGCCTGGTCGGCATTGGCCAGACGGTAACCCGCACCAACCTTCGCTCTGAGGCATCGACACGCTTCGAGCGCGGCGTCGATCCGCATGGCATGCCACTGGCGGTCTTGCGCTTCGCCGAGCTACTGAGCGAAACCTGTCCTGATCTTGTCGTGCACGCCGGGGGAGCCGATGCGCAATCGAGCGACCTGATGCCCGCCGAGCGGACGGTCGCGGTTCGCGTCGATGCCGTCAACCGGGTGCTCGGAACAACGCTGGTCGCCGACGATCTGCCGGGCCTGCTCGACCCGATCGGCTACACGGTGGCCGGAGCTGGTGATACTCGGACCGTCGTGCTACCGACGTGGCGCCTCGACTCGACTGCTGAGATCGACGTGGTCGAAGAGATCGCCAAGCACTACGGCTACGACCGACTCGGATCGAGCGTCCCGAAGTCGATGCTCCACGGTGGGTTGACCGAGCGGCAGCAGCGCCGTCGCCTCGTCCGCGAGGTACTCCTCGGCCTTGGTATCTCCGAAGCGATGCCCAACCCGTTCCTCGCACCCGGCACACTGGCCAAAGCGGGGCTCCCGGCAGAAGCTATTTCGATCACGAACCCGCTGGTTGCCGAGGAGAGCGTGCTGCGCACCTCGTTGCGACCCGGCCTGCTGGAAGCAATCGCCTACAACGAGAGTCACCGCCAGACGGGCCTGAGCTTGTTCGAGATCGGCCACGTCTATCCGCCGAGCGAATCCGAGTTGCCAGCTGAGTACGAGGCGTTGACGGTCGTACTCGCAGGTCGTGAGGCTCCGGCGGCCGTCGCTGTGTGGCGTGAACTCACCACCAACCTGGGCTTCGGTGCTCGAGTCGATCAGAGCAAGGTCCCAGCAGGTTTGCATGCAACGCGCAGCGCAACGCTGCAGGCGGGCAAGGCACCGCTCGGCGCTGTCGGCGAGGTCGCTCCCGAGGTGCTCGCTGCGTTCGATGTCACCGAACGCGTTGCCATCCTCGAGGTCAACCTCGATGAGCTACTTGACCGCAAGGCGAAGCCGGCGCAGTGGAAGCAGACAAGCCGTCAGCCGTCCAGCGACCTCGACCTGGCGTTCACGATGAGCAACGACATCCCTGCTGAGAAGCTCGAGAAGGCAGTCCGCCAAGGCGCTGGCAAGCTGCTCGTCGACGTGTCGCTCTTCGACGTCTACCGAGGTACGGGCGTCGCTGACGGCCATCGTTCGCTCGCCTACCGGCTCCGGCTACAGGCTGCCGATCGCACTCTGACCGATGCCGACGTCGCTGATGTTCGCCGTGGTGTCGAAGCCGCAGCGACAAAGCTCGGCGCTGTTCTTCGAAGCTGATCAGGTTCCAACTCGACGAAAGGATGGCGATGGCTGTTCCCGGTGAAACTGACCTCGACAAGATGCTTGCCTCGTTGCAGGTCGAGCGGCGCCCAGGCGTTTTCACGTACGCGGCAGTAGCGGCCCCGACGCCTGAGCTCTTGGCCGCTGCGCACGGGATGGTTACCGAAGACGAAGGCATCACTCTGATCTTGCCGATCGAGGCGGCCGAGCTCGCTGGCCTCCCGGTTGATATCGAGCTGGCATGGCTGTCACTCACGGTGCAGTCGAGCCTCGAAGCTGTTGGTCTCACCGCAGCGTTCGCTGCCACCCTCGGCGCACACGACATCCCCTGCAACGTGCTGGCGGGCTACCACCACGACCACATTTTAGTCCCGGTCGACAAGGCCCAGCGGGCGATTGATGCGTTGACTGCTGGCTG
>JBNMOS010000186.1:0-5321 GCA_051275435.1 Ilumatobacter sp.
CGGTGCTCCATCTGCTCAGCCGCGCCGAACGCTTCATGGCGCTCAAGTACGTCGGCCACCGAATCCTCAGTGCTGATCGTCGATGCCGCCACGAGGCGCTTGTCGTCGACGACCTTCGCAAGCCACGGCGCAGCATCGCTGTCGTCTTCGTTCCACACGAGGCCCAGCCCGCCGCCTGGCTTCAGAACGCGTGCAATTTCGGCAAGTGCGACGTCCTGGTCGAACCAGTGGAACGCCTGGGCAACGAGCACGGTGTCGAACGTGTTGTCCGGGTACGGAATCTGTTCGGCGGTGCCGTCGAGGACGTCAACGTCAGGGACTGCGGCTGCGAACTCGTGGCGCATGTTGGCAAGCGGCTCCACCGCATGCAGTTCACAGACGATCGGAAGCAGTCGAGTCAGCTTTCCGGTCCCGGCAGCGAGGTCAAGGACCGAGTGACCGGGTTCGAACGCGCCGCGTTCATCCCACCAGTCGAGGACTGCGTCGGGATACTCGGGGCGGCCCAGTTCGTAAGCCGCCGCTGTGGTGTCGAACGACTCGGCCAACTCGGTTCGAGTGGGCTCGTGCTCAGTCGGCCCAGACATCAGTGCCGTCGTACGGGCGCTTGCGTTCGGGCGCAGCAGCCTTCTTCCAGATCAGGACCTTGCGCTTGAAGTAGCAGACTTCTTTACCGTCCTGGTTGAAGCCCTTGGTCTCGACGGTGACGATGCCGCGGTCGGGCTTCGACTTCGACTCCTTGACGTCAAGGACGCGTGTCTCGGCGTGGATCGTGTCGCCATGGAACGTGGGGAACTTGTGCTGCAGTGTTTCGACCTCGAGGTTCGCGATCGCTGCACCACTCACGTCGGGCACGCTCATGCCGAGCACCAGGCTGTACACCAGGTTGCCGACCACCACGTTGCGGCCTTGCACCGATTCGGCGGCGAACCAATCGTTGGTGTGCAACGGGTGGTGGTTCATCGTGATCATGCAGAAGAGATGATCGTCGTATTCGGTGATCGTCTTGCCGGGCCAGTGCTTCAAGATGTCGCCGGGCGTGAAGTCTTCGAGGTACTTGCCGAACGGGCGTTCATAGGTCGTCATGAATCGCGACCGTATCCGTCAGTCGGCCACCTCGACAATGTGACCACCATCATTGGTCTCATCATCCGGCGAGTCGTCGTCAGGCAAGTCGCCGTCAAGTAAGTCGCCGTCTGCAAAGTGTGCACGATCCTGGTTGTCAAGCGGCTCGCCGAGTTGGAGCCCGGTGAGCCTGCGGCCGAATCGCATTGCGAAGTCGATCGTCGACTCCTGAGATGTTGACCCACTCGACGCCAGGTCGCGTAGGCGCACCAAACGGTCGCGTTTCTCGATTTTCCACGGTCCGAACCTCAGCGACGCGTAGGCCACCGCACCGAGGAAAATCGGGAAGAAAAACTGGGCGAAACGGTATGCCGCGACGCCCAGTGTGGCGGTGTTCTTCGTGAGACCGAAGCCGACCAGGACAGCGACGTAGGTCAAGTCGACGTAGCCGAGACCACCCGGCGTGATCGGCACAGCGGCGAGCAGGTTCGCGAGGCCGAACGCAACAATCAGCGCGTCGATATCCAGGCTGCCGCCGAATGCTCGCAGAAATACCCAGAGAGCTGCCGCGTCGATAAGCCAGTTGAGTAGTGCAAAGACAACAACTCGCTTGAGCAGGGCACGGTCGCTGATCAGTTCCTCGAGCCTTTCAGCAACGCGATGGAGCGCAGCGGCCAATCGGTCTTCGTCCATCCGAAGGCGACGGGCCAGCCAGCGGATCACACGCTCTGATCGTCCCTGGCCTTCCATAATGCCGATCACCAGGAACGCGGCAATTCCGATCACGATGATGCCCATCAGGGCAGCACTTCCGTAAATCGGGTTGACGCCGCGCCGCGGCACCGACACGATCAGGCCGAACCAGAACACCAGGTTGAGTACGACGGCTGAACCGATGCCGGCGGTGGCGAGTGCGAATCCTGCGTCTGGCCCCTTGATTCCAGAGAGCGTCAACAGCCGGTAGCCGAGTGCACTGCCTGCGGCGTTACCGCCCGGCACGACATTGGTCAACGCTCGAGTCGACAGCTGGATACGGAACATGCGCATGCCCGACAACGGTTCCGCGGCCTCGCCGAGGGCAGCGCGTGTGAGCAACGAATAGAAATACAACGCGATGATCTCGAGCGCAAAGCCCAGCACGAGGAGGAACGGATTGAGGTTGCGAAGCTCGGTGGCGGCTTCGATGAACTGTGGCAGCAGTCCAACGACGAACCACAGCACCAGAGCGAAAAGCGCCATCTTGATGCCGAAGCGGATCGGACGGATGCGTGGCTTCTGAGCGATTTTCAGCGGCAGGATCGGCAGCTCGCCAGTCCCCATCGACCCACGCTGCATCTCATTCGTTTTGTCGTAGGCGCCAGTCGCCTCCGATCCCTCATCTTCGGTCACCTGTACTTCCTATCTGATGCGGAAGGGTCAGGGCGAGCATTCTCGACCAAATAGCCACTCTGCGCACTCGCTCAGCTGAGTTGCTGGAGCAATCCGCCGAGTCGGGCACGCAACGCTGGCGCAACCGAGATGTCGGTCTTGCCCAGATGGACGAGCACCACCTCGGACTCTGGTGCCACGATGATGAACTGTCCCTCATACCCGTGGCAGGAATAGCTCCCAGGGATGTCTGGCCATGACCACCAGTGCCGGCCGTACCCGAAGCCTGATTCTTCATCGGTCGCGACCTGCACTGCCGCGTGATCGGCCCAACCGACGGGCAGGATCTGCGCGCCGTTACCGAGGTCGGTCACCCCGTCGTGACGGTACAACTCGCCAAAGTTGGCAAAGTCCCGTGCGGACGCGTAGAGGTACGACGATCCAACAAAGTCACCGGCACCGTCGAACTTCGGCTCGGCCGTCGCCATGCCGGTCGGCTCGAAAAGCCGTTCTGACAAGAATGCTCGCACTGCTGCTGAGCGGTTGCCAGGGTCACCGCCGGAGCTGCCGCTGACGATGTCCCCGATGATTCGCGAGATGATGTTCGTCGTGCCTGACGAGTAGTTCCAGACGGTGCCGGGCTCGTGGTCGAGTGGTTGGCTGGCTGCGTATGCGGCGTGGCTCGGCCCTCCGTCGCCAAAGAGCATCTCGATGCAGTTCGATGCTGTGCCGTCGACGTAGTCCTCGACGAAGTGCAAGCCGGATCGCATCTCGAGGAGTTGGAGCGTGGTGATCACTTCCTTCGGCGTTCCCTTCCATTCCGGAACGGGTGCTGGACCCCCGATGTCGATGCTGCCGTCGGCAACGAGGACGCCGACCGCCGCGTGCGTGATCGACTTCGCCATGCTCCACGAAATGAGCGTCGAATCAGCGTCGAGGTCGACTGCGGATTGAAATTCATTTGCCGGTTGGGTGCCGTAGCGCTCAGCGACGATCGAGCCGCCTTGTTGAATGACCAGCGCCAGCGACTGCCCGTCGGTAGCAGGGCGGCTGAACAGTTCGTCGACCAGTTGTTCGAGTTCCGGCATGGATCGAACTGTACTTCGGTCGGCAAGGCTGCAACCGGCCGAGACCGCTCCGAAGTCAGCTGACGTCAGGCGAGGCGAGCAGACAGATCGATGAGGCCAGGAACGTCGTGAATGTCGTGGTCGAGCAGCGGCAGCTCGATGATCGGCGCGTCGCCAGCAAGCGCTTCGAGGCTGACGAGCTCGGCTCGCTCGGCGGTGGCCAAAGCGGTGAGTTCCTTGTGCCAAGCAACGTGTTCGGCAAGCGGGCCGTCATCGAGGTCGGCAAGCAATGCAGCATCATCGGCAGTGAGCGCTTCGGGAAGCGGGTGGATCAGGTTGACCACGAGGCCGCCAAACGGGAAGTTTTTGGCATGCAACGCGTCGAGCAGATGCTTGGCTTCGCCCACAGCTTCGGCGCGGGGACTCGACACGACCACGAAACACGTGTTGTCGTCACGCAGCAATGCCGACACCTCTTTGGCCCGCTTGCGAAGCCCACCCTCGATGTTGGCGAGTGACCGGAAGAAGTTGATTGTGTCTTCAACAATCTGCGGCCCGGCGAGGCGCTTGACCGCCCACAAAAACATCGATGCCGCAGCATCGGTCACTCGAGCAAAAGCTCGCTGACCGACAGTGAGCGCGCGGTAGACGGGGTGTCCGAGGAAGCCAACAAGACGATCAGGAGCTTCGAGCAGGTCGATGGCGTGACGTGAAGGCGGCGTGTCGACGATGATCAGATCCCACTCGCCGCTGCTGTGCAACTGATGCAGCCGCTCGATGGCCATGTACTCCTGAGCGCCCGAGAGCGAGCCGGATATTGCCTGGTAGACGGGATTACTCAGTACCGCGTCGGCTTGCTTCTTGGTCGGTGATTGATCGCGGACGAGCCGATCGAAGGTCTGCTCGGCGTCGAGCATCAGCGCCCAGAGTTCGCCGTCTTTCGAACGATTCGTTATCCCTGGGACCCGGTGCGGTTCGTCGGTTGCGGCGTCCTTGCCAAGGCCGAGCGCGTCGGCAAGCCGTCGGGCGGGGTCGACGGTGACAACAACGGTTTTGCGCCCAGCGCGCGCTGCTGCAACACCCAGTGCTGCAGCGGTGGTGGTTTTACCCACACCCCCGGGCCCACAGGTGAGTAGAAGTTTGGCATCGGTGATTGCATGCGACAGCGATGTCATGACGGATCCGCTTCGACGAGTGCGTCGGCCAGGACCGACAGTTCGGCCGGGCCAATCTTGGGTGTGGTCAATCGAGGAAGTGTGATCACCGGCTCCGGCCGTTCGCTGCGCAACCGTTCGATCTGGTGGCGCTGCTGCTCAAGCCGGCTGCGACCGAACGCAGCAGCTGATTCGAGCGCCGACTTCGCTGCCGGCGACAACTTCATCTTGTGCGACCGGGCCGCCACCGCCGGGGTCTTCGCCAGACCGGCCCGGTCAGGCCAGCACGCGTTGACGACGAGGGGCAGCAGCGCGAGCCCGATCTCGTCACCAAGTTCGGCAGCAAGTTCGATCGCCTCGGTGATTGGTGTCTCTTCTGGAAGCGCAACGAGCAGTGCCATGCAACGCGCAGAGTCAGCAAGCATCTCAGAGACCTCGCTCGCCTGGTCGAGTACCGGCCCCGACTTCACCACGTCGGAGAGCCCTGAAGCCGAGCGGAGAAAAGGGGCTGCGTGTCCGGCAGGCGGCGCATCGACGATGATCAAATCGGCAGCGTGTTCCCGTTCGAGTTCTTTGATCTTGCCGAGGACAAGCAGGTGTTCGAGCCCTGGCGTCGCCGCAGCGATCATCGGCAGTGATGCAGCCGAGGCGGCTCGGCGGAGAATACCGC
>JBNMOS010000187.1:0-5317 GCA_051275435.1 Ilumatobacter sp.
AACGGATGGTGGCATTTCCCACATTGTGAGATATGGTTCTTGCGATATGGACAGCGTAGCGGCCAGTTACGGCTTCACCGAGATTCCGAGCACAGGTGTCGGCGTGCTTGACAAGTCGATGCTGGTTCTTCGAGCCGTTTCGGTCGAGCCGCAGGGCTTGTCACAGCTCCAGCAGTCGACCGGGCTACCGCGGGCGACAGCGCACCGGCTGGCCACCGCACTCGAAGTGCACGGGTTACTCCGACGCGACGGCGAGGGCAGATTCGAGCTCGGTCATGGCCTCGTCGCGCTCGGTCAGCAATCATCCGAACGATTCCCGCTCGTCGACGTTGTCCGGCCGATCGCCACGGCGCTGCGCGACTCGACCGGGGAGGCCGTCCAACTCTTCGTTCGCGATGGCAACCAACGGCGGTGCGTGCTCTCGCTCGAGTCGTCGCACGGACTTCGGTGGATCGTGCCGGAAGGTTCGTTGCTGCCAATCGATGTCGGCTCGTCAGGGCGTCTCCTGACCGGTGAGCCAACCAAGACGGGCTGGCTGCAGAGCGTCGGCGAACGTGAGGCCGGGGCAGCGTCAGTGAGCGCTTCGGTGTGCTCGGGCGACGGGACAATCGTGGCGGCCATCTCGGTCAGCGGTCCGGTCGAGCGACTCACGAAACAGCCTGGCCGCCGATTCGGCCCTGCTGTCGTTGCCGCAGCGGCCCAAATCAGACTCTGACCGCCGCGGTCAGCGGGTCGGAGCCGACGCAGCACGGTATTCCTTCCAGAGCCACCACAAAAGCGGGAGCTGGAGCGGTAGGCGGACCCAATTGAGCGGGCCGGTCGCGGTTCCAACGCTACGCCTGAACCGCCCCTCGACGAGCTGGGGCTCGACGTTGTTGACGGCCATATCGATGTTCGCTGGGAACACGGCGATTGTCAGTACGAAGAGCCCGAGCGCTGAGAGCCTGCGAGTTCGTTCGTGGAACATCCCGAGTCCGAAGGCCAACTCGGCCGCGCCGCTCACACGGTTGGCGAGTGCTGCATCCGGGAACCAGCCGGGCACTATTGCTTCGAAGAAGTCGGGCTTCGCAAAGTGGGCGATCCCGGCGCCGGTGAAGAGGATCCCGGCGCCGATCGCTGACGGTCGAGAGATCTGCATCACCTCAGTCTGGCTTGTCGTCGGGACGGGGTACCGGTTGAGGGTGACCGGTTCGGATGATGGCGCGCCGGTAGCGTGCGGCCATGCGCCGGATGGTTCCCTTCATTGTTATTGCCTCACTCGCCATTGCTGCATGCAGCGGGTCCGATTCGGCTGAGCCTGCAGATGATTCGGTGGTCACCGAGCAGACGGTTGCTGACGGTGGCGATTCACCTGCCGAGACCGACGAGGCAGCAGCCGAGGGCGATACGCCTGCCGAGACCTCAGATGCCACTGCTGACGCTGACGCGCCGCCACCGAGCGAGGCGAGCGCCGACAAGCCGACCGACATCGAGGTCCCCGGTGTCGACGTCGAAGTACTCAAAGTGACCGTTTTGACCAAAGGCGACGGCCCGATTGCCGAGGCCGGCGACACGGTCATTGTCGACTACATCGGGGTGCGTGCGCTCGATGGCGTCGAGTTCGACAACAGCTACGACCGCGGTACACCCTTCGCTGTCGGCCCGCTCGGCGACGCGCAGGTGATTCAGGGCTGGAACGACGGGCTACTCGGCGCGCAAACCGGTGCCCGTCTCCAGCTCGACATTCCAAGCGATCAGGCGTACGGCGACGGAGCACGTAGCGACGTGATCCGCGAGAACGAGCCGCTGACGTTCGTCATCGATGTCCGCTCGGTCATCAAGGCCCCGGATGCATCTGAGGCGCCGACGGAGATGGGTGTCGAACAGTCTGAGGGTGCGACCGACCTGTCGTTCGAAGATCTGATCGAAGGTGACGGAGCGGTCCTCGAAGAAGGCCAGACAGCGGTGTTCAACCTCGTGCTGTTCCGGGCCGACAACGGCGTGCAGCTCGACAGCACCTGGACCAGCGAACCGATTCAGATTCCCATGACCGAGGGTCAGTTCGCGGCCATCGTGCAAGGCATGCCCGGTATGAAGGTCGGCGGTCGACGTGCGATCACCTTCCCGCCGGCACTTGGTTTCGGTGAGAGTGGCAACCCGCAGGTTGGTCTGCCCGTCGGTGTCGACGCAGTGCTCATCGTCGACCTGTTCGGCGCCTACTGATCGAGGCGTCGGGCCCGGTTCTGACGCACCACAGCACAAACTCACCCTGACTCCATCGTGCTGGGTTAGGCGACTCGTTTTCCGCCCTGGAAGACCTGTGCCACGCGCGGCCGCATGTCGCTCACGTCAAGGTCTGCACCCGAGAAGACGACGACATCGGCGATTTTTCCGACTTCGAGCGTGCCGAGGTTGGCGTCAACGCCCATCAGTTCTGCAGCGATCCGGGTCGTTGATTCGAGGACGGCAGTCGGCGACATTCCGAGGTCAGCCATCAGCGCCAACTCGCGCAGGTTCTGACCGTGCGGGGTCACGCCGGAGTCGGTTCCCATCGCGATTTTGACGCCGGCCGCAATCGCACGTCGGATCGAATCGCGATGCACGTCGACCACGGCTCGGGCTTTATCGAGGATCACTTCAGGGAGGTCGACCCCGCGGTCCCTGGCCTCGAGCACACCGAGCGGTGCGGCGAGCGTCGGCACGAGGTAGGTCCCGGCATCGAGCATCATCTGGATCGCTTCGTCGTCGAGGTAGATGCCGTGCTCGATCGAGCGAATGCCTGCTCGCACAGCATTCTTGATGCCATCCGTTGCCTGCGCATGGGCCATCACGAATCGGTGTGCAGCGGTCGCCTCGGCGACGAGCACCTCGAGTTCGTCGGGCATGAAGTGCGGGTGCTGCGGATCGTCTCGAGGCGAGATGACGCCGCCAGACGTGCAGACCTTGATGACATCGGCGCCCGCCCGAATCAGCTCGCGAACCTTCTTGCGCATTTCGTCGGGACCATCGACGATGTTGTGCGGACGACCGGGGTGTTCGTCCATCATCCCTGGCATGTGCGCGCCGCAGACTTCCCAGCTGTCGCCGTGGCCACCGGTCTGGGAGAGGATCGTGATCGAGAGCTGCATGCGCGGCCCGGGGATGAGACCCTGCTCTTGAGCTTCTTTCACCCCGAGGTCGGTACCGCCTGCCTCGCGGACGCTCGTGATGCCGCATGCCAGCGTGCGCTGCATCCGCTCGGCGGCCTGGAAGTAATTCATTGAGAACGGCGTTCCGAGGTGCGTGTTTGGACTGAAATCACCGTCAGCCATGAAGTGCACGTGACAGTCGAACAGGCCAGGAGTGACGAGGTGACCCGTGCAGTCGACTGACTCGTCGCCGTCGAGGCTGGTTCCGATGTCGACGATTCGTTCGTTTTCGATCGCAATGTCGCCGACCGTCGGAGCGGCGCCCGTGCCGTCGAAGATCGTGCCGTTGGCCAAGATGGTGCGTGTCATTTCCGCATCATCGCGCAGCCCAGCGGGAAGCAGCTCAGCGGGTTGCCAGCCACGCCGTTTCTGCTTCGCCGATGGGTGAGTCGGGACCGGCGTCGACGAAGGGCCACAGTTCTGACGCGATGCGCCGATAGTTGCCTGTTGCATTCAGCTCGCCGAGGAGTGCATAGAGGCCGAGGTTGATGCGCTGAATGAAGACGAAGGCTCGCGGCACGGTGGCGTACTGGCTGATTGGGCTGTCGCGGTCGAACGTGTGGCGCACGATCTTGTTCGCGTAGTCACGCGTCCAAGTCATTTCGGCATCGTTGGCGACCGTGTCGTAGAAGAGCGAGAAGTACTTGCCAACCTCGTCGGTGTCGACGGGGGCTCCGGGCTGCAACATGCCGGCTTCTTCGACGATGCGCCGGAACTCGGCGGCGTCATGTTTGACCGCTGCGGCTTCGACCATGGACGCAAAGGTGGCCAACTCGTCGTCGGTGAAGTGCTTGACCAGCCCGAAGTCGAGGAACGTCACCGTGCCGTCGTCGTGGAACAGGTAGTTGCCCGGATGCGGATCGCCGTTGAAAGCGCCCATCCGGTACAGGCTGCGGAACACGAAGCGGAAGATCACTTCACCGGCATGGTCGCGCTCAGCCTGCGGTCGTTGCAGCAGCTCGGCCCAGCCGAAGCCGTCGACGAGTTCCGAGGTGAGTACTCGCTTGGTGCTGAACTCGGGAACGACCGCCGGAATTCGAAAGAACGGGTGACCCGCGTAGTACGCGGCAAACTTCTGCTGGTTGCGTGCTTCGAGTTCGTAGTCGACCTCTTCGGCAAGGCGAATTTTGATCTCGTCGACCATCTCGGTGGGGTCGAGGCCGCTGAAGCCTTGTTTGAGAAGCACGCCAAGCAGATCGGCGTTCTTCAGGTCAGAAACGATGGCCTGGTCGACGCCCGGATATTGCACCTTGACGGCGACAGCGCGTTCCAGGCCTGACTCCGGATCCTTGATGATTGCGCGATGGACCTGCCCAATGGAGGCAGCAGCGATGGGTTCGGGGTCGAATTCGATGAAGAGCTCGGCGATTGGCTTGCCCAGCTCGGCCTCCACCGTCGCAATGGCAAGAGCAGTCGACATTGGCGGAGCGTTCGACTGCAGCTGGGCGAGGGCGATTCGCAATGGTTCGGGGAGCCCATCGTCGAGATAGCTGGCCATTTGGCCGAGCTTCATCAGGGCGCCCTTCATCTGGCCCAACTCGTCGGCGACCTGCTGCGCCGTTTTGAACTCGCGTTTGCGGTCGAGTTCTTCGCGGCGCTCGGTCGACGCGAAGGTCTTGCGAGCCGCCGTCGATGCATAGGTGCCACCCACCTTGGCGCCCATGCGAACGAGTCGAGCATTTCGGCCGGCCCACGATCGACCCAATTCGGCTGCATCGAGCCGGCGGGAGATGACGACTGCCGCAGTGCCGATTGCGACAACGGCGAGCGGGAGGCGCCACTTCATGATGAGCGTCTCGCGGCGATCGCCCGGCGATTGACCGAATCGAGTGCACGCAACAACGTCGGAACGAACTGGTCGGCTTGTGCCACAACGGCATCATGGCCGCCATCGACGCGGAACGCCTCAGCCCGCCCGATCAATTCGAAAAGTTTGACCTGCCTGGCCAGCGGGATCACGGGATCGCTCATCGTGATGAGGACTGCAGTGGGGACGTCGACCTCGCCGATCCAGTCAGCGGACGAAAATCGGCCGATCGCCTTGCCTGCTTCGAGCAGCATCCGCCAGTCGTGGCTCGATGCTTCTTCAATCGCCCAGGGCTCCCACGTTTCGGCGCGGCGCTGCAGGTACAACTGTTCGGTCAACCATT
>JBNMOS010000188.1:0-5235 GCA_051275435.1 Ilumatobacter sp.
GCGCGATCGGCCTGATGCTGGCACCTTTGCTGCGCTTGCTGACGAGCTGCCTCGGCTGAGGCTGCTCGGTGTGTCGGTGCTCGAACTGCTTCCCGTCCACCAGTTCGATCCGGCGGAACTTAATTACTGGGGCTATATGCCCCTCGCTTTTGGCGCCGTCCACCGGAGCTATGCACATGCAGCTGCACCGGCGGCCGAGCTCGCTGACTTCGTGTCAGCGGCCCACGATGTTGACATTGAGGTCTGGCTCGATGTTGTGCTCAATCACACGACGGAGGAAGACCGCGAGGGGCCGACCTACAACCTGCGCGGCCTCGCCGACCGGGAGTACTACGTGGTCGACCACGACGGCAGCTACGTCGACGATGCGGGTTGCGGCAACATCATTGACGCTGCGTCACCCGTTGCCCAGGAGCTGCTACTCACGTCGCTCGACCGGCTCGCAGATCTCGGCGTCGACGGCTTCAGATTCGACCTGGCCGCAGTGCTCGCCCGCGACCCCGCATTCATCCGGTCGATTGGCGACTGGGCGGAGCGGCGTGGCGTTCGCCTGATCGCTGAGCCGTGGGATCTCGCTCGCTACCTCGCCGGCCGCGACTTCCCAGACGTACGGTGGGCGCAATGGAATGGCAAGTTCCGTGACGACCTCCGAGGCTTCCTGCGCGGCGAGGGCGGTCTTGTCGGCGCGGTGATGAAACGGGTGCAGGGCAGTCCCGACCTGTTCGATACGCCTGCGTCGTCGATCAACATGCTCACGGCCCACGATGGGTTCACGCTGCATGACCTGTTCGCATACGACCGGAAGCACAACGGTGCCAACGGCTGGAACGGCACCGACGGCACCGATGACAACCGGTCGTGGAACTGTGGCTGGGAGGGCGAGGTCGACGCTCCGGACGGTGTACTCGCGTTGCGTCGACGCCAGATGCGTAATGCCATGTGCTTGCTGATGCTCAGCCAAGGCACCCCGATGATTGTGGCCGGCGACGAGTTCGCTCGAACGCAGCACGGAAACAACAACCCCTACAACCAGGACAACGAGACATCGTGGATTGATTGGGAGCGTCGGGACGCCTTCGTCGATCATGAGCGATTTGTTCAACGCCTGATCGCCTTCCGGGTGCAGCACCGTGCGCTCACGCAGCCCGAGTCGTGGGGGAGTGCCGTCGAATGGTTCGGCGTTGTCGGTGGCCCAGACCTCGGGAGCCACTCGCGTTCGATTGCTTGGCATGTCGGAGACCTCTACGTGATGGTGAATATGTGGTGGGAGCCGCTCGACTTCGCGGTGCAGGTTCCCGGCTCGTGGCGGATTGCTCTCGACACGACGGATGAGCAGGGTTTCATTGCGCCGGGCCAGGATGTCGGTGGGTCACTTCGGGTGGGCCCCCGATCGGTCGTCGTCCTCACGCGGACCGACTAACGCCGTTCGTGTTCTTCCTGCGGTGGGTCGCCGCGCGACAATTGCGCCATGAGTACAAGTGCGAGCCAGAACGTCGGGCAGTTGTTGACCAAGCGGGCATACCGCGATCCGAATGTCGAAGCGATCTTCGAACCGTCGACCGATCGCCGCTTCTCGTTTAGGGAACTGAACAGCCGGTCGAACCAGGTCGCAAATGCGCTCACGGATTCAGGCGTGTTGCTCGGTGACCGCGTCGGCCTACTGCTGATGAACGGCGTCGAGTTCGTCGAGTCGTTCTTCGCGGCGGGCAAGGTTGGCGCAGTCAACGTGCCGCTCAACTGGCGCCTCGTCGCCGATGAACTCGAGTTCATCCTCCACGATGCCGGTGTGACGGTGCTGATCTACGGCTCCGATTTCGCCGAGATCGCAGCCGAGCTACGCAGCCGCGGTGACAAGACCGCAATCGCGACCTGGATTCAGGTCGGCGGCGACGTCATCGACGGCGTGGCCGACTACGACGAGTGGATGGGTTCGGCCTCGGCCGACGAACCAGCCCCCGTCGGCGCCGGTGACGACCTGGTCTTCATCATGTACACCAGCGGCACCACGGGATTACCGAAGGGTGTGATGCACTCGCATGACACGGTGCTCTGGTCGATTCTGACAGCGGTTGCAACCGCCGATTTCCAAGCGGGTGACAGGTACCTGATCTCGTTGCCAATGTTCCACGTCGGCGCTCTCAACCCGGTGCTCTGTTGCATGTATGGCGGTTCTTCGGTCACGATCCTGAAGGCGTTCGACCCACTGCAGTCGTGGGAGCTCATTCGTGACGAGAAGATCACGACGACTCTGATGGTGCCGGTGATGCTGCAGTACATGCTTGCTGTGCGGAACCCCGAAATACACGACGCCAGCACGCTGCGCTGGGTGATGAGCGGTGCGGCACCGGTCGCCAAAACGCTGATCGAGCAGTACGACGCACTCGGCATCGAGATTCACCAGGTCTACGGACTGACCGAGACTGGTGGCCCCGCCTGTCTGATCAGCTCAGCCGATGCAATTGCCCGTGCCGGCTCGACCGGCAAGGCGTTCTACTTCACCGAAGTCAAGGTCGTCAACGAAGACGGCGCCTACTGCAAGCCTGGCGAGTCGGGCGAAGTACTGGTGAAGGGCCCGAACATCATGGTCGGATACTGGAACCGCCCGGAGGCCACCGCTGAGGCCATCATCGATGGCTGGCTCCATACGGGCGACGTGGCGACGATCGACGCGGAAGGTTTCGTGACGATTGTCGATCGTGTGAAAGACATGCTGATCTCCGGTGGCGAGAACGTGTATCCCGCCGAAATCGAGAGCGTGTTGCTGGCACATCACAAGATTGCCGATGTCGGCGTCATTGGGATCCCCTCAGAACGGTGGGGCGAATCGCCGCTCGCTGCGATCGTGCCGAGCGACGACTCGCTCACTGTTGAAGAAGTCATCGAGTTTTGTAAGGGCAAGCTCGCTCCGTTCAAGTCGGTCAAGGCCGTCGAGTTCGTGACCGAACTCCCCCGCAATCCGAGCGGCAAGATACTCAAGCGCGAGCTGCGCGATCAGTTCGCTGGCCTGCGCGCCGACTGACACTCGGCGGTGAACTCGGCTGAGTTGAACGAACTCAAGAGAGTGGAACCGTAAGGCCAGACCAGGTAAACAATGCTGGATCGCCCTTGATGATCATCTCCAGGTCGGCCGGAATGAACCAACCGCCTGCTGGTTCGTTGAGATCGAGAACGCGGACGTTGCCGTTGATCAAGATGTTTGCAGACTGGACACCATCAGCGAGCGTCGCGATCACATAGCGGTCGCTCATTTCCGCCGCTGCCTCAGGGACTGCTCGGCACGGCCCGTCGGTACAGACAATTTCCACACCGAACGGTTCGAGTTGGTCGGCAAATGCAATGACGAACTCAGCGGCGAGATCCCGGTTCACGACATCGAAAAAGAAATCTCGTTGGACCTGCTCACGGATAATCAGGTCGGCTCCGTTGACGAGCGGGCGGACGTCGAGCCCGCGCGGACTGACGCCGTCGACGGTATCGATGTGGGCGAAGTACGGCGCAACGAGCAAGTTCAGGCGGAAACCAAACGAGTCGCCGAGTAACAACGAGGTGCCGCCAATCGCCTTGGGCCACGTTGACCGGTACGAGCGGCTGAAGCGCTTCTCGACCGTATCGCCATCGCGGTCGACCACCAAAAGCGGCGTGCTCGCTGTGGTCCCCGGAGCAGGATCTGCTGCCGAAATGATTTCCTGTTCGGTCTCTTCGCGGCCGAGAACGCGCGAGAGGTCGCCTGCGGCGTCGATGCGGCTGATCTCGACGATGTGTTCGGGCTGCCAGAGCCCCGGGGCGAGATCATCCACGATGCCCCGTGCTGTGGGCGCTGCGCCGACGCTGGTCCAGTGCGTGTCGAGCTTGCGATAGGCGGCCTCGTCGAGCGCGGCTGCAGCACGCGTTTCGTCCCACGTCGTGACCAGCGGTATTGCCGTGTCGAGTGTTTGGAGGCGATTGGCTGCAGCGAGCATGCAATCAAGTTCGCGGTCGTTGCGGTAGAGGTCTGAGAAGATGCTGGCCTTGTCAGGAGCAACAGCAAGGACGAGTTGTTTGTCGACGTGGACAAACACATTGTTGACCCGGTCGATCGCCGCGGCGAGGTCCTGGTCGTCGGGAGGGTCAAGGCAGGGCTGCCTGGTCGACGACCGCAGAAATAGCCAGCCGTCCTGACCGATCCGTACTTCGTCGGTGGTCGAGTCACCGAGCCATCGCGCGACGACGGCATTGAGTTTTACCGCCTCGTCGCGCAGTGGAAAGCTGTCGTCGAGGTACTGATCAAACTGATTGGCGACTGCTGCGTCGAGCAGGTTGGTGGCGCTCATTTTTGGACGCGCAGTGAGTGGTCGATTGTCGATTGCAGGGCTCCGGTCGCCGGCCGCGAACATCGCTGCAGGGGCCGTGAGGCAGACGGCAACGATGGCGATTTGACCAAACCGAAGGATGCGGTTGAGGGCCATCAGAATTGAAAGTAAAGGAACGGGCTGAAGGTGCTGGTGGCAACCAGCGCGATACAGAGGGGCAGGACGACGGTGAGGTAGGTAAGGCGAAGCATCTGGCCCCGGTTTGATGCGGCGGCGGTCAATTCGGGGCCGGTGCAAAAGCGTGCTGGCAATGCGACAGAAGCGAGTGCAGCGAGCAAAACGATCTGCGACCGGGTGCTGATCGACGCGTCAAAGAATCGGTCGGACGTTTCGCCGAGGCCACCGGCGAACATGTCACCGAGAAAACTGCCTGCTTCACTCAAGTCCGCTGCCCGGAAGAACACCCAACCGATGAGAACCGCGACGAAGACTCCAGCCCGGCGGGCAGCGACAAGCCTGACGTCCTGCGACGTTGGCCGCTGACCTGTCGCGCGTTCGATGATCAGGAGGGTCCCGTGGAACAGACCCCAGACGACGAATGTCCAGTTCGCCCCGTGCCACAGCCCCGTGAGGAGGAACACGACCGACAGGTTGAGGTAAGTCCGCATCGTGCCGCCACGGTTGCCGCCGAGCGGGACGTAGAGGTAGTCGCGGAACCAGCTGCTCAGTGTGATGTGCCAGCGGCGCCAGAAATCTGTGATCGACACGGCAGAGTAGGGACGGCGGAAATTCTCCGGGAATGTGAAGCCGAGCATTTGGCCAAGCCCGATTGCCATGTCGGAGTACCCGCTGAAGTCGAAGTAGATCTGCATTGAGTAGGCGAGTACACCGATCCACGCGGCAGGTGTCGACAGCGACCCGGCGTTACCGAAAGCGGCATCAGCAA
>JBNMOS010000189.1:0-5184 GCA_051275435.1 Ilumatobacter sp.
CCCGTGTTCATCGATGGCACCGGTTCGATCTTCGGCAAGGGCATGAAGCGTCCGAGGCCGGGCAGCACCAAGGTCGTCTTCGGCGCACCGATGTGGCCTGAAGAGGGAGAATCGACCCGTCGATTTAACGCCCGCATCGAAGCTGAAGCAACAGTGCTCGGCGACGAAGCGCTGACCGACTACTGGTCGGCCCGAAGCCGGGCCGCCCGTGGTCAAAGCCCGTCGCTGACTGGCCCCGAGCACACCAGCTGGCGCCGTGACTGGGATCTTGCCGATCGTCGCAAATTGGGCGCCGCCGGCAAACGCCGCAGGGCCAAACGCTCCTGGCCCGACCTGGGCTAAGGCCCACCGTCGACAGCCAACGTTGCTGCTGGATTAGCAATTTCGCAAGCCGCTCATGCGCTTGTGATAGGAATTTTGGCGTGCGCCATCCCCAGGTGCGCCTTGAGGGAGAATGGCATGTCAGAGCGAGCGTTTGATTTCGTGGTCGTGGGTGGCGGATCGGCCGGAGCGGTGATTGCTGCTCGGTTGTCCGAGGACCCAACGTGCACCGTCGCGTTACTTGAGGCTGGTGGGCCCCCTCCACCGGAGGAATTGATGCCCGCCGCTGTTTCGGCAATGCAGCTCAATCCTGACACCGACTGGATGTACACAGCAGATGCCGGCAAGGCCGGCCTCGGACTCACTGACGGACGCATGATGATGCCTCGCGGGCGGATGCTCGGTGGCAGCTCGGGCATCAACTACATGGCCTACGTCCGAGGCCATCCCGGAGACTTCGATTCCTGGGCCGCCGACGGTTCCACCAGTTGGAGCTACGACGACGCCTTGGCGTACTTCAAAAAGAGCGAGGGCTTGTCTCCGAGCGGCGACATCGTGGTCGATGCAGACGCCCACAACACCGAAGGTCCGCTCGGAGTATCCGTGCGATCACCGGTCATCGACGGTTCCCGTGGGTTCGTGGCAGCGGCAGTCGCAGCCGGGATTCCCGCTGGCGACTACAACGGCCGCGACCGTGGTGGGCCCACTGGCGTCGTCTCGCTCCTGCAAACGAACACCCGCGACGGCAAACGCTCAAGCACCTATCACGCGTTTCTCGAGGGAGAGGCTGAGCAGCGCCCCAACCTCGAGGTGATCTGTGGGGCGCAAGTAACTCGTGTGTTGCTCGATTCAACGACCGGCAAGCTGACCGCGACCGGTGTCGAGTACGTCACCGCCAATGGCGACACGGTCGCCATCACTGCCGACCGTGAAGTGACACTGAGTGCCGGTGCAATCGGGTCACCGCAGATCCTGATGCTGTCCGGCGTCGGTCCACGGTCCGAACTCGAAGCCGTCGGCGTCGACTGCCTGCTCGACGCCCCGCATGTCGGAAAACACTTGAAGGACCATCTCCAGGTCGGCCTCTTCTTTCCGGCGCCCGGTGTTGGGTTGTCGATGACCGAAGTCGGTATCTCGATGGGCCCCGATGCGCTACGCGCCCCGGCCGGGCCCCTGCCTGCTGATCCGGCGGACGACGCCGACATGCCAGCGGAACTCCAGGGGCTCAAGGCCGAAGCCGAGCGGCGGCTCACCGAATGGGCCACCACCGGCAGCGGCCTGGTCTCGTCGTCGCTGTACGAGGCAGGCGCATGGTTCTCGACGGGGCTGGGCGACGACCACACCCACGACGCTCAGATTGCCTTCATGGCCTGCGGATACAACGCCGACATGTGGAAGACGCTCCTTCGCGTCGAGGCCGACGAGTACTTCAACGATGCCGCGGTCCAACTCGGCCCTGATGCCGAGTCGATCATCGTGTTGGCAAACCCGGTTCAGCCGCACAGCGAAGGCGAGATCGTGCTGGCCAGTGCCGACCCGACCGCGCACCCCGATATCCGGATGAACTACTACGGGGACCCACACGACATGAACGTGATGATCGCAACCATCCGCCGAGCGCTCGACATCACAGCGAATTGGCCTGGCGATCAGAAGATCGGACCACTGCAGGTTCCGCCCGCCCTGGCGACCAAACATGGCCATCAGCCCTCCGACACCCCGAGTGACGCACTTCTCGAGGATCTCGCCCGGCACTACTCGTTCACCGTGTACCACCCAACGAGTACCTGCGCGATGGGCAAGGTCGTCGACGATCGCCTGCGCGTCGACGGCGTGTCGCAGCTGAGGGTCGCTGACGCGAGCGTGATGCCGAACGTCGTCAGCGGCAACACCAACGCGGCGTCGATCATGATCGGCGAGAAGGCCGCCGAAATGATTGCACGCGACCAGAGCATCGCGATCAGCGAGTTCGTCGGATCGCACTGACCCTGCAAGGTCCCGACGCGACACCGAGTTCCAGACACCTCACGTCCGTCGCGACCGTAGGTCGACTACTTCACCACGTGTCGATGTTGGGACGATCGCCGCGCGCTGGCGGTGCTGCAGCGAGCAACGTCGAGAGCCAACGGCGCGAGTCCGCCGGGTCGATGACATCATCGATCTCGAAGTGCGTCGCCACGCTTAACGCCTTGCCATGCTCATACATCCGGTCGACCATCTCCGTGAACAACGCGTCGCGCTCGGCATCAGATGCAACTGCGGCCAGTTCCTTGCTGTAGCCGAGCCGGACGGCACCTTCGAGGCCCATGCCGCCGAACTCGCCGGTGGGCCACGACAGGCAGGCGAGCGGCGCCTTGGTAGAACCGCCCATCATTGCCTGCGCGCCGAGCCCGTACGCCTTGCGCGTGACGATCGTGATCATCGGGACCGAGACGTTGGCCCCGGTCACGAACAGGCGCGAGCAGTGCCGGACCAGTGCGCTGGCCTCGATATCGGGACCGACCATCATCCCCGGGGTATCGCACAGGGTGATAATCGGAAGGCCGTGCGCATCACATAACTGCATGAATCGAGCGGCCTTGTCGGCCCCGTCGGAGTCGATGGCACCGGCTAGATGGTGTGGATTGTTCGCCACGATGCCGACCGGTCGGCCTTCAAGTCGGGCGAAGGCCGTCACCATGCCCAAGCCGAAGTCTCGTCGGAGTTCGGTGATCGAGCCGATGTCAAAGAGCCCGTCGATGACCGTGCGGATGTCGTAGGCGCGCAGTCGATCGAGCGGCACCACATCGCGCAGCGCCATCTGATCAGGTGCTTCCCAGTCAGCGATCGTGCCCTGGAAGTAGCCGACGCAGCGCTTCGCGATCGCCGTTGCTTCCGCTTCGTCGGCCGCCACGATGTCGACAACTCCGTTGGCGCGCTGCACTTCGATCGGGCCGATTTCGGTCGGTTCGAACACACCGAGCCCGCCACCTTCGATCATCGCAGGGCCGCCCATGCCGATGTTCGAGTCTTCGGTCGCGATGACAATGTCGCAGCAGCCAAGGATGGCAGCGTTACCAGCGAAGCAATAGCCGGCGTTGACACCGATGAGCGGCACGGTGCCGGACAGCTGTGCGAACCACAGGAACGCGAGGCAGTCGAGCCCGCTCACTCCGATGCCATCGGTGTCGCCCGGCCGGCCACCGCCGCCTTCGGTGAAGAAGACCAGTGGAATCCGCAGTTGCTCGGCGAGTTCGAACAGTCGGTCTTTCTTGCGGTGGTTCTGGGTGCCCTGCGTGCCGGCCAGCACGGTGTAGTCGTACGAGACGGCAATCGCCTTCCGCGTTCGTTCGTCGGCGAACAGATCTCCGTTGATGTCGCCGATACCACCAACCAATCCGTCAGCAGGCGTCTTGGCGATCAGGTCGGCAACGTCACGCCGCCGCCGCTGCGCAGCAATGACCAGCGGGCCGTACTCGATAAATGAACCCTCGTCGACGAGGTCAGCAACGTTCTCGCGCGCTGTTCTTCGGTTGCGTCGGCGACGCTTCTCAACGGCGTCGGGACGGGCTGCGTCGAGCCCGCCCTCGTGACGTTCGATCACTTCAGCCAGATCGGGCCGGTCGAGCCCCATCGGCAGCGACGACGCCGAGGAGACATCGGGAGGCGGCAGGACATCGCCCGCGACGTTGGCCATCGGCGGGCCGAGTGTGACCAGTACATCACCGGGTGACAACGTCGACCCTTCGGCGGCGACCACGGCATCGACGACGCCGTCGACCGGAGCCACGACCTCGTGGTGCATTTTCATCGATTCGACGAGCGCCACCACTCCCCCGGCTCGCACTGGATCACCTGCTCCGACGAGCAACGCCACCAATGTTCCCTGCAATTCCGTCGACACCTCAACACTCATGCAGAGTGTCTAACCGAGACCGGTCACCCCCACCGAAGCAGCCGGTCTGGCACCGCTCGAACGAGACCGAGTCAGTTAGCGGGCGTGCGCTGGAAGGAGGTGATCGATTTATCACCCATGACCAGTTCGGCTGCCACCGCAGCGAAAAGCGCAGGCACGATGAAACCTGGCTGTCCTGTCGTTTCGGCAACGAACATCACGGCCGCAAGAGGAACTCGATATCCGGCGCCGAGGAACGCTGCCACGCCGAGCAGCACGTAGAGCGTCGGATCGAGCGGGTTGACGATGTCGCCAACACCGCGACCGACGATGGCACCGCCGACGACGAGCGGGATGAACACACCACCGACACCGCCACCGGCCAATGTCGTGGCAGTCGCCATACATCGAATGAAGAAGATGGCGACGAGCAGCCAGACAGAGTGCGATTCAGCCAGCCAGCCAAAGACTTCGTAGCCGGAGCCGAGCGTAAGGCTCTCACCAGTGAGCCCCCGAGTGATAACGAACAGCACCGTCAACGTGGTGCTGGTGATCAGAAGGCGGGTGACAATCGGCCGCAGAGTAAACGCCTTGGCCAACCGGATGAGTCGGGAGAACGCCCGGGCGCCCAATGCGCAGCCGATCCCGATCAGCACAGCACCAGCGAGGTCCTTGTATTGGAACGCGACAGCACGGTCGGAATCGAACGAGAAGATCGGGCTCGTGCTACTGAACGCCACGAACACGAGGTAGCCGGACGCTGACGCCACGAGGGCTGGCAGCAGCATGCGCCGCGCCATCTGGTCACGGAACGGAACTTCGAGAGCGAAGATTGCTCCGGTTGCTGGTGCCTTGAAGATTGCTGCGACGCCCGCCGCCGCACCGGCAACTAAGAGCGTTCGGTAGTCGGCGCCGCGGAAGGCTGCAGGGAGCTTTCGCTGAATGAATGCACCCATTGCGGAGCCGCCATACATCGACGGGCCTTCCAG
>JBNMOS010000190.1:0-5140 GCA_051275435.1 Ilumatobacter sp.
CACGTGCTGGTGGCCAGTTCGGTGAGTTCGCAGAGATCTTCATCGAGCAGGCCGAACGGCTCGAATACGACGATTTCGCCGATGTAGTCAAACACTTCGTCGTGCAGGCCGATCAAGACGGCGCGTTCAGCGATCAGAAGTTTCACGAAGATCAGCGGACGGCATCGGTGCGTGTTGATGATGGTGCAATCCGGGTGCATGCTTCGGGTGGTGACCCGTTGCGGTCAGTGGAGATGAAAGAGATCTTCGAACGGGCAGTCGAAACTGAAGCCCACAAAGATTTCGAGACTCGACGTGGCGAGCACGGTGATGACGCGTTGGCGCACCCGATGCCGCGTTCAGGTGATCAGCGTCGGTTCGATGCGATCTACGCGATCTTCATGGCGTCGGTGGTTGCGCCGGCTAACGGGAAGCGGCCTCAGCCGCTCGTCAACATTGTGATCGACCCGACCACGAGCCTTGAGGTGCTCGCCAAGTACGGGCTCATCGACCTGACCGATTCTGATCCGGCCGACAACGATCTCACCGATTCTGACCCGACTGGTGTGGCGAAGGTTGACCCGGCGTCGCGTCGTTGTGCGACGTCGACGGGTGTTGCTGTGCATCCCGATGTTGCGTTGCAGGCCATGTTTGCGGGCAGCGTCCGGCGGGTGATGGTTGACGCTCATGATGTGGTGATCAATATGGGTCGCAAGCAACGGCTGTTCACCGGCAAAGCGCGCCAGGCAGCGCAACTGTTGGCGGTTCGTTGCGGGTTCCGGGGTTGCGATGTTGCTGCCGAGTTCTGCGATGTCGACCACGTGGCACCGTGGGTTGGTGGTGGCGAAACTGATCAGGCGAACTCGCTGCCATTGTGCGGATCGCACGATCGACGAAAGCATCAGAAACAGTTGCGGGGTCGCCGTGACCGACACGGCCGGATCCACCTGATCCGACCGGACGGAAGCGTGATCAAACCGTTGAATGCACACGATCCCGAATGGGCTGATCCCGATGTCAGTCCCGATGTTGCTGATGGGCAAGCGAGCCCATCGACGATCGATGCGGCAGGCCGAACGCGCTATCGAATGCCAACAACCGCCGAGCTCGGCTGGTCTGTCTTGCACATCGACCTCGCCGCCTGACGGCCCAATGGCCCTCCGGTCAGCAGCCGCCGGCGACGCTGCCCGCAAGCACCTCGGACTCAGCTCCGAACGTGCCGTCGTCGAAGTGTTCGTACGTCGAAATGATGATGGTCCCAGCGGGGTCGAGCGGGCGCAGATAGTCAGCGATTGCCGTGCAGATTTCGACTGCCTCGGCCGCGGTGATGTCGACGCCGCCTGCTCCGAGCTCGACCACTTCAGGGCCGGTGAATGACCAGGAGCCGAGGCGGGTGCGCCAGGGCGCCGCCGGATAGTTCTGATCGATGAAGCTCTTAGCGCCCTCATAGCTGGCGACCGTCGGGTCGACTGGGTCGTCGAAGAACGGGTCGTACAGCGGGTCGTCGAGCTCGCCGCCGGCGTCGGCACTGATGTCAGAGTTGGCACGAGAGCCGGTGTCGGCACCGTCGTCCGAAAAGCCGTCGTCGGTCGGTTCGAAGCCACATTCGTCAACTCCGAATGCCTCGAGGCGGTCGCCCGCTTCAACGAACTCGGGAGAGAGGACGATCGCGAAGGCCGCCTCAAACGCTTCAGCGTCGCTCTCGTCGACACCGCTGAGTGCTTCGACTGCATCAACCAAGGTGTCGACGTCGCTGCGTATCGATTCGGGCGCTTGTTCGGCCAGCGTGCGCAGCTCGGCGATGGTCGGCTCGTCGGTATCGTCGGCCAGATCTGCAGCTCGCAGGACCGCACAGAATTGCTCCGTCGAGCCGCCGGCTGAACTGCCCTCGTCGGAACTTCCACCTCCGCATGCAGCCAGTGCCACAACCGTCACGACGACCAATCCCATCTTCGGCTTCATACATGTCGAAGGTATCTGATTGCCGCTCGACGTCGCGTGGAATAGCTGCAGGGTGCAGCATCGACTCGGTCGAACTGTTTGGTTCGTCCGCTCTATCGGACCGTTCGAACACCTGGCAGCTCACGAATATTAGACCATCCGAACATCAGGCTGGCTGCCGAATATCGGAGCGTCCGGACCCCGAGTGCCTGACTGTCTACTTGGTTGCCACGATCTCGGTCGGCGCGACGGCGCTAGCGGCAAGTGCGGAGCGGAGATTGCCGAACATCGTTGACCAGTCGGGGCCCATCAGGTGCGACAGGTTGACAGACGGAGGGTTGGCTTGGGCCGCGGCGAGCGCGGTGCGGACGAGCTCGATGTAGTTCACCGGCTGCCGTGGCTGCAGGCCGGCGCTCTCGAGTGCAGCGACATAGTCGTTGGGACGAACGACGAAGCTGTGCGATGGGTCAGACGACCAGGGGAGGGGCCAGGTGAGGTCGCCGTCGCCGATGCGCATGATGTCGTAGACGTGGAGCGTGCCACCGTCGATCAGCACGCGTGCCAACTCGGTGAACAGGGCATGCTTGTCGTCGATGTTCATCCCGACGTGAAGCACGGTTATGGCATCGAACGTGCCGTCGTCGAAGGGTAGATCGAGCGCTGTCGCCACATCGAATGTGGTGTGGTCGGCCATCCCCACGAGCTTGCTGAGCTGAGTGGCAGCCGCAACGAACGATGGCGTGAGGTCGATGCCGTTCACCGTGCAGCCGGTTGCCCCGGCGATGGTGCGTGCTGCGCCACCGATGCCGCAGCCGACATCGAGCAGCCGTGAGGGCGCTGTCAACTTGATCGACTTGAGCAGCTCTGTCGTGGCCAGTCGGCCGCCGAGGTGGAACTCATCGACACCGGACAGGTCATGCGGCTGGAGTGCGTCAAGGTTGAACCCGGCCGCCCGGAGTGAGGCCAGGATCCGATCGATCGGTTCCTCGTGGGTGTAGTGCGACACGACCGAATCAGGAGACATGCCGCAGTCTCCCAGGCTGGCGAGGCTGGCAGCGGAGCAATAGGTTGCAGCCATGAGCGAGCATCCGATTTCACGACTCCCCGTCTCTGAGTCAGCCGACATGCCCGACGACATCCGGGAAATGATTGAGGCCGTGCAGGAAAAGTCAGGGTGTATCCCAAACGTCTTCCTCGCCTTGGCGCACCGTCCGGCCGACCTGTCGGATCGGGAACGCCACACCATCGGCTTCGCCCTCAAAACCGCGGGCGACTCGGCATCGATAGTCGACGCCGACCTCGATGCCATGCGGGCCGCCGGGTTCGATGACGACGAGATCTGGGACATTGGCGCGATTACGGCGTTCTTCGCGATGTCGAATCGTCTCGCCAACCTCACATCGATGCGTCCGAACGACGAGTTCTACGCGATGGCCCGCTGATGAGCGATCAACACGCGCACGAGCGCCACGAGCACGACGGTCACGATCATGAGGGTCACGACCACGGCGGCCATCAGCATGGTCACGAGAACGATCAAGGTTTGAAGGGCGCGCTCCGGTACCTCCGGTGGGCGCCGAGCATGTGGAAATCCGAGATCAACACAGCGGTGATCCGTCTCGTTGCTCCCATCGAAGGTGAACAGTGCGTCGACATCGGGGCCGGCGTCGGGGCAGGAGCAGTCGTTGCCGCGCGAACCGGTGCGACGGTCACCGCTGCCGAGCCGACACCGTTCCTGCGCAGAGTGCTGGTCGGCCGTCGATGGTTGCAGCGTCACCGCACCGGCCTCAACGTTGTCGATGGCACCGCCGAATCTTTGCCGGTAGCCGACGCGAGTATCGATGTGATTTGGGCGGTCAACACGATGCATCACTGGGTGAGCCCCGAGCAAGGTGTTGCCGAGATCGCCCGTGTGCTGCGGCCCGGTGGGCGAATGGTGCTCGTCGACGAGAATTTCCTCGACCCCACGCATCCCGAGTACAAGAGGTTTGGCGCCGACTCCGATGGTGACGATCACCACGGCTTCACGATGGTCGGGGCCGAACAAATGCAGGGGCTGTTCGCTGCAGCGGGTCTCGAAGGCGTCGAGACCTCGAACCGTCAGCTCGCCGGTCGTCCAGTGATCGCGGTGACACTCAACGCCTGGCCGACCTGAGGGAGCGGGCGAGGTCTGCCCTTTCCGGCGGAGCCGTTGGGGCGCTGGCGCACGCCATCAAGAACCGACGGCAAACGCTCGACGCGCATGCCCTGGTCGAGAGGCCGGGCGGCGCCGGAATCTCCGAAATTTCTTCGACACTTCTGTGGCCTCGCAGGCATCGTAGAGCCACCTCAATGCAGGTGTGTGCGTGACGCGTTGGGCCGTGCGGTTGGGCCGCAAGTCGTGGCCGCACGACTGCGTTGTGCCTGGCCAGCAATGCCTCTGGGGCCCTCATCGCCGATCGCTGAGCGGGCCAGCTTCGGGAATCTGAACCGAAGATACGTTCGTAATGAAGCGGTATAATCAGTCACATGTTCGCAGCACGTATCGACGAGTTGGCTGATGCCGACATCGCTGATCTCGACACGGTGTTGGCAGCTGCGAAACGCAAACGTGACGAGGCTGATCTGGAGATCGCAGCGGTCGCGGCGGTGGTCGATTCGCGGCAACTGTTCCAGGAGCATTCGCAATCTTCGATCAAGGCGTATTTGAAGCAGCAGTTGAATTGCTCGGGTCCTGATGCGCTGCGGATCAAGCGGCGGGCACGGTTGTTCAATCAGCATCCTGAGATTGCTGACGTGTTCGGCGACAGTCGTATCGCTGTTGGCCAAGTCGACGTCATGGCATCAGCGCAGCAGCATCCGCGTGCCGGTGGCCAGTTCGGTGAGTTCGCTGGACTGTTTCTTGGCCAGGCCGAGCGGTTGGAGTACGACGACTTTGCTGATGTCGTCAAACATTTTGTGGTGCAGGCCGATCAAGACGGCGCGTTCAGCGATCAGAAGTTTCACGAAGATCAGCGCACGGCATCGGTGCGTGTCGACGATGGCGCAATCCGGGTGCACGCCTCGGGTGGTGACCCGTTGCGGTCAGTGGAGATGAAAGAGATCTTCGAACGGGCAGTCGAAACTGAAGCCCACAAAGATTTCGAGACTCGACGTGGCGAGCACGGTGATGACGCGTTGGCGCACCCGATGCCGCGTTCAGGTGATCAGCGTCGGTTCGATGCGATCTACGCGATCTTCA
>JBNMOS010000191.1:0-5113 GCA_051275435.1 Ilumatobacter sp.
GGAGCCCGCCACCGATTCGACCGAAGCCACAGCCGATGAGGCTGCTACCGAGACGACCGAAGCCACAGCCGATGAGGCTGCGACTGAGACGACCGAAGCCGCGAGCGACGAGCCTGCTGCTGGCGGCGTCTCGGGCACCCTCGTCGGTGCAGGATCGTCAGCCCAGGCTGCAGGCATGCAAGGCTGGCAGGCCGGTTTCCAGAGCCTCAACTCTGATGCCACCATCGAATACGACGCCATTGGTTCCGGTGGCGGCCGTGAGCTCTTCCTCTCGGGCGGTTCGGACTTCGCCGGCTCGGATGCTGCGCTGAAGGACGAGGAGTTCGAAGCGTCGAAGGAGCGTTGTGTCGGCGACCAAGGCGCTATCAACCTGCCGCACTACATCTCGCCGATCGCCATCCCGTACAACCTCCCGTCGGTCGACGCGACACTGAATCTCACCCCTGAGGTCGTCGCCGGCATCTTTGCCAACACGATCACCAACTGGAATGACCCGGCGATCGCCGCCACGAACGATGGCGTCGAGTTGCCCGACCTGAACATCAACCCGGTACACCGTTCGGACGAGTCCGGCACGTCGGAGAACTTCACCGACTACATGAGTCAGTCGGCACCCGCCGTCTGGACGTTCGGTGAGATCGAGATCTGGGATGACGGTCCTGGCGGTGGCGAAGGCGCTCAGGGCACCTCCGGTGTCGTGGCAGCTGTTGAAGCCGGTGAAGGCTCGATCGGCTATGCCGATGCCAGCCAGATCGGCAGCCTCCCGGCCGCCGCCGTCGGTGTTGGCGATGGCTTCGTCGAGTTCAGCCCCGAAGCAGCCGGTCGCGTCGTCGATGCATCCGAGCGCAACACGGGTCGCAACGAGTTCGACTTCGCCATTGAAGTGAACCGCACGCCCGATTCGGCTGATGTGTACCCGATCGCCCTGGTCTCGTACCACATTGTCTGCCTCCAGTACCCGGACCAGGAGACAGTCGACCTCGTCAAGGCCTTCATGACCTACGTTGGCTCTGAGCAAGGTCAGGCCGATTCGGCTGCCGCCGCAGGCTCGGCTCCGATTTCCCCCGAGGTCCGTGCTGACATGCTGAAGTCGATCGACGCCATCAGCGTCGGCGCCTAATCACCCCCCACCAGAGTCAGACGGCGAGTCGGTCCCATTTGTTTGGACCGACTCGCCGTCGCTCTCGTTCCCTGGCACTTCGGTGCTGAAGAATCTGGAGACACAGCGCAGTGACGATCATTGACAACCCGAAGCAACCGACCGAGCCCGACTCGCCATTCGGTGACGAGAAGATCAGCAAGGCAGGCGACAAAGTCTTCTTTGGTCTTTCCTTCGGCGCGGCCGCCCTGATCCTGGTCACCCTCGGTGCCGTCGCGCTCTTTCTCGTCAAGGAAGGTCTGCCCGTCTTCACCGCGAGCGATAAGTCCGACCTCGAGCGTGGGGGCGATTCGTTCTTGGGCTACGTCGGTCCGCTGGTTCTTGGCACCGTCTACATCGCCACGATCGCCCTGCTCATTGCGACCCCGATCGCCGTCGCTGTTGCCCTGTACATCAGCCATTACGCCCCGAAAAGGCTGTCGCACACGCTCGGGTATTTCATTGATCTCCTCGCTGCGATCCCGAGCGTTGTCTATGGCATCTGGGGCATCACGGTCCTCGCACCGATCCTTTCGCGCACGCTGTACCCGTGGCTCGACGACTATGCCGCCTGGTTGCCGTTCTTTGGCTCCGACGTCAATGTGTCGACCAGTGGTCGTTCCACGCTGACCGTCGGCATCGTGCTGGCGGTGATGGTGCTGCCGATCATCACGGCGATCTCACGAGAAGTGTTTCTGCAGACGCCGAGACTGCACGAAGAGGCCTCGCTGGCCCTCGGCGCAACCCGGTGGGAGATGATCCGCCAAGCAGTGCTTCCGTACGGTCGCTCGGGTGTGATCTCTGGAGCGATGCTGGGCCTTGGCCGTGCGCTCGGCGAGACGATGGCGGTGGCCATCATCCTGTCCCCGGCCGACGGATACTTCTGGAACGTCATCACGAACTCGAACTCAAACACCATCGCCGCGAACATCGCGCTCCAGTTCCCGGAGTCGTCGGGCCTTGAGGTCAACCGACTCATCGCAACGGGACTGGTGCTGTTCATCATCACCTTTGGGGTCAATGCACTCGCACGTCGGGTCGCCGACACTGGATTCTCTGGAGCTGACGGATGATGCCGACCACTGAACATCTCGACGCCGTGGCAGATGTCGGCCCAAATATGAATGGCGACATCACGAGTGGCGAACTTGCCGGCAAAGGCATGTTCGCGATCTTTGGTGGTGCTGTCGTTCTCGGGGCGTTGACGTGGTTGCCCTTTGGCGGCGTCAACTGGGCGCGCTGGGTGATTGTGACGATCTTGGCCTACATCATCGGCACGTATGTCGTCTCGCGCATGGTTGAGTCGAAGCGTCATGCGACCGACCGGCTCGCCACCGCGGTCATGACGAGTTCCTTCGCCGTCGTTCTGCTGCCGCTCATCTCGGTCGTCTGGACCGTTGTGCAGCGCGGGTCGAATCGATTCGACTGGGCCTTTTACAGCGAGACGATGCGCGGTGTCGTCGGTGAGGGCGGTGGCGCGTACCACGCCATCGTCGGCACGTTGATCATCACTGCGCTGGCCGCGTCGTTCTCCGTACCGTTCGGACTGTTCACTGCCATCTATCTCGTCGAGTACGGCGGCAAGACGCGCTTCGCCAAGTGGGTCACTGGGCTGGTCGACGTGATGACAGGTATCCCTTCGATCGTTGCTGGCTTGTTCGCCTACGCACTCTTCGTTCTGATTGATGGCCCCGGCCACCGATCGGGCCTGGCCGGAGCGATCGCACTCACACTGCTGATGACGCCCGTCGTCGTTCGTGCGTCCGAAGAGATGCTGCGCCTCGTGCCGAACGAACTGCGCGAAGCGGCGTATGCCTTGGGTGTCCCGAAATGGAAGACAATCGCAAAGATTGTGCTCCCCACCGCAGTCGCCGGCATCTTGACCGGCATCGTCCTGGCAATCGCCCGTGTGATCGGTGAAACGGCGCCGCTCCTCATCACCGTGGGCATTGCTCAAGGTGTCAACTACAACCCCTTCTCGGGACGCATGGCGACACTGCCAGTATTCACCTACAACTCCTACGCATTTCCGACGTTGCCGCGTGACGCGAGCCTCGATCGAGCGTGGGCGTCGGCGCTGACTCTCGTTGTCATCGTGGCGGTCCTGTTCACCGCGGCACGTATCCTTTCTTCCATCCTCAAGCCCAAGGGTCTTAAATGAACCGCTCGGTAACTTCAAGCCCTCTCCTTTCGACCCAGAACGGCGCAGTGACCATGCCCAACTCCGCACAAGCGACTCAGGCCGGTAACGGCTCGGCGGCCGAATCGGATCCGAATGCGCCGGTTGACCTGCCGAACCGCATCGACGTCACCGATCTCAACATCTACTACGGCGCGTTCAAGGCGGTGGAAGACGTTTCAATGACGATCAACCCGCAGTCGATCACGGCGTTGATCGGCCCGTCGGGTTGTGGCAAGTCGACGTTCTTGCGGTCACTTAACCGGATGCACGAAGTCATCGATGGCGCGTATGTCGAAGGCAGCGTCGTGATCAACGACAAGGATCTGTACGGCCCGGGTGTCGACCCGGTTGCGGTACGACGCAAGATCGGCATGGTGTTTCAACGCCCGAATCCGTTCCCGACTATGTCGATCGCCGACAACGTGTTGGCCGGCAAGAAGCTCAACTCCAAGCGGATGAGCAAAACCGAAGCGACCGAACTCGTCGAGGAGTCGTTGCGCGGTGCCAACCTCTGGAACGAGGTGAAGGATCGTCTCGACAAGCCGGGGTCGGGCCTATCCGGTGGCCAGCAGCAGCGTCTCTGTATCGCTCGCGCAATCGCCGTATCGCCTGATGTGCTACTGATGGACGAGCCGTGTTCGGCGCTTGATCCGATCTCGACTCTGGCAATCGAAGAACTGATGCTCGAACTCAAGCGCACCTACAACATCGTGATCGTCACGCACAACATGCAACAAGCGGCACGAGTCAGCGACCGCACCGGCTTCTTCACGATCGAAGGAACAGGCAAACCTGGAAAGCTGATCGAAATGGACACGACCGAGAAGATCTTTGCCAACCCTGCCAAGCAAGCGACGCAGGACTACGTGACTGGGCGGTTCGGCTGATGTCGAAAGAACTTCGCTCCAACTTCCACGAGCAACTCACCGAGATCAGCGCGGGCATTGCGCGGATGAGCGCCGGAGTCACCGAACTCGTGCCGCGTGCGACGCAGATCCTTCTCGACGGTGACCTCGAAGCGGCTGAGTACGTCATTCTGGGCGACGACGAATACGACGCCAAGGCAGTCGAACTCGAAGAGCGATGCTTCAGTGTCATTGCGCTGCAAGCCCCGGTTGCCTCCGACCTTCGTTCGCTTGTCTCAGCCATCAAGATCATTGCCGACATCGAGCGCTCTGCCGATCTGTGCGTCAACATCTGCAAGGCGGCTCGTCGGATCTACAGTCACGATCTCGATCCGAGCTTGCGTGGCGTCATCCAAAAGATGGGCAACCAGGCACAGGTGCTGTTCAAGGAGGCAACCGAGGCGTACCTCAACCTTGATGGCCCTCGGGCAGCGGCGCTGCACGACATGGATTCGTACCTCGACGACCTGCAACGCCAGTTCATCCAGGTGATTTTCGAAAGCCATGCGGCTGGCACCATCGACCTCCAAGTCGCAGTGCAACTCGCAGTGGTCGCCCGCTTCTTCGAGCGGATTGGTGACCACGCCGTCAACGTCGGCGATCGCGTTCGTTACATCGTCGATGGCTGGGTCCCCGAGCATCCGTACGCCGAGAGCGACAACGACCCGCCCGAGATGGTTAATGGTGTCATCGTGCCAGTAGACCAGGGCTGAGATCTGACGTGCCGACGATTGTTGCGCTGATTGCCGGAGTGGTGATCGGTCTCGCGATCGGGGTTGTGCTGGCGCGACGGGCGAATGATGACAGGCGAGGATTTCGTCGCCAACAGGCTGCGAGCAGGCAGCCGACGGGAGGGGCATCGACAGCGGCCGGTGACGTTCCCGATCG
>JBNMOS010000192.1:0-5097 GCA_051275435.1 Ilumatobacter sp.
GCTGTTTCTGTCCGGCCGAGGCTGATGTCGTAGCGGTGCGAGAGGAGGCGGTGGGCAGCGAACGTGATGGCGTCGGTACGTGCTGCCTCGACGTCGGAAGCGTTCTGCGGAACGTCGACGAAGATGGTCGTCGCTTGACTATCGTCGTAGTTCGCCCAGGCATCCCACATCGCGGCCGACAGATGGTGCAGGTTGCGGGCGTGCACCGTAGGTGCGGGAAAGTCGAGCCGAATCGCATCGAGCGCCTCGTCGATCCAGACCCGGGCAACCGATGGAGCGCCGGCTGGGACGGCACACATTCCGTTCTCGGCCCGACCGGCTTCGCTCTCACGGGTTCCGTTGTTTGAGCCGCATGCGGTCACCAGCAAAGTGCCCGTGGCAACGGCACTTGCGATTCGTCGGTTCACATGACGCATTCTGGCCGCTGCAAGTGGTCATCCGGCGTCGCCTTCGCCTTCGGCTCGCCAAGTCGTATCGGCCAGAATGCACGCATGGATTTCGATCTTCCCGCTGACGACCACCCTGCGCGTGTCGCTGTTCGAGCGTGGATCGCCGACAATCCGAATCCGACCGGCAAAGAGCTCGCCGAGGCCGGGTACGTCGTGCCCCATTGGCCCAAGCCGTATGGCCTCGAAGCGAGCCCGATCGACCAGATTGTCATCGATCAAGAACTCGATGCCGCCGGCATTCGGCGACCGGGCAATGCGATCGGCATCGGCTGGGCGGCGCCGACGATTCTGCTTGCCGGTAGCCAGGAACAGCAGGACCGCTACTTGCCGAAGATCTTCAGCGGTGAAGAGTTCTGGAGCCAGCTGTTTTCTGAGACCGAGGCCGGGAGCGACCTGGCAAACCTCGCCACGACCGCCGTACGCGATGGCGACGAGTACATCGTCAACGGGTCGAAGATCTGGTCGTCGGGCGCACACCACAGCAAGTTCGGCATCCTCATTGCCCGCACCGACCCCGATCAGCCGAAGCACAAGGGCATCTCCTATTTCATCTGTCCAATGGACACGCCGGGCCTTTCGATGAGCCCCATCGTCGACATGACCACGGCGCACTCGTTCAACCAGGTGTTCTTCGACGACATGCGCCTGCCGGTCTCGCTGCGTGTTGGCGAAGAAGGCGACGGGTGGCGATTGGCCAAGGTCACTCTGTCTAACGAGCGCGTGTCGCTGTCGTCGTCCGGATCGCTCTGGGGAGTCGGTCCATCTGCCGAGCAGCTTCTCGAGCAGGTGCGCAAGTCCGGTGGTCTCAGCGACCCAACGCTTCGCGACGAGGCCGCAAAGCTCCACATCGATGCCGAACTGCTCCGCCTCAACCGGCTCCGCAGCCTGTCGGCCACGTTGAACGGCAAGACTCCAGGCCCCGAGGCATCGATCTTGAAAATCATGGCTGACGAACATGGCCAGAAAGTCATGGCACTGGCCAAGGCACTCAGCGGAACCAGCGGAATGCTTGCCGGGTCGGGTCCGGCAGGCAAGATCCCGTCGTCGATGCAATCGGGGCCGACCGAGAACAACCTCGGTGGGCTCAATGGCTTCGACGATGTTGACCCGATCTGGCACTTTGGCTACCTGTTCCACCCGGCACTGACCTTGGGTGGTGGCACGTTTGCAGTTCAACGGAACATTGTCGCCGAGCACGTTCTCGGGCTCCCGCGTGAGATCAACGCTGAGCAGGGCATGACCTGGTCGGAAGCGCGCCGACCAGCGACTGGGTAACTCGCCGCCGATGTGTGGGGAAGCGAAGCGCCGGGCGGACGGTGCAAAGAGGCAGACGATGCTGTTCAGCTGCGCTGTTCAGCGATACCGTGCACCGGCGTGACGGAGCAGCAACTCGGGTTCGGTATCGACATCGGTGGAAGCGGAATGAAGGCGGCGACCGTCGACATCTCCACCGGCGAGCTGGTGTCGGAGCGATTCCGCATCGACACCCCGCAACCAGCAACGCCGGAGGCCATGGCCGAGGTGCTCAAAGAGCTTGTTGAACACCACGAATGGGAAGGTCCCATCGGTGTCGCCTTCCCCGCCGTTGTGCGCCACGGTGTCGTGGGCTCTGCGGCGAACATCGACAAGAGCTGGATCGATGTCGATGCCGACGCGTTGTTCACCGCATCGAGCGGGCTCGACGTCCACATGCTCAACGATGCTGATGCTGCTGGAATCGCCGAGATGCGTTTCGGTGCCGGCGCTGGTCGCAATGGTGTCGTGATGATGCTGACTTTTGGTACCGGAATCGGCTCAGGCTTGTTCTACGACGGGATTTTGGTTCCGAACACCGAGCTTGGTCATCTCGAACTTGACGGCGTCGACGCCGAGAGCCGTGCCGCAGCGAAGGCCCGTGATCGCGAAGATCTCAGTTGGTCCGAGTGGGCCAAGCGTGTCGAGCACTATCTGCTCCATGTCGAGGCGTTGTTCTCGCCTGATCTCTTCATCGTTGGCGGTGGTGCAAGCAAGAAGCCGCATAAGTGGCTCCCAGAGATCAACATCGCTACGGAAATTGTTCCGGCACAGATGGCGAATAACAGCGGCATCGTCGGCGCCGCCCTTGCGATCAACGAGCGCTGAGCTCCTTGCGCTGCGAGCGCACGCCGATCACCGTCAAGGTGAGTGCGGTGATTGGAATGACGAAGAAGAGCATCACGTTGCCGTAGTCGGTGCGCACGCTGTGATCGGCTGCATCGAGGATGAGCCATGCGATGTAGCCGATGTAAAACAGGAAGAAGAGTGCCCCTTCCCAGCGGGCGAGCAAGTGGCCGTTGGCGAAGATTGGCAGGCAGGCAACGGCAACAGCGATCATGACCGGGATGTCGACTTGGATCGCACCCTGTGCGACCGGGATTACGTTTGGCGAGACCGAAGCGGTGACACCCAGCACCGCCAGGAGGTTGAACAGGTTGGAGCCGATTGCGTTGCCAACCGCCAGATCGCGCTCGCCGCGAAGCGCAGCGAGGACCGATGTAGCGACTTCGGGAAGCGAGGTGCCGATAGCAACGACGGTGAGGCCGATCACCAAATCGCTGACACCGAGTTCGGTGGCGATGTCGGTTGCTGCCGACACCAGCGCCTGCGACCCGCCGACCAGCAGTGCGAGGCCCGCCGCAATCAAGCCCAGGTCCTTCCACACAGAAACTTCGGCGAGCGCTTCTTCAGAGAGGTCGTCGTGGAGGTCGAGCGGTATATCGTTGTTTCCGCGCCGGGCCGCGACGACGGTCCAGGTGATGTACACCACCAGCAACGCTACGAGAACGAACCCTTCGAGTCGGTCGATCTCCCCGTTGAGCGACATCAACAAGACCAACACTGACGCGCCGATCATGATCGGGACATCGATACGGATGATCCGTCGGGCGACGACCAGTGAGCCACCGACGGCAGCCGAGATGCCAAGGGCGAGGAGGATGTTGGCGATGTTGGAGCCGACAACGTTGCCGAGGGCGATCCCGCCTGCTTCGTCGCCGCCACGGATCACGTCACCGACGCTCACAGCGAGCTCGGGGGCGGAGGTGCCGAAGGCGACAACAGTCAGTCCAATCACAACTGTTGACAGACCGGTGCGAGCGGCGATTCGTGTCGCTCCGCGGACCAGGGCCTCGGCACCGAGCACCAAACTGATGACGCCGCCGACGAGCAGAGCAATGGACAACGGAGTCATAGCGGCCACAGGATATGGCTCATCGGGGCGACGCCCGCACTGAGGGCTGATTCAGCGACGACGACGGGCTGCGATTTGACTGCGGACGTCGATTCCCAGCTCGCGCGGCGCCGAGACGACGCCTGCGCGGGCTGCCAGGATCTCGTTCAACTCAGCGCCGATCAGCAAGACAAGGCAGACAAGCCAGAGCCAGGTGAGAGCGAGCAACGCGGTACCGGCGGCGCCGACGATCTCGTTACCCGAGACGGCAATGCGGACGTAGTAGCCGAATCCGACCGAGACGACGAGCCAGCCGACTGCGGTGAACACCGCGCCGGGTAAGTCGAATCGCCAGGGTGTCCGGTGGTGCGGACCGATGTGGAAGAGCGTGGCTGCCCAGACGATGAGGATGCCGAGAGCAAGCAAAACGCGAAGCAGGCTCGGAACCCCGGCCGAGCGGAGCGACACCCACAGAGCGGTCGAAATCGCCACCGTGATCATGGTGCCGAGCGCCATTGCAATGGCCGTCACGCGGAGCCGGAGAAAGCGTCGGCTCTCAGCGACGTCGTAGGCGACGTCGAGGGCTCTGATCAGCCCGGCAAAGCCACGTGAGAGTGTAAAAACCGCCACGATGACTGACACGCTCAAGACCCCTGGCCGGCTTTGGTTGAAAAGGCTGTCAACGGCGTCGCTGATTGTTGACGACTCGGTGGCGAACGTGCGATCGATGAACTCGTCGATCGACGCCTGCAGATCGGCCGTCAGGTTCTCGCCAAGCAACGACACCGATGCCAGCGTCGCGAGGAGTGCTGCGGGGATGCTGAGCAGCAGCCAAAAGGCAACGCCGGCAGCGGTATCGAAGAGTCCGTCGTCGTGGAGCTCCTGCCACAGACGCACGACAATTTCCCTCAGACGTCGCCGCCGCGTCGGTTCTGCCATGATCGCATCGTAGAGGCCATGCTCCGATTCGGAGTTTGCAGTGCAGCGTCAGCGGTGCGCGCCCCAGGTACGCATCCGGTCAGCCAATTCGCCTCGGTAGGCCGTGGCCCGCGTGACCTTGAGGCTTTCGTAGCCGCGTACTTGGTCAGGCAGCGACGCAATGGAGACGGCTTCGTCGAGGGTCTCGGCGGATAAGCCTTGGCAGAGTCGTTCAACGGCCTCGATGTACTCGGGGATCATGGCTCGTTCGAGCTTGCGCACAGCTGCCCATCGGAACGGGTCGGCGAGCGTGCCGCGAACGCGCTTGCCGGCTCGCAGCGCGGTGAGTGCCGGTGGAGCGCTGCGCCGCAGTTCGAGCTTGCGGTCGAGGCCGAGCGACCTCAGCATCGGCGGGTGCAGGTGATAGGTGACCTTGGTGTTGGCACCTCCGACGGCCTGGTACCCACTGGTTGCTTCGTCGTCGAGAAGTAGGCGTGCAACCTCGTACTCATCCTTGTACGCCATCAGCTTGTGGAGGTGGAT
>JBNMOS010000193.1:0-5075 GCA_051275435.1 Ilumatobacter sp.
CACGTTCGACGTCGAGGCCCGCTCGATGAGGTCATTGCAGGCGGCACGGACGCGCTCGTCAAGCGTGGCCAACGACTCGCCGCCCTTCGGCACGTAGGCGAAGTCTTCGCGCCAGTTGTTCCACACCTCAGACGGGACGTCGGCGTGCTTCACACCTTCGTACTCGCCGTACGACAGCTCGATAAACCGTTCGTCTATTTCAACCGGCAATCCGAACACCGCCGCAGTCTGCTGCGCACGCTTCAAGGGGCTCGAGATGACAGCATCGACCGGCCCGATGCCCCGCACCATCGCGGCAACCGCAACGGCCTGCTGCGCGCCGACCTCGTCGAGATCCTGGTCGAGGCGTCCTTGCAGTTGGCCAGCCTTGTTCGCCGCCGTGCGGCCATGTCGAACGAGAATCAGCACCTCAGGAGTGTGGCACAGCCAGTCAGTTTCCGGGCACTACGGCGAGGAGTCCGTTCTCGATGAATTGCCGTCGGCTCTCGGGAGCGCCCATGTTGTTCTTCCGCCAGATCCAGACGCACAGACCCAGACCGACCACTTCGAGGAGCACGCTGATCACACCGCGGTCAGTGATCGGCCATGGGTCGTCACCGAAGCCCAGCCCAGTGAACGGCCACCAGAACACATCGGTGTTGTTCCACGCACCGTCGAAAACAAGATGCAAAAACATACCGATCGGCAAACCGAGGAGCATCTTGCGGATCGGCTTGCGGCCAGACGTGGCCAGCATCAACACAGCCAACAAGACAATGCTGACCGTGATGCTGTGCAGCGCTCGCGCCCCACCAAACACGCCGTCAAGGAGTGGCAGGACCGACCCGACGATCAGGAGTCGGTAGTCGAAACGTGGATCGCGAAAGACGTAGCCGACAGCCAGCACCGCAGTGCCGATGAACCAGAAAAACATCAGACGATGAGCATGCGCCCGCACTGCGGGCAGTCGGTGTAGCCCGACTCGGCGGCCTCTTCCTTGGCCGTGTCGACCTCGGCGGCCGACAGGTCGAGGTGGCAACCCTCACAGCGATGGCCCTTCAGCTCGGCAACAGCAACACCGGCCGACGAACGCACGGCGTCGTAGTGCGACACGACGTTCGAGTCGAGCAGCTCGAGCGCTGCGATGCGCTGGTTGGCGAGGCCAGCCAATTCGACGTCGATGTCGTCGCACACACGAGCCAGTGCCTCATCTGATGACCGCAGTGCGGCCCGAAGTGACTCCTCGTTGCCGAGGTGAGCAGTCAGGTCGTCGTCAAGCGCGGCTTGCTCTTCAAGCGCGGCAAGTTCTGTGTTATCGAGTTCGTCCCGCTTGCCGTTAATAGTTTCGATCTCGTGCATCAGCGCCTCGGCCTCACGGGGCGCGATGACCGTCTTCAGCTGCGCTTCGAGCCGCCCACGATCGGCGGTGAGTGCAGCGTTCGCCGCCTCTGCCGATTCGATGACCGTCGTCAACTCGTCGAGACGACTTTCGACCTGTGTACGGCGCTTCTCCCACGTGGTCATTTGGTCGGTGCGCGTCGCCAAATCGTCGCGCTCGGGCAATCGCTGGCGGCGGACCGTGAGCTGATCGGCCTCGGTGTCGATCCGCTGCAACGTCAGAAGTTGGCTGGCCAACGAGACGTCGGTATCAGCGGGGGCGGCAAGCTCGGCGTTCTCGGCAGTGTCAGCAGCGTCGGTCATCGACCTTCATTGTGCCAGCTCGGCATCCGATCAGAGGCAAGGACCGATGCTCGCCAATACTTCGATCGTCGGCAGCGGGGCATTTGGGTCGAGATTGTCTGGCGCAATCGTCGTGCCAACCTCGACCAACTCGACGATCGGAATGGTTTCCGGTGGCACCGTTTCCGTCGGAGGGGCATCTTCCGCCGGCGGCCTGGTCGGCGGCGTGGTCGGGGGCGCGTCCGGATCGACCTCCGGCTCGACGACTTCGAAGCCAACGACCTCCACAAGACACTCGTTGCCCGGCAGGAAGAGACGAGCATTGGGCCGCTTGGGCGCCGGTGGTGCGTCCCAGTCGAGCGGCGGGAGGAATGCGTGGGCCGGATCCATGAACGCTTTCCAGATCTCCGCCGGGAACAAGCCACCCTGGACTCTGTTGACGCCGCGCGCGACGAACTCATCAATATTGACCATGGGTGTGTAGGCATCCGGGTCGCCGACCCACACAGCGGTCGAGAGCTGCTTGGTGCCACCGACAAACCAGGCGTTGGTGTTGTCCTGCTGTGTACCGGTCTTACCGAACGCCGCACGGTCATTAGCGAGCGAATGGCGGCGGGCGGTACCGCTGCGCAGCACGCCCTTCAAGATGTCGATGGTGAGCAGTGCCTTGTCCTGATCGAAAACCTTCGTACCCGGATCGAAGTGCGTGTAGGTGCGGGCGCCCCCGGCATCGGTGATGTAGTCGACGTAGTAGGGCTGCTTGTGTACGCCCTCGTTGGCGACGGTCTGGATGCCGGCTGCCATGTCGAGTGGGCTGAGCTCGTTGGCACCCGTTGCGAAACTCACAAAGGGCTTGATCGGCAAGCGTTCGCTCTCGGGCTGGCCGTTATAGAGGTACGGCGACTCGGCGGCCCGGTACACGGTGTCGACCATCCGGTTCAGGCCGACAATTTGTGACAAGCGAGCGAACGCACAGTTGACTGACGACCATGTTTGTTGCGCCAGGTTGGTGACGCTTCCGGCAACACCGCCCGTGATCTGGAAGAACGGTTCGTCGCCGCCCGGGTTGTCGAATTGGCAGCCTCTGACACCGTCGATGATGTCGCCCGCCTGCGCTCCGGCCTGCACCGCTGCGGCGAGAATGAGGAACTTAATGCTCGACCCGGTCTGGCGCGGAGCGAGCGCCATGTTGACCTCGCGCTCATTAGGCACGAAGCCAGAGCCGCCGACCATCGCCCGGATCGCCCCAGAGGTGGAGTCGAGCGACACGATTGCGTTCTCGAAGCGTCCGCCTGTTGCTGGCAACACGTCGTGCGCATCTTCGGCAAGTATCTGCAAATTCGAGTCGAGGGTGGTGTAGATCCGAAGGCCACCACGGAAGAGCTGGTTATAGCGATCCTGGAGCGTTGCACCGAGAATGGTCGACTTGTTCAGCAGATAATCGCGCAGCGCCTCCGTGAAATACGTGCGCTCGTTCGAGCGAGTGGGAACCGTTTTCACCCGTGCCGGGATGGCGAAGGTATCGAGGACAACCTCTCGCTCGCCCTCGGTGAGGATCTCCTCGGTGACGAGGCGGTCAGTGACCTGCAGCCAGCGGGCACGGCTGCGTTCCGGCTCATTGATTGGGTCGAAGCCCGACGGCGAGCGAACCAAGCCAGCAAGGAACGCTGATTCGATGAATGACAGTTCGCCGGCGGTCTTGCCGAAGTAGGTCTCGGCTGCAGCTTGGATGCCGTATGCGTTGTTTCCGAAGAAGACCGTGTTCAGGTAGCGCTCGAGGATCTGCTCCTTCGTGAGTTCCTTCTCGAGCATCCGTGCGTAGTGCGCCTGGAGCAGCTTGTAGCGGCCGTCGCGTTCGAGGCCTGCGAGGAAATCGTTCTTGACTACCTGCATCGTGATGGTCGACGCACCCTGCTGCGGGGAGTCGCTCGCAAAGTTCGACAGCGTGGCTCGGACGAGTGAGCGGACATTGACCCCGTCATGGTTGAAGAACTCCTTGTCTTCCACCACGAGGAAGGCTTGGACGACTTGCGGGGGCACGTCTTCGTACTTGATCGGCTGGCTGTTTTCCAGCTCGTAGACGGCGATCTCTTTGCCGTTGACGTCGTACACGTAGGTGCGCTGGGCGAGCGCCTCGAACTCTGGCAGGACCACCGGAAGCTCATCGTGGGCGTTCGCGACGTGCCAGATCCGCGGCGCAACGGCGACCACAACAGCAGTGATCAGCAGCGCACCAGCTGCGATGATCGCAAACAGACGAGGAAGCCAGCCGGTGATGCGCACAGTGGGCCCGAGAGTACCGCTGCTGAGTTAAGGATTCCGGGCACCCGGCGAGTGCCATGCGGCCGCTACGTTGCATTCCGTGACCTCTCGTTTCCCCACCAAGCCCTTCCGCTTCGGCGTCCAGCTCTCCAACGCCGCCACCGGCGTCGAATGGACCGAGCAGGCAAGGAAGGTCGAATCACTCGGCTACGACGTCGCCACGATGCCCGATCACTTCGGCGATCAGCTCGCGCCAGTACCGGCACTCCAGGCGATTCTCGATGCGACCACCACGCTCAAGGCCAGCGCGCTCGTGTTCGACAACGACTACAAGCACCCGGTTGTGCTCGCCAAAGAACTGGCAACGATGGACGTGCTCTCCAACGGTCGTGTCGAAGTCGGCCTCGGTGCCGGCTGGATGATCTCCGACTACGAGCAGGCCGGCATGCAGTACGACCGGCCTGGCGTGCGCATCGACCGTTTCCTTGAAGGCCTCCACATCATCAAGTCGGCCATGGGCCCGGACGCATTCTCTTTCGAAGGCGAGCACTACAAGATCACCGACTACAACGGTTTCCCGAAGCCGGTCGGCGGTACGTGTCCGCCCGTGATCATTGGTGGCGGTGGGCCACGCGTCTTGAAAATCGCGGCACGTGAGGCTGACATCGTGGGCGTCAACGGCTCACTCCACGCCGGAGTGATCGGCCCGGATGCCATCTCGACAATGACAGGCGAAGTGATCACCGAAAAGGTTGCGATCGTCGCCGATGCCGCCGAGGCGGCTGGCCGGCTCGATCACATCGAAATGAACATTCGAGCGTTCTTCGTCAGTGTCACTGACGATCGCGCCGGACAGGTCACCGGCATGGCCAGCTTGATTGGTGTCGAAGATCAGATGATCGAGAACTCACCGTTCGCCCTGATCGGCAGCCCGTCGAAGATCGCCGAAGACATTGTCGCCCGCCGCGAGCAGTACGGCTTCAGCTACGTGATTGTCGGCCCGGACGAACTCGAGGCCTTCGCCCCGGTCGTCGCCCAACTCGCCGGCAAGTAACGCGCCATGGCCCGCCGATCGATCGGCATCTCCGGCGAGTCGGCGGCTGCGCAGGCCTACGTGGCTGGCGCAGAAGCGCTCGGCTGGATCGTCCGCCCCG
>JBNMOS010000194.1:0-5066 GCA_051275435.1 Ilumatobacter sp.
CGACGTGGGCGCCGCGGCGCAGCAGCCCGTCGATCACCTTGTTGACGCTTCCCTCGTTGCCGGGGATGGCGTGGCTCGACAGCACGACGGTGTCGTCTTCGCCGAGCTGCAACCACTTGTTCTCGCCTCGCGCCATCAGACCGAGTGCCGACATCGGCTCGCCCTGCGAACCCGTCGAGATGATGCAGACTTCGCCCGGCTTGTACTTGCCGATCTCTTCGATGTCGATCAGCGACGACTCAGGGATAGTGAACACGCCGAGGTCGAGGCCCAGACGGATGTTCTTCTTCATGCTCAGGCCGAGTGTGGCGACCTTGCGGCCCTCACCGACCGCTGCATCGGCGATCTGCTGGATGCGGTGGAGGTGGCTCGCGAAGCTGGCGGTGATGATCCGGCGACCGCGTTCCTGTGCGAACAGCGAGCGGAGCACTCCCCCGACGTTGGTTTCGCTCGACGCGTAGCCGGGCTCTTCGGCGTTTGTCGAGTCGCTCATCAGCAACCGGATGCCTTCGTTCTTTGCGAGTTGGCCGATGCGAGCAAGATCGGCGCGACGCGAATCAACCGGCGTGAGGTCGATCTTGAAGTCGCCAGAGTGCAGCACGACGCCCTGCGCTGTGTGCACAGCGATCGCGTGGGCGTGCGGCACCGAATGGGTGACCGGAATGAACTCGACGAGCAGTGAACCAACGTCGATCTGCTCACCGTCCTGGACCGGACGCATGTCGATTTTCGACATCAGGCCGGCTTCTTCGATCCTGTTCCGGGCCAGGCCGAGCGCGAGAGCCGAGCCGTACACCGGGAGCGGTTCGCTCCGCAGGTCGCCGAGGCCGCCTTCTGAGCGGTTGCGCATCAAGTACTGGATGGCGCCGATGTGGTCTTCGTGGCCGTGCGTGAGCACGATGGCTGCAATCCGCTCGGCGTTCTCACGGAGATACGTGAAATCGGGAAGGATCAAATCGATCCCGTGGTGATGCGGGTCAGGAAACATCAGCCCGCAGTCAATGAGCATCATCGTGCGGTCGGGATCGTCAGGAGCACCCTGCTCAATGACCATGCAGTTACGGCCGATCTCGCCGAGACCGCCGAGGAACACGATACGAACGGGCACCTTCGGGTCAAGTGGCGCGGTCATCGGTTGGGGGTTACTCATTGCTGTGATCCTTCACGGGTGGCGAGCAGGTTGTGGTAAACCGCTCGGGCAGCGTCTTCGCTGCCGGTCGGGGCTGGGCCCATCGGGAGACGACAGGCGCCGACCGCGTGGCCGAGCGTCTGCATCATGACCTTGGGTTGCACCGGATTCGGTGCGTTGTCGTTGCCTTCGAACGAGTAGCTCTCGATCAGGAGGCGGTTGATCCGCTGCGCTTCGGCGATGTCGCCACGGTTCCATGCTGCGAACATTTTGGTGTGCTCAGGTGCGGCCCAGTGGGTGCACACTCCGACGGCGCCGACTGCGCCAACCGCAAGCAGCGGCAAGTTCATCGGGGAGTCGCCCGAGTACACCTCAAAGTCGGCGGGTACCGCCGCAATGACCTTGGCGGTCTCGCTTGGATCGCCGGCAGCATCCTTGAGCGCAACGATGTTTGTGACGTCGTTGGCGAGGCGGATGATGGTGTCATTCGACATCTTGCGGCCGGTGCGCTTCGGGATGTCGTAGATCATTACGGGCAGGTCGGTGGCCGATGCGATGGCCCGGAAGTGGACTTCAATGCCGGTCTGTGACGGCCGGTTGTAATAGGGGCTGACGCCGAGGATCCCAGCGAGGCCGAGCTTGCTCGCTTCGGCGGTGAGGCCGATGTCTTGGCGGGTGTTCGAACCAGTGGTGCCGCCGATGACGGGCACGGTGACCGCTGCTGAGATCGTTTCAAACAGTGTCAATTTTTCGTCGATACTCAGTGTCGCAGACTCGCCGGTCGTGCCGGCAACGACGAGTGACTCGTTGCCTTCGGCCACCAGAAACTTGGCCAGGGCAACAGCCACATCGACATCGAGTTCACCGTCATTATCGAACGGGGTGACCATCGCAACCGACACCACACCGAAGCGCGGCATCAGCAGGACCTCAGAAACACAGTGCTGTTCACGGCAAAGAACCTATTGGATGTCGCGCCACTTCACGCGGCTGAGTTACCCCGACGAGCAGCGGGACGAGCAGCAGGGCGAGCGGCGGGGAGATGGCCTAGAACGAACCTTCGGCTGATCGATCGATTCCCTGGGTGAGAATCAGGTCCTCGTGCAACTCCATCCAGGCATCGTGGTAGCTCCCACACATCACACCAGTGAACATGTTGAACTCACCCGACTGCAGGCGGGCGATCGAAGACGCGAGGCGAGGCCCGTACAAGGCGAGGCGGTCGAGCACGCTGGTCATCGACATCAGGATTGGTTGGGCGCGACCGTCGAGATCAACGAGCCGAGCAATCACGGCAGCGTCGTAGTCGGCGTCGGCGTGATCGTTGACCTCACTGTTGCGCAACTGCCAGTCGCCGCAGAGCATTTTGAACTCAGTGTTGAGTTCCAGGTAGTCGGCATACAGCGGCGCCAGTGCGGTGAGGTCAGCACCGTCAAGGTCGTCAGCCAACATGTCCGGGTGGGCAGCGCGGCCAGCAGGAGCCAACTGCCACAGCGACCTGGCTTCGCGGAACTGAGCGTGCGCAGCCGCTGCCAGGCCATCGAGATGCTCTTGCACCGTCGCGGTGTCGAAACCAGTCATCTCGCCGAGCGTGTCGACGGTCGCAAAACCCTTGATTCGCAGTGCGTGAAATGTGCAGAACTCCGGTGTCGATGCGTGCCCCATTTTGCTGACACTAACGACCGCTTGCTTCGGCGGTAAACCCCGCCACCGGGAGCGCCGTCGGCACGGTCGGGTTTCTCGCTCGTCGCCACCAGAGATAGAGCCCGGTCCCGACGAGGATCGGGATGACGTAGGTGATGAATCGATACACCAGCACCCCGGCGAGCGCCACGTCGGTCTGGACGCCCGCTGCGACGAGCGCACCCGTCAGCCCTGCCTCGATCACACCAACACCACCGGGGGTCGGCGCAAACGAACCGAGGATCTGAGCAACGAAGAAGACCCTGGCAAATTCCGTGACGCCCAGTTCGTCGCCAACGCCGAGCCCGCGCAGCGCCGTCCAGAGGATGATGACGCCAGTCCCCTGGGCAATCGTCGTTCGCAGCAGGAGCGCGAACGGTCGGCGAGCAGTCGCTCGAAGCGAGCCACGTACCTCATCAACAAAGGCCACGGCATCGCCGCTTGCCAACCCGGGTGCCGAACCAGCGAACCTGGAGCGCACCCATTCGGCTCGTTCAGTGGTCCAACGGTGCGCTTTCGGCGAGAAGAGAGCGAATGACCAGAACAACGCTGAACCAGTCAGGACCGCTGAGGAGGCAGCGATGATCAGCAGGTCAGCGAGGCTGGCATCGCGTTGGCTCATGTCGACCACCGTTGCCAGCAACGGATAACCCCAGCTCACAAAGGCTGTTGCCACGCCGGACGCCACCAACATGTGGACGAAAGGCCCCGCAGATACTCCGCTGTCACGCGCTATCTGCCACCGCAGCAAGGTAGCGAGGGGGCCTCCGGCCGGCACGCCCTTACTCACTGCCGACCCAACGTCGCCAATGACCTCGGCGCGCCCAAGCGAGGTTCCGGGTAGCAGCGATCGGATCACGTCGGCTCTCGACACTCGCTCGATGATTCCAAGCACTGCCAAGATGGCCAGCGTCGATCCGGAGAAGCCTCGAAGTAAACCGATGGCATCGACGATGGTCCGACGCTGCACGACAATCGCTCCGACGAGCAGGGCGACGATGACCAGCACGGCGAAGCGACGCACCCGTGAGTCGCTCGCCAACCGCCGCATTCGCTCAAGGTAGAACGACCAACCGGCAGCTGCCAGACGGGCCTCAGTTCTTTTCTGCCCGAGTGTTTTTCAGGGTTGTCTGTCGACTCGCCGACACACGGGACGGGCGAGTCGGTCAGCTCTGGATTTGTGTGCGACTCACACCGTCGGCGATCGCTGCCGCAGCGACTGCCTTCGCCACTGCCATCGATACTTCACGATCGAACACCGAGGGCATAATGTTGGTCGGGCTCAGCACATCGTCGGTCACCGATTCAGCGATTGCCTTTGCTGCGGCGAGCTTCATGCCTTCGGTGATGTCGGTGGCCTGTGCGTCGAGGGCACCGCGGAAGATCCCCGGGAAGGCCAGCACGTTGTTGATCTGGTTCGGGTAGTCACTGCGGCCGGTGCCCATTACGGCGACGAGGTCACCAACGAGCTCAGGGCGGATCTCGGGGTCGGGATTCGCCATCGCAAACACGATGGGATCGGCTGCCATGTTGCCGATGTCGTCGACGGTGAGCACGTCAGGCGCACTGACACCGATGAACACGTCGGCCCCGTGCATCACATCAGAGAGCGCTCCCTGTTTGCCGTCGGGGTTGGTGTTCTCGGCGAACCACTGCTTCCATGCGTTGAGCCCCTCGCGTCCGTCGTACACCGCACCCTTGCTGTCGACCCCGACGATTTTGCTCGCACCGGCGCCCAGCAGGATTTTGCCGATGGCAACCCCTGCCGCACCGACGCCGGAGATCACAATATTCAGGTCGGCCATCTTCTTGCCGGTGATGCGCAATGCGTTCTCGAGGGCAGCGAGGGTGACCACAGCGGTGCCGTGCTGGTCGTCGTGGAAGACCGGAATGTCAAGCGCTGCTTTGAGCGCTTCTTCAACTTGGAACGCGCCGGGTGCTGCGATGTCTTCGAGGTTGATTCCACCGAAGGTCGGAGCCAGCCGGATGACGGTCTCGATGATCTCTTCGGGGCTCGACACGTCGAGACAGATCGGGAAGGCATCGACGCCACCGAATTCTTTGAACAGCAAGGCCTTGCCCTCCATCACGGGCATGGCGCCCTTTGGGCCGATGTTGCCAAGGCCCAGCACCGCTGTGCCATCGGAGACAATTGCCACAGTGTTCTTGCGGATCGTGTACACGTCGGCCAGGCGCTCGTCGGCGGCGATGGCGTTGCACACGCGTGCGACACCGGGCGTGTAGGCCATCGACA
>JBNMOS010000195.1:0-5054 GCA_051275435.1 Ilumatobacter sp.
GCGGGTGCGGGGCCGAAGCGAAGGAGCGAGGGGTCGAGACCGAACACGTCGACCGTTGCATCGGCCAACTCTCGGCGGGTCGTCGAGGCGGACCCACAGCAGTGGAAGGTGCCGGAGTGTCCGCCAGCCACTATGTGGCGCATCACCTCGCCGCACATTGCACCGAGCGACGGTGAAGCCACGCCATTGATGTCGTCGCCCTCCCAGACAACGAACGGCACGCCCTGCTCGAGGGAATCGACGAGCGACGCAACGAAGTATCCAAAGCCAGGGTCCTGTGCCCGCAGCGTCGTCGGCCGCGCCCAGTGGGTGCCGTTCACGCCCATCACTCGGGCAACTGCGCCGCCGCGTTCCAGCGTGACCATTTCGGATGCGGCCTTCAAGAAGCCATAGAGGTTGATCGGATTCGGGGGAGTGTCCTCGGCCGCTCCGCCCTGGGTGCCGTCGAAGACCCAGTCGGTCGAGACGAGGCAGAACGGAACGTCGATCGAAGCAGCAGCATCGGCGTAGTTCCGAGTCGCCTCGACGTAGGCATTCCACGCAGCCTGACGATCAGCGTGCATCCGTTCCCAGTCGTTGAGGATGGCGCAGTGAATGATCGCGTCCGGCCGAGCTTCGCCAACATGTTCGAGCACTGCGGTGCGATCAGTCATGTCGACCCGTGTGTCGATAACTGTGTCGCCATGCCGATCAACCAGGACTTTTGCGATGTTGGAGCCGACGAAGCCGCTCGCTCCAGTGAGCAGTGTGCGCATCCGGTCGAATCTAGACGGAGGAGTCAGTTGCACAAGATCCTCAAGAGATTGTCTCGGCGCGACGATTGACATTCATGAACTCGAATGTGTGGCGTTGGTATCTCGTAGCTGTCGTGGCCGTCGGGCAGTACTACTTCGTCTCGGCGGCGGGTGCGGTTCCGAACGGCACCATCTACTCGGCGCTCGGAGCGTCAGCGGTCGTCGCGATGGTCGTCGGCATTCTGATCCACCGGCCACGCCACACTCTTGCGTGGGCATTTGTCGCTATCAGCCTCGTGCTGTTCCTGGCAGGCGACTATGTGTATTCCGACTTGGCAGCAAGCCAGGCATTTGTACCGTTCCCCTCGACTGCCGACTGGCTCTACCTCGCCATGTACCCGGCGCTCGCCCTTGGAATCGTCATCCTCGGTCGGCGGCTTGCTCCGCACCGCAACTGGAAAGCAGTGGGCCTGGGCGTCACGGTCGCAATTGCGGCGGCGGGCGTCCTGCATTTCCTCTACATGGGCGACTACATCGCTGAGCCGTTCTTCGACACAAAGATGCGGGCCGTGGCAGTCGCCTACCCCGTTCTCGATGCGGTGATGTTCGGGTTCGCAGCATGGTTGGTCGTCGTTGCTCGTCGACAGTCGCCAAGCCTCGTCATGGTGGCGCTCGGGTTGGTCTCGCTGGTCGTAGGCAACGCGGTGTACAACGTGCAATCGATAAATGGCGCATTCGTTCCAGGTGGCCTTGCTGATCTGTTCTGGATCACGTTTGGTGCACTGCTCGGGCTGGCCTGCTTGCATCCGTCGATGAAGTCGATGAAGTCGACGGACACGTCGGAGCCATCCGTTGAGCCGAGCAAGCGTGCCGTCGTTGCATCGGAGAGTGCGCTCGAGGCGATCGAACGACGGACTCGACTCGACGTGCCCACCATGTCAGAACCGAACCGTTCGCCAAGCGAGTCCAGCACCAGAGTTTGAGAGAATGTGCTGCGGTAACCGTGCACTTGCGACCAGCCTCGGCGGGCGCGCTGGGCAGGGTGTCCGCGATCATTTCAGCGCGATCATGAGCCGCCAACCGGTTCGGCTGTTTTGCTCGTTTCGCTGAACACTGCTCGATGCCGAGCGACTGAAAAGTGACAAGATGGGGTGATGCGAGGGGGACGACGCTTTAGAGCAGCAATGGTGGTGGCCGCACTGGTCGCTGCGTCATGTTCTGGATCTGACCGAGCCGCTGATGACTCCGCATCGGAGCTACCTGGACCCGAGTCGTCCGAACCAAGTTCGTCCAGCAGTCAACCCGGCAGAGAACCGGCAGCGGGCACAGAGCCCAGCGCGGAGCCAACTGTTGACGTCGATGAGGAACCGCTGCAACCGCAACCCGAACCGGTTCGCGGTGGCACGCTGCGATACGGCCTCGAGGCCGACGTCGATGGGTTGAACCCGGCGTCGTCGGTGCTCTCTGCGCCCGGCCAGGTCATGGCAAACGCGATTTTCGACACGCTCGCTGCGGTCGCGCCCGACGGCACCATCGTTGCCTATCTCGCCGAATCGTGGGAATCCGTTGACGGTGATCTGACGACCTGGCAGGTCACCCTCCGTGAAGGAATCACCTTCCACGACGGCACGCCCTTTGACGCCGCTGCCGTCCAGGCAGGCTTCCAAGCCCAGTTCGATAGTCCGCTCATCGGCTTCGGTCTTCGACCGTTCTATCCGGCTGAGAATGCCACCGAGGTGATCGACGAGTTCACCATCCAGTACAACCTGCTCGATCCGAACGCCCAGTTTCCCGCAACGCTGAGCACCCAGGGCGGTTACATCGCATCACCCACGTGGCTTGCCGCGGCCCTCCTTGATCCGACGCTCAACCAGGCGCCAGTCGGCACTGGCCCATTCAAGATCGAAAGTCGCACGCTCGACTCGGTCACGCGCGTCGTGCGCAACGACGACTGGTGGGGCGGCGAGGTGTACCTCGACGCGATCGAGTTCCTCCCGATATCGGACCCTGACACGCGGACCGACCTGTTGAACAACGGCGACCTCCAGGCCATTCAAACGACGAATCCGGCGTCGATCATCGACCTCCTGGCTGACAACGGCATCACCAACGTCGTCGACACCTCGGGAGAGGAGAGTTTCGTGATGATGAATGCCTCGCGTCCGCCGTTCGATGACCTTCGAGCCCGCCAAGCGCTCACACTGGCCACGCCGCTCCGGGCATATCGAGACCTTGTCGCCCTCGGTGTGGCACCTGATGCCAACCAGATGTTCACAGCCGACAGCCCCTTCTACGCCCCCGATGTCGTTCAGGCGGCCGACGACCCTGACGCTGCGACACCACTCGTTGCCGACTACTGCGCGGACGTGCCCGACCAGTGCTCCGGCGGCAAGATTGATGTTGAGTTGCAGTGGTTCGGGCCGGCGGTCATCACTACGCGCACGGCAGAAATACTCGATCAGGGATGGGACGAACACTTCAACGTCGCCTTCGACGAACTGGCGCAAGACACCCACATTCAAGAGATCGCACTCGGCCAATACGACGCTGCGATCTGGAGGCAGTTTGGTGCGGTTGACCCGTCACTCGACCGACTTTTCCTGATCTGTCGGACCATCGATGTCATCTCGCTGAACTTCGCTCGCTACTGCACCGACGAACGCGACGACCTCATCTCCGAGGCGCAGGCCACGACCGACGAGGCGCGCCGTGTTGAACTCTGGCAGGAGGTCGCACGGCAAATGAACGACGCAGCCACCTATGTATTTCTCGACCACACTGCTTGGAACAACGCATTCCGCGCAGAGGTGCAGGGCGTCTGCGACCGAAGATCTCCTGATGGCACGCCGTTGCGATGTTCAATCACCGGCGCGACGTGGTTTGATTCGGTCTGGCTCGACCAGAGCTGATTACCAGCCTGCTCACTCCGGCTGTGTGGCTCGACCACAAACGTTGGAGAATGCCGACGTGGACACCACCGACTCCGAGATTCTGATTGAGCGCTCTGGCGCCGTCACGACCATCACCTTGCATCGACCCGACGCGCTCAACGCGTTGACACCCACGATGCTCGTCGCGCTCGACGAAGCGGTTGGGGCAGCAATCGATGATCCGACACAACGAGTCGTCGTGCTCACCGGCAGCGGCCGAGCATTCAGCGCTGGCGTCGACCTGAAAGCGCTCGGCGATCGTGAACTCGTCAATGGAGTCGTCGGCGACATCCTCGACGTGCCGGCGCGGGCACTTACCGACAAACTGGCCAACGGCCCAATCGTGTCGATCGCGAAAGTGAACGGTTTCTGCTTTACCGGGGCGCTCGAGATCGCCTTGGCCTGCGACATCATGGTTGTCGCTGACGAAGCAACGCTGGCTGACACGCATGCCAAGTTCGGTCTACGGCCGACGTGGGGGATGAGCCAACGACTCCCCGCCGCTGTGGGGATCACGAAAGCGCGCGAGCTGTCGCTGACGGCACGCAATGTACGCGGCCCCGAAGCGGCCGCGATCGGGCTCGCCGCGTGGTCGGTTCCTCGCGATGAACTCGCCGCTGCCGTTGACGAACTCGTCGACGTGATCGTTGCCAACAGCAGCGGCTCTCTCAACGCGTACAAGGACCTCTTCCGCGTCGCCGAACAAGAGGGACTGACCGATGGCCTGGCATACGAAGCGTCGACCGACTATCCGATCGACGACACCGACGAACGCCTCGCGGCGTTCCGGTAGGGCTGGAGCAACCTATGGATTTCGGCGTTTGCATTGCGTCCCGTCCGTCAGACATCGACGACGTTGTCGCAGCCGAACGGCTCGGCTTCACACATGCGTGGCTCGCCGACAGCCAGATGATCTGGAGCGACGTGTACGCACTCCTCGCGCTCGCAGCCGACCGGACGTCGACGATCAACATCGGCACGGGCGTCGCTGTCGCAGGAACGCGCATCGCCCCGGTGACCGCAGCGGCGATCGGCACAATCAACGAGCTAGCGCCCGGTCGAACGTTCTGTGGGATCGGGACCGGTAATACGGCAATGCGGATCATGGGCCACAAACCCCAACGCATTGCTGAGTTCGACGAGTACCTCCGGGTGCTGACAGCGCTACTGCGTGGCGACGAAGTCGACTACACATTCAACGGACACACCGCGCCGATCCGCCACCTGATGCCCGAGTACGGGTTCGTGCGACACGACCCGGTGCCGCCCGTCTACGTGTCTGCATTTGGGCCGAAGGCACTCGGTCTGGCGGCGAAGCACGGCAACGGCCTCATCACATCGGTGCCGCCTGACCCACTGGCGGTGCGTGGGATTCGTACAGCGATTTCCG
>JBNMOS010000196.1:0-5006 GCA_051275435.1 Ilumatobacter sp.
TCGCCCTCTTCGTCGATCAACAATGCCAGATCGGCTGAGTTGCCGTACTTGACCTCGACGGAGAGCCCACTGGCTTGCTCGAACTCATCGATAATCGGCTGGATCAGCTCGGTGCTTCGACCCGAATACAGGGTGAGATCGGCGTCGTCGCCCCCACATGATGCAGCGACCAGACCGATCGCGGCGAGGGTGACGGCGACTCGTACGCAGTGTCGAGAACGTAACATGCTGCGAGTGTAGACATCTCCTCTCGAAATGTGTCAAGCATGCCTAACAAGTGAGGTGTGACCAGTGTCAACATGCGTCCAACAGTGGAAGTACGCTGGGCCTATGACGAATTTCGTGGTGGAGCGTTGGTCGCCAGCGCTCGGCGCTGAAGTGCACGGCCTCGATCTCGACGCTGCGTTGCGCGGGAGCGACGCACAGATCGACGAGGTTGTCGATGCGTTGTACGGGGCGCTCATCGAACATCAGGTGCTGTTTCTTCGCGATCAGCCGCTCTCGCCCGAGATGCATGTCGAACTCGGTCGGCGGCTCGGCGAACTTGCGCCGCGCCATCACAGCTACACGACCCTCGATGGCAACGATGATGTCGCTGTGCTCACCTGGGAACCAGGCGACCGTCCCGATGCGTCCGAGTGGCATACCGACATGACGTTCCGTCCGAAGCCACCATTTGCGTCGATTCTCAAGGCAATCGAACTGCCGCCGGTCGGTGGTGACACGCTGTGGGCGAGCATGTATTCGGTGTACGACTCTCTAGACACCGGCTTCAGGTCCGACCTCGAAGGCATGGAGATTTGCCACGATCCAGGGCAGTTCCGAAACGGGGCGTACGAGCGCGGCGGCAACCAGGGGATCACCGACATGCTGGCCGAAGCAGGTTCCGCGGTGTGGCCGATTGTGTCGCATCACCCGGTCACTGGGCGCCCGTACATCAACGTGAGCGAGTCGAATGCGCGCTGGATCATGGGCACGGGTGCCGCCGAGTCGCAACGGATCGTCAGCTACCTGCTCGATTCGATCAACCGGCCCGACCATCAGGTGCGTCTGCGCTGGCAGCCGAACACGATTGCCATCTGGGACAACCGGGCATCGCAGCACTACGCGGTTGCCGACTACCCGAAGTATCGCCGCACGATGCACCGCGTCGCGGTCGACACCGACCGTCGCCACGAGGCATCCCTCGCGATTCGCTCCAACGCCACTGCCTGATCGGCAGCGCGGTGCCGTGCCGTGCGGCAACCTGCGCGACACTTGGCCATGGCAGCTTTGGGTCAACAGGGACGTCCGGTCGATGAAGTCATTGCTGAGCTCACTGAGAAGCGGGCCGGTGATGTCAAGTGGGCCGACGGCAAAACCTTCGGCATGGTCTACGACGGTGGCCCCACAGTTCACGAGGTCGCCGAGCAAGCAGCGCGGCTCTACCTTCACGAGAATGCACTGAACACCCAGGCATTTCCGTCGCTCCGACACATCCAGTCCGAAGTGGTCGGGTGGACAGCCGACTTACTCAGTGGCGACGAGAACACAGCGGGCTTTCTCACGAGTGGTGGTACCGAGTCGATCCTCTGCGGAGTGCTTGCCGCCAGAAAGCGCGCACACGCTGAACGTGGCATCACCGAACCCGAGATGGTGCTGCCCGAAACTGCACATGCTGCGTTTCACAAGGCTGCGGACAATTTTGGTCTGAAGGTCCACAAAATTCCCGTTCACGCCGACTACACCGCCAACGTCGAAGCCATGGCCAACGCTGTCGGGCCGAACACGGCACTCGTCGTCGGATCTGCGCCGCAGTATCCGCAGGGAGTGCAAGACGACATCCCGGCGATCGCCGCGCTGGCTAAGTCGGTCGGAGCGAATTGCCACGTCGACGCATGCATGGGCGGCTTTGTGCTCCCATTCGCCGAGCGACTCGGGCGTGATGTGCAGCCCTGGGACTTTCGAGTCGACGGCGTCACCACGATCTCCGCCGACATTCACAAGCTCGGCTATGCGCCGAAGGGCGTGTCGGTGATCCTGCACAACACGAAGGAATCCCGGAAGTACCAAACCTTCGTCTTCGACGACTGGCTCGGCGGCTTCTATGCCTCGCCGAACATGCAGGGGACCCGGTCGGGGCTGCCGATGGCGTGTGCGTGGGCTGTGATGCAGCACCTGGGCACCGACGGCTACGTCGAACTGACCAGGCAGACGCTGATCAACGCTGATTTGATGCGAGCCGGAATCATGGGCATCGACGGCATTCGAGTCCTTGGTGACGGCCAGTTTCACCTCATTGCCATGGCGGCGGAAGCTGAGAGCGGCATCGACATGTTCGCGCTCGGCGACGCGCTGCTCGCCAAGGGTTGGTACCACGATCGCCAGACGCCGCCCGACAACCTGCACTCAACGGTGAGTAACACCAACACCGGCGTCATTGATGACTACCTCGCCGACCTCGCCGAGTGTGTCTCAGCTGTCCGCGGCACGAGCACCGAAGATCGCAGCACCACCTACGCCACTCTCGAATAGGGGGCGTCGGTCACGTCCGGTTGGGCGTGCGGTCACAGTGCCGAGACCGCTTGCCCGCGAGTCTCGAAGGCTTGTTTCCAGGTTGCGATACGCGCCGCGTCGCGGGACTCATACGCCTCTATCGCTGCACTGAGGCTCGGATCGAAGTCCTCTTCGGTGCCGTTCGCGATCGCCGTGAGTCGCATCGTGAACCATGCGGTGATCCCACCTGCCGGCGGCGAATCAAACGTCGGGAATTCTGGATCGCCCCCGTCCGAATGGCACCACTTTGCTGCGACGTCGGGATCCAGCACCATCGTCCGTGCGAGCCCCACGAGGTCTGTCGCACCGGACGCCACGGCGTCTGCGGCCTCACGCCGCGTCTTGAAGCCGCCAGTCAGCATCAGCGGTACATCGGTGACCGTCCGAGCGCGGCGCGCGAAGTCGACAAAATACGGACCCGACGTTCGGCGATCAGAACTCGATGGCGCACCCGGGAAGTAGGTCCCTCCGCTGATATCGATCAGATCCACCGCCTCGTTTCCCAGAAGTGAGATCGCAACAAGAGCATCGTCCTCGCTCAACCCGCCCTCGAGTTGATCACTGGAGTTGATTCTGACAGCAAGAGCGAAGTGCGGGCCCACCTGCACACGGACCTGCTGGACAATGTCGAGGAGTAGCTGGCATCGCGCCTCAATCGTCCCGCCGTAGCGATCGGAACGGTGGTTGAACAGCGGCGACAGGAACTGGCTCAACAAGAAGCCGTGCCCGGCATGTATCTGGACACCACTGAACCCGGCATCTTGGGCCCGAGCAGCCGCAGCGGCGTAGACCGCTGGCAACGATTCCACGTCGGACAGCGTCAAGGCATCGCAGTGCAGACCCTCGAGGTTTAGCGCCGACGGACCAGCGGGATGAGAAATCGGGAGATGAGCCAGCGCTCCCGCGTGGCCAAGCTGTGGCCAGACGTGGGCGTCGAAGGTAGAGCCGACATCAGCGAGCCGAGCGAGAAGAGCAATGTCTGCGTCCGGCCCGAGAACGAGGTTTCCTGGCTTCTCCGGAAAACGGTGCTCGACCTGTGCCTCTCCAATGAGCGACAAGGCTGCGCCGCCCGCAGCCCATCTCCGATACAGCTCGATCTGTGCGTCAGTCGGATTGCCGGCACCGTCTCCGAGGGAATCGGACATCGCTGACTTGACCAAACGGTTCTTGAGCACGACGCCGCATGGAAGTTCTAACGGGGTGCTGAGGACGCGGGAATGCGACTCGTTGGTGCGCTGCTCCGACATGGCCACGATGGTAACGGTGACCAATCTTGGGCAAGGTCGGACGTTCCGGCCCTTGTTCGGTGTTAGTTGACGAGCTTGTTGTGGCCTTCCCAGAAAGGCTCACGGAGCTTGAACTTCTGGAGTTTTCCGGTAGCGGTCCGAGCCAGCTCGCTGCGGAACTCAACCTTCTTGGGGCACTTGTAACCAGCGAGCTTGGTTTTGGTCCAGGCGATCACGTCGGCTTCGGTGACCGAGCTGCCGGGCGTTGTGACCACGAGTGCGGTGACGAGCTCGCCCCACTTCTCGTCGGGGATGCCGATGACCGCAACCTCGGTGACGTCGGCGTGCTGGAAGATCGCGTCCTCGACTTCGATCGACGACACGTTTTCGCCGCCTGTGATGATCACGTCTTTCTTGCGGTCGGCAATCGTCAGGTACGACTGGTCGTCGATGAAGCCGCCGTCGCCGGTGTGGAAGCAGCCGTCGTAGATCGCCGCTGCAGTTTGGTCGGGCTGTTCCCAGTAACCATCCATCACCACGTTGCTTCGGGCGGTGATCTCGCCGGTTGCAGTGATGCCCATCGTGCAGCCGATTGCTGGGACCCCGGCACGATTCAATTTCGTTGCCCGCTCGGTCGGCGTCAGATCATCGAACTCGGCACGCGGGCTGTTGATGGTCAGCAGGGGAGCGGTCTCGGTGAGGCCGTAGATCTGATGGAAGGTCCATCCGAGTTCGGTCTCCGTGCGCTCGATTGTCTTCGTCGGCGGCGGTGCGCCGGCCACGACGATGCGGACGCGACCGCTGCCGGGGATTGGCTTGCCGGCGGCAGCGAGTTCGGCTGCTGCATCGAGAATCATGTTGAGCACAGCAGGTGCGCCGCACATGAGCGTGACACCGTGCTTTTCCACGCGACGGAGGATCTCGTGTCCGTCGATTTTGCGCTGGATGATGTGCTTGCCACCCATGCCGCTAACGGCGTAGAGCATGCCCCACCCGTTGCAGTGAAATTGCGGCAGCGTGTGCAGGTAGACATCCCGATCGTTGACGCCCATATGCCAGCCGAACGTCGAGGCGTTGAGCCACACGTTGCGGTGTGTGAGCTGCACGCCCTTCGGCCGGGCGGTGGTGCCGGAGGTGTAGTTGATCGTGGCCGTGGCGTCTTCGTCGCCATCCCAAGTTGCTGGCTCGGTGTCGAACTTCATGAGCACGGCATCGCTTTCGGCGCCGATGATCAGCTTCGTCTCG
>JBNMOS010000197.1:0-4962 GCA_051275435.1 Ilumatobacter sp.
GGCCACTCGTTCGACCTGATCGTCGGTGAGCACGCTTCCACTCGGGACGCACAGCCCACGCCGAAACAGATCATCGGAAGTGCCGTCGACGAAGCTGGTGCATTCGGCGAACACCGGCTGGAGGTGCATCGGCTTCCACAGCGGGCGGCTTTCGATATCGGCTGTATCGAGCTGAGCGATCACTGAGTCGCGAGTGGCCATGCTTGAAAAGGTCATGCACGTCAACCAACCGTTCCACTGCGACCACTCGGGAACGGGCATGAACGTGACGCCCGGTAGATCAGCGAGCAGGCTGCGGTACAGGGCGTTGACCGCGAGTCGCCGCGCTGACATGGCCGGCAGTCGTTCGAGCTGCGCACGACCGACGGCAGCGAGCAAGTTGGACAACCGATAGTTGAAACCGACCTCGGTGTGTTCGTAGTGCACTGCCGGGCGTCGAGCCTGTTGGGCGAGGTATCGAATCCGATCGGCCGAGTCGGTATCGGGGGAGACGAATGCGCCACCGCCGCTGGTGGTGATGATCTTGTTGCCGTTGAACGAGAACACCCCGAAGTCGCCGAGGGTGCCCGCTGGGCGGCCCTTGTACGTGGCGATCAGCGCCTCGGCAGCGTCTTCGATGATCGGAACTCCGTGTGCCTCACAGATTGGTCGGAGTAGGTCGTAATCGGCACACTGTCCGTAGAGGTCGACGACAACAACGGCGCGTGGAAGCTTGCCGACTGACTGGGCATGCGCGAACGCTTCACTCAACAACGCTGGGCTCATGTTCCATGAGTCGGTATCGCTGTCGATGAACACCGGGTTGGCACCGCAATATCGCACGGCGTTCGCCGATGCTGCGAAGGTGAAGGTCGAGACGAACACATCGTCGCCGGGCCCGACTCCAACGTGGGCGAGTGCAAGGTGCAGCGCTGCTGTCCCGCTCGACAGTGCAACCGACCCAGGCCAGCCCGTTATTGCGGCGAGTTCGAGTTCGAATCCGTTCAGATCGGGCCCGGCTGGAGCGATCCATCCGCTGTCGAACGCCTGCAAGAGGGCGTCGCGTTCGGCAGGCCCGACATCAGGTGGGCTGAGGTAGATGCGGCTCATCAGCGTGCCGCAACGACGAGTTGACTCACTGCGTCACTTCTGATTTGGGCAACACGACGGGGGTCAATGCCAGCTCGACCATGCCGTCGATGTGGGGCACCGGGCCTTCGAGCATCGATTCGACGGGCGCCAACGGCGGAGCATCGACGTGGGTGATCAACGGGTGCGACTTGATCACACCGACCTCGTCGGGTGAGACGAGGTCTTCGTGCAACTTCTCGTTTTGGCGGAGCCCGGTAAACACGATCTCGAGCGGCGGTTTGTGCTGGTTGGCAAATCGCTGAGCGACGTCGATGATCTTGACCGGCTGACCCATGTCGAGAATCATGATCTCGCCGGGTTGGCCGATCGCTCCGGCATGGATGGTCAGGCGAGAAGCTTCCTCAACGGTCATGAAGAAGCGGGAAATGTCGGGATGCGTCACCGTGATCGGTCCGCCAGTCGCGGCCTGCGCTTCAAACGACTTCAACACCGATCCGTTCGAACCAAGCACGTTGCCGAACCGGACAGAGACGAACTCGGTGGAGCTCAGCGAGTTGGCGTGGGCGGCCAGCCGTTCGGTGATGCGCTTGGTCCAGCCGAGCACGCTCGTTGGTGCGGCGGCCTTGTCGGTGCTCACGTTGACAAACCTGGTGACGCCGTGCCGGCCCGCTGCATCGAGCAGGTTGAGCGTGCCGCCGACGTTGGTTTTCCATCCCTCGTCTGGATACATCTCAAGCAGCGGCAGGTGCTTCAAGGCAGCTGTGTGGAAGACGACGTCGGGACGAATGGAGGCAAATATTTCGTCGACCCGTGCCCGGTCGCGGATGTCAGCCAGAACGAGATGCGAGTCCTCGAGCAGCGCCCGACCCTCGATCGACAGCTGGGTGCCGTGCAGCCCGCTTTCGTCACGATCGAGCATGAACAAGTCGGAGGGCCCGAACTTCGTCAGCTGTCGACAGATTTCGCTACCGATCGAACCGCCCGCTCCGGTGACGAGTACACGACGCCCGGTGATGTAGCTCGCGATGGCGGACGTGTCGATGGCAGCAGGTTGACGGCCGAGCAAGTCTTCGTGCGCAACCGGTCGGATGTCGGTTGCCTTGATGTTGCCGAAGAGTTGATCGACCGGCGGCAAGACGTACACGGTCAGGCCGACATCCTCGGCTGCTTTGGTGACCGATCGGATGAATGCGCCATCGGCGCTCGGAACAGCGATGAGCACCGCAGTCGCTTCGAGTTGGGCCGCGACCTCCGGAAGCTGCGCGACCGTGCCGAGCACATCGACGCCTGAAATCTGCAGGTTCCGTTTCCCTCTGTCGTCGTCGACGATGCCGACCGGCAGGAACAGCGACGTGGAAGTGCGCGTCATAATTTGGATGATTTGTGCCGCGCCGTCGCCGGCACCGACCACGACAAGACGAGTGAGGTCATCGCCGTCAGGCCGGTTCTGCTTCTCTTTGTAGAGGCGCCAAAATGAGCGGGTCGTGACGTGTCCGAGAAGACTGAACCCGGTTGCGAGGATCGGCACCGATCGAGGAATCGTCTGTTCGTTCCAGAGCAGGACGGTGAGCACGGCGCCGGTGGCGATAGCGGCGAGTCCGACGCCACGGATCTCGTCGAAGCTTCCGTAGCGCCAGCGGCGTCGGTACTGGCCAAGAAACCAACCGAACTCGCCCTGCAAGCCGATTGCACCGATCACTGCAAACAGTGTCGAAATTTCGATCTTGGAGAAGCTGTAGTCGTAGCGAAGCCAGATCGACATCGGAAATGCCACTGCCCAAAGTGCGCTGTCAGCGGCAAAATCAATGAGTGGCAGACGACGACCTGCGCCGAGTGAAGTGACGGAGTCGTCCGCCATCCTGTCGGGCGCCGCTTGTTCCCTCATCACTCCAAGCTACCTGAGCAGGTCAGACTGATCCGGGAATGTGTCATGAACTGCGCTGCATATTTCGTCGTATCGAGCAACATGTCGAACGCGCTGCGGATGTTCCACCGGAACGCGACAACTTCGCAACAAATCTGGTCACTCTGGGTGGCGATGCGCCGTAAGTCACCAGAATCAACAACATCAACTTGAGTTCGACTCCGAAGCTGCCGATAGATCTGTATGCGACTCGTTGTCAGTCTGGACAGTTCTCCATTGAGCGGACTTCCTGAATTTGAATCGGCTGCGTTTTGTCAGTTTGTCTACGGAACGAAAGGCTCATGAAGAAGCTCACACTCGCACTTATGGCGGTAGCCGCCGGTCTCTTCGGGCCTGGAGCGACGAGCAACGCGTACTCGCCAGGTGCGGGCGGTGTCACCGCTCGTCCGGCAGTGGTCTCTGCAGGCGGCGCGGTCACGGTGTCGGCAACGTGCGCAGCTGGTGAAACTGTCACGGCGTCACTGGTGAGCGCAGCGTCGTCAGCCGTCTGTGGCGCCGAAAGGGCGGTAGAAATTATGATCGCCGCACCTGCAGTCGCTGGCTACTTCGAAGGTCCTGTCACCGGTTCCGCCAACGGCGTACTTGGTTCGTTCACTGTGACGGTTCCCGTAGCCGCAACGCAGCCCGGCCTTCTGCCGGCTCCAGGCACCAATGGCTCCACTGCAATGACTCTTGCGCTCGGCGTCTTTGTGGTCGGTGTCGGCCTCTTTGGACTGTCGCGACTGCGCAGCCGCAAGTCGCCTGATCAGCTGACTCACTGACTTCTGTTCGACAGCGCGCTGCTGATTGGGTTGCGTGTGGTGAGCAGCAGCTCAGCTTCTATCGAAGGTAGCGAGGTGGGCCTGTCCTTCGGCGCACGACTCCGCCAGTGGGCACCACCGGCAGCTGCTGCCGGGGCGCTTGATCGGCTCGCGCTCATGAGCGCCGAGCGCCACCATGGCATCGATGCCGTCGAGCGTGCGCCGAACCGCTGTTCGCAGCAATCGCTCGCTCACGTCGTCGGTCTGGGCTTCGGCCGCGTCGAGATAGAACGTGGCGACCTTGCGCGGTGGGACACTTCGGACGAGTGTCTCGACGAGGGCATAGAACCCGAGATCTTGGCGATGCCGAGGGCTGACCCGGCCCGTCTTCAAGTCGATAATCACCTTGCGGCTCTCGGCCCCTGATGGTTTGCCGATCATCATGTCGACGCGGGCCCGGAGCAGGATTGGGCCGGAGACCGGCCACTGGGCCGCTGCCTCAGTAACCGGGTTGGCCCGTCGATCGAGCGGCGGGAAGCTCTCGACAAACTTTGTGACGCGTTCGGACGACAGGCCTCTGACGTCAGCGAGGTCGGCCTCGCCCAGTTCGGCGATCCACATGCCGATTCCACGGTCTTCGTCGGCAAGGCGCGACATGGCTTCGTCGACGAGGTCGGTCGGAGACGGCTCGCCCCGCCACCCGAGGTACAGCTGGATTGCCCGGTGGGCCACCTGGCCCTTTGCGGTGGCTGGCGTCCATTCGAACTCGTCGGGTGCCAGGAAGTGGGCTTCGCAGTCGAGGACTGAGCCGATTCGATGCTTGGTGACGAAGAGTTCTTGACCCTCATCGAGCCGTGTGGCGAAGTGATCGAGTGCGGCACGGACCTCGTTGCGAATGTCGGTGACGAGGTCTTGATCGAAAATGAGCGGCTCGCCAGTTCGTCGAAGCGCATCGAGGGTCCGTTGCTGGGTCGGATTGAGTACAGGGGCCGTCGCTGCTGGGGGTTCGCCTGCATCGGTCTCGCTCACGGCTTCCGACTGTATCCAACGGGGCCGACCGGTGGCGCCGGACATCTCCGGGCCAGGCTCCGCGCTCACATTGTCTGTGACACCCCATCGTCATGATGGAATCATGGAATTCGCTTCGACCGTCGACTTCGCACAGGCAGCCCGTCTGCTCTCGCGTGCCACTCGCCGTCTGAGCTTCACCGCCCCTGGGTTTCGGTG
>JBNMOS010000198.1:0-4918 GCA_051275435.1 Ilumatobacter sp.
GGGGCTCGATGTTGCTCTCCACCGGGCGAGTCGACTCCGGAGGGGAGAGACAAGCTTCTGACAGCCGTCAGCAACTCTCGGTATCGACGACTGCGCCGTTCGGTGCAACCTCGAAGTACAAGGAGCGGCTCGAAGCGAGCTGCGATACCTCGAACCAAGCGCACCAACTGAGGTCGAAATGCTGCACGAGTTCCCTCGGCTCCGCTCCCAACGCATCGGCGACCGGATCGCTAGAGCTGTCAAACCCCGAGATCGCGATGGCGTTGGGATCAACGACGGCGGTTTTAGCCATAGCGCGAATTCGGGAAACATCGTCATTGACCCGCCAGCTACCGATGACGCCGATAGCGAGTTCGGCGAGTCGTCGCCCGACGGACGGCTTCGTTCGACGCGCAGCCCTCACGAACCATGCTCGTGATCTGGGCGTCGCCGACGTCGAGGAGCAGCGTCGACCAGTCGGTATCGATGAGTGAGAGCCGACCCCCCCCGGAACGCAACACGCGAACGAATTCTGCAACGACGTCCGCAGGCTCGGACAACCACTGCAGCGTGCGCTCCGAGCGGACCACATCGAGGGACTGGTCGGCCTCGGCGAGCGAACGTGCGCCGCCGACAGAGAATCGAACGGCACGCGGCACAACCCTGCTTCGTCGACGCGCCCTGTCCAGCATGGCGGAGCTCGCGTCAACCCCGACCATTTCGCCCGTGGCACCCAGATGGAATCCGAGTGAGATCGCGTCATCGCCGCACCCGCAACCGACGTCAAGAAGTCGTTCCCCTTCGGCGAGCCCGAGCTGTTGCTGTTCTCGCGAGCGCAATTTGCGGCGGTCGTAGCGAACCGTTGGACGTGTCCCACTTTTCTTGACATTTCGAGTGTCATTAGCTAGCTTTGCGATGACTTGGCGGTGCGGGGGTATCGATTCACCGGGTCGATGAAATGGGGATTGGTATGGGACAGGTTCCGACAACGACTGAGGGTGCCTCGGCTGCTTTCGTCACCGAGGCGTTGCGTTCGACCGGGGCAATCGACGCCGACACGGTGGTGGCAGAGGTCGAGCACAACCGGATCGGCGAAGGTGTCGGGCTGATGTGCGAACTCGCCCGGTTGACGCTGCGGTACGAGGGTCCGGCGCACAGCGCACCATCGAGCCTGATCCTGAAGGTGCCGTCAAACCTGCCAGAGAACCGAGGCGTTGGCAATCACTTTCGCCTGTACGAACGTGAGGGCCGCTTCTACGAGCACGTCGGCCGGAGTGTTGGGGTGCGGATCCCGAACTGCCTGTTCAACCACATCGACGTCGATGCCGGTGAGTTCGCGCTACTCCTCGAAGACTTCGGCGGTCGCACCATGGTCAGCCAGATCGCCGGGATGGACGCCGTGCGGACTCACCAGGCAGCGCGGTCAATCGCACGCGTGCACGCGCAGTTCTGGGACTCGCCAGCAATCCATGCGATGGATTGGATGCCGCGTGCGATTGATCCCGAGGTCATCGGTGCTGGTCACACCTATCGCGAAAGTTGGCCGGCGTTCCTAGCGCTGTTCGGTGATGATCTCCCAGACGGCGCAGTGGCACTCGGCGAACGTGTCGGATCGACCTGGGAGACAGCGATACAGCAGACGTTCGACGACGTGCCGATGACGATGTGTCACGGCGACTACCGCGCCGACAACCTCATGTTCGACGACACGACCGACGGCGCCGACCATGTCGGCGTGCTCGATTGGCAGGTCGCTGCCCGCGGCCCTGGTATCGGCGACGTGGCCTACCTGATCAGCCAGTCGATGACCGCTGAGACTCGCCGCGCGCACGATCGTGACATCGTCTCGGCGTGGTACGACGAGCTCTGCTCGTCGCTCGGCGGAGCCCCCGACGACTATTCGCGTGTCGACGCCTGGGATGGCTACCGGGTGGCGTCGGCGTCGATGACCGCCATAGCGGTGATCGGTGGCGCTCACGCCGATCCGGCCAACGAGCGCGGACGCGAACTCTTGCACGACATGGCGGTCCGCTCCTTCTCTACTGCCCTTGAGCTCGACGCCGCATCACTCTTACCCGACTGAACACCCCGAACCTCGAGCGACGACACTCCCCGCAGGTACCAGCTCAGATCATCGGTCCAGTGGCCCCTTGAGACCCACGCTCTAACCGGCAATGCGAGCGGTGGCGGTGCGGGTGGCGACGCACATAACGCCAGCGCCGTAACACCGGGCTCGGCGACGATGGACCACTCGATATCGGCCCTTACCGGGCGCCCGATAAGCGCGGCCACCAACAGCCCTCGCAACAGCGCATAGCCGGCATTATTCCCACGACCACCCGTCCCATAACGCGCAGGCAACAGCTTGTGAATCGCGTCCCCGAAGTGTTGTTACACGGGTGATCGTGGCGCGTGGGCTTGGAGTTATCCAACCATGTTTGGGGGTTGGTTGTCGATGCTGTTGAGGAGGGTGGTGAAGATGGCTGCTCGTTCTGGTTGATGGTGTTCGGTGGCGTGGTCTCGTTGGCGGATGAGGACGGGGACGAACTCGGGTGCGGTGTCGAAGAATCCGCAGCGCTCGCAGATCGTTTCGAAGTTGCAGTCGAGAGTGACGGGTCGGGTGCAGTGGCCGTTGCCGAGGTGGCGTCGATGGTCGGCGGCGAGGCGTCGCATGTTGGTGCCTTCGATGTCAGCTGCGATTGGTTCGTTGGTGTGGTAGCTGGCTTCGACTGCTTCGGTGACGCGGAAGTATTCGTCGGCGACGGTGCGGTCCGAGATGCGGGCGTAGACGAGAGTCATGCGCATGGTCCGATGACCGAGTAGAGCGGCGATTGATTCGAGGCTCATCCCGCGGTTGATGGCTTGGGTCGCGAGGGTGTGTCGGAGTTGGTGTGGGTGGACATGGCCGACGCCGGCTCGTTTCGCGACGGCAACGACATAGCGGTGGATGGTCCGCCGGTCGAAGGGCTTGCCGTCGTCGCGTTCGACGAGTCGCCCTGATCGGGTCGGACCGCGCGTGTTGAGGTAGTTGGTGATGAGCTGGACGAGGATCGGATGGAGTGGGACGTAGCGGTCGTTGTGGAGTTTGCCGACCGGGATCCGCAGCCAGAACGTGTCACCGATGTGGACCATCGCGTCGTCGGCGAGCGCCGCGAGTTCGCCGGCGCGCATCCCGGTGCGCGCCAACAGTTCGACCATGAGACGGCGTCTCGGGTTCGGGTCGTTGGCGAGCGCTGCCATGAACTTGGCGGCGGTCGGGTCGTCGAGGAACTTGGGGAGTGGTTCGTCGGCTTGGGGGAAGTCACCGGGGAAGATCGGCACCTTGCGCGGAGCGTCGTCATAGTCCCAGTCGATGATCCGCTCGAAGAAGGTGCGCAGCAGACCGAGGCTGTGTCGGATCGTCGTGTTCGACAACGTCGGGGTGCGTTTGCCGGGGCGGGCGGCGAGCCAAATCTTGTAGTCCTCGATGTGGCGGCGTTCGATCTGCGTGACCGAACCGCATTCGGGGTCGTTGGCGGTGACGCGTCCGGCAAAGAACCGCAGCGCCGATGAGTAGGAAGCAACGGTGGTCGGTCGGGCTGACACGGCGAGCTGGTCCAAGAAGCGGGACATCGTGGCGACCATCACCGGTGCCCTGTGGTCGATCTCGTCCCAGGTGATCTCTTGAACCGATCGACGCGACGACCGCTCCTGCGTGGTGATCGGCGGTGCTGGTTGCGCGCTCATCGGATCGTTCCGATCGCAGCTTGGACCTCGACGGCTTCGACTGCTCGACGGTATTCATCCGCAAGCCAGTCGTCGCCGAGATGCAGATACACCCGGGTCGAAGCGATCGACCGGTGCCCGGCCTGAGCTTGGATTGCTTCGATCGGCATCCCCGCTTGGCGGAGCCGGGTGAAACAGGTGTGACGCAACTCATGGCATGTGCCGCGCGTCAGCCCGGCGCGTCCGCGGGCACCCGACAACACCTGATCCAAGCCGTCTGGCGACAACGGCTGCCCACGTCGTGGACCCTTCAACGCGACGAACACCCGATCCGTCACCGCGCCGACGGGACGCTCGTCGTGGAGATAGGTGGCGACGGTTACGAAGAACGATTGCGACATCGGGACCAACCGTTGATGCCCACCCTTGCCTTGCGCGATGAACACCCGCCACTCGCCGAGACGAAGGTCCTCGAGCCGCAACCCGAGTACCTCGCATCGCCGCAGCCCGCCCAGCAGCATCGCTTCGATCATCGCCCGGTCACGAACAGTGCGCAGCGCCCCGAACAACGCGTCGACCTCGCCGACGTCGAGGATCTGGGGCAGCCGACGAACGCCGCGCACCAACGGCACGCCACGCTGACCGCGATGGCGGCTGCGCCGAGTCGGCAACCCGCGCGGCACGGGGTTCGCGACGACACCTGTGTCGCCACGCACCATCAGATAGCCGAACAAACTCGACACTGCTGCCAGGCGACGTTTAATCGTCGCCGCCGACAACCCTGACCCGCCATCAGAGATCCGCACCAGATTCTCCGCGCCGGCGCGAGGACGCTGCTGCGCAGTCACGAACCCAAGAACATCCGCCGACGTCACCTCCGACGGTTCCTTGCCCACCACCTCGAAGAACACCTTCAGATCGTGGGCATACGCCCGAACCGTTGCCGGGCGACATCGACCAGCAGCGAACTCCAAGAACTCGTCGACCAACACATGACCAAGCCGATACGAACGCTCACCACGAACAACTTCGAACCCGAACGACGGGGACCAACTCACCGAACCACCTCCTGATAGCTGAATGCTGACCGAAGAAGATTCCTCGACCAGTCAGCCCACGAGGCGGATCACCCGTGTAAGTGCCGATGAGGGACACTCCGAACGTTGTCTGACACGGCACTAGATCGAGCCGTGCAATGTGGCGTCCGGTGACTGGCCGCGCTGCTGCGAAGCGT
>JBNMOS010000199.1:0-4877 GCA_051275435.1 Ilumatobacter sp.
GGGGAGCGCTGCGTCGAGTTGATCGACCACCGCCTGCTCGCGCCGGTCAAACAGCACCGGAAGTACGCGATTGGCAATCACAACGGCGGGATGCGCACCGGTCTCGCGCGTCAGGCGGCGCAGCAACTCAGAAGATTCGGTGACCGGCATTTCCTCCGGGGTGGTAACCACAGCGACGCCGGTGCGGTCTGCATCGTTCAAGATGTCGAGCATCCATTGGGTCTGCTCACGAACCAAGCCGACCTTGACGAGATCGGCAATCACCTTCGGTGCCCCGATCTGGCTGACGATGTGACCGGTCGATTCGGCGTCGACGACGATCAAGTCGTAATTCTGCTCGCGCGCCTCAAAGCACAGCTTGCCAACGCTCAGGATCTCTTTGACACCGGGTGCAGCGTCAGCAACGAAGTCGAAGGTCTTCGCGAGCGGCCCGATGCGCCCGATGAACGGAATCCTCACGAAGAGTCGGAGGTACTCCCGAAGTGCATCTTCGGTGCTCATCGACATCGCATGCAGGTTCGGCGCGACTTCGATTGGCGTGAAGTCGAGTTCGTCGACTCCGAGAGCCGATGCAAGTGCGCCCTTGGCGTCCATTTCGCAGACGAGCGTCGAGCGGCCTGAGCGCGCTGCAACTTCAGCGATCGCTGCAGCCGTCGAGGTCTTACCGACGCCGCCCTTGCCCGTCACCCAGAGCAGATCGAGATCGAGCAGCGAGGTCATGATGGCCGACACATGTGATCAGCGCCGTTGGCCCCGACCACAGGTTTCTTAGTCTCCGAAGCCGATCTTGCGGGTGCTTTCGGCAGAGCCGAGCTCGATGTAGGCAATCTTCGCTGAAGGTACGCCGACGTCGTTGCCGCGCTTGTCGGTGATCCACAGCACGTCGCTGGCACCAGAGAGTGCCGCCTCGACGCGCGACTTCAAATCGGTGCGATCGACGTCCTCGGCGAGTTCGAGGTTGATCTCACGAGGGGCTTGGGTGACTCCGATGCGTACGTCCACACGTGAAGGCTACAGGGCGCTACGTCGTGCCTGCTGCGTCGTGCCCGCAACATCGTGCCTGCTGCATCGTGGTGGTGCATCCCGACCCCGAAACCGATCGCGATCCGCTGACGGGCGCGTGTTGGTCACTTGAAAGGGGTCGATTGATACACCTGGTTGATCCAGTTGCTGAACAGCAAGAAGGCGTGCGAGCGCCAACGGTTTACCGGGGTCAGGTTGGGGTCATCGTCGGGGAAGTAGTTGCGCGGCACTGGAATCTGCGCGCCTCCTGCGATGTCTCGGAAGTACTCCTTGGCCAGCGTCGTCGAGTCGTATTCGATGTGGTTGAACATGTAGAGCCGGCTTCCTTCCATCTCGGAGATGAGGCAGACGCCTGTCTCATCCGAATCCATCAAGATTTCGAGGCCTGGAACTTCCTCGATATCGGCTCGGCGTACTTCGGTCCAACGCGACACCGAGACGGAGAAATCATCCGAGAATCCCATCAGGTACGGCGATGTCGGCTGGAGGTTGCGGTGCCGATACACGCCGCACGCCTTGTCTTGCAAGATGTGCTTCGGTACGTCGTGGAAGTGCCAGAGTGCAGCCATTGCTCCCCAGCAAATGCTGAACGTGGAATGCACGTTGGTCGTGGTCCAGTCGAGAATCTCGGTGAGTTCCGACCAATACGTGACGTCGTCGAAGGGGAGCGTCTCGATCGGGGCGCCGGTGATGATGAAGCCATCGAAATATTGGTCCCGGACTTCATGCCATGTGCGGTAAAAGGAAATCAGGTGGTCTTCTGAGGTGTTCTTGGACGCATGCGTACCAACTCGCACGAGGGTCAACTCGACCTGGAGCGGCGTCGACGCGATGAGCCGCGCAATCTGCGTTTCGGTCGCGATTTTGTCGGGCATCAGGTTGAGCAGGCCGATCCGGAGCGGCCGTATGTCTTGGCGCACAGCGGTGGACTCGGTCATCACCATGACACCTTCTTGTTCGAGGAGTGCTCGAGCCGGCAACGTGTCCGGAATTTTGATCGGCATGTGCAGAGGCTATTGCGGTCGGGACGCTGCCATCCAGGGCGGGGCGCACAGGGCAGTACGGGGCGTGCACCGTGGTCACGCAGATCATCGGGTATTCGGCAGCGATGTCACCGAAAGGGCAGTGCACCGCGAAGGCCAGCGACGAAGTCATCGGTCGCGTCATCAAGTACGCCCAACGCCGCGTCTGACGAGAACCGGTCTCGCGTCAGGGATCTCGATCTTGGGTTCAGCTCGCCGGGTCGTTGCTGGCGCGGATGCCGGGGAGAACATCTCTGGCGATGGTCTCAAAGACCGGGACCTGCTGTTCGAGCATCGGGTAATACATGCTGAGTTCGTTGATTCCAAGGTCGAGGAGTTGTCCGGCCTGGTCGGCGAACGCGTCGGGTGACTCGTAGTAGCTGATGCGCCCGCCACTCGCTCGAGAGCCAGGGTCGAACATGTTGTAGGAGATCCGCAAAGTCGCGGGGTCTCGATCGATTTTGTCGCAATGGGCCAGTGCCAGTTCGATACGGGTCCGGGTTTCGCCAAGTTGCTGGTCGAAGGTCTCGGCGAAGCTCATGGTGTTCCAGGTGTCCGCGTGGACAACGGCCTTCTTCACCATGATCGGCCCGAGGGCCGCGACCGTGATTGGAGGGCGCGGACTCTGGGGCGAGCGAGGATTCATCGTGGCCTGATTGACTTGGTAGTGCTCTCCGAGATAGGTCGTGACCTCCTGGGACAGCATCTGATCGACGATTTCCACGTATTCGGTGAAGCGCGCGACCCGCTTCGGGTTGCTCCAATTCTCCATGCCAATCATGTCGTAGCTGGGGTCGATCGGAAGCCCGAGCCCAAGCCCGACTTCGAGTCGGCCACCCGATATGTGATCAACGGTGAGGGCTTGACGGGCGAACATGGCCGGGTTGCGCAGCGGGATCTGGGCAACACACGGAGCCAGACGAATGCGCTCTGTGCCCTGAGCGACACCTGCGAGCACGCCCCACAACTCGAACCATGGACTGGGAGGATTCGACCAGTCGCAGAAATGATCGCCCGTCGACGCAAGGTCGAAACCGAGGTCTTCGACGTGGCGGAAACGACTGAGCAAGGCGTCCCAGCCGACGTTTGGCAGGATCATTGCCTGGAAGCGCAATTCGTGGCTCATCAAAGACTCCAACTGAATGTCGACGTGCGAGCCAACGGCCCCTCGCCGAGAGTATCCCATCTACAGACGCGCGGATTTCGCCCTCGGCTCAGTCGGCAGATGGAACCTTGCCAGTCGACGATTGCGGGCCGACCGGATCCGTCACAATGGTCAAGTCAGACCGAAGTCGTGCAGAAAGTGTCGCCAGCAGCCAACGACGAGTCGGTGGTAATGCTGCGGAAGGCGTCGTCGTCGTCGGTTTTATAGAGCTCGCTGAGCATTCCTCGGACCATGCCGCGGTCGACTGCGCAGATCACCGGGTGTTCGGCTGCGATGTCACCGAACGGGCAGTGGTTGTTGATGATCTTGAGTTGGTCGTTGCGGCCTTCGGCGTGCGCTGCGAATCCATGGGCCGACAGTGCATCGGCGACTGCCTGGATGGCTGATCGCAACGAGCGTTGCCCAGCCTTGAGCGCATCGCCGGTGAGCCCGGCCGCCATCGCCCGGCCGTATTCGGAGCCAACTTCTTCGGCCATCTGCTCGGCCTCATCGTGGGGCAGCTTGCTCAGGGTCCGGCCGAGCAACGACAACACCAGGTCGTCGCTCCGGACGGGGAACGTGGCCTCGTCCAGCGCGCCGCCGACAGCGACGTAATGCTTCGATGGCCGACCGGCAGTTCCGCTCGGCTTGCCGGCAACGACTTCGAGGTAGCCACCGGCTGCAAGCTTGTCGAGGTGATGACGCGCCACGTTGGCGTGCACACCCACCTGCTTGGCAACCATCGACGCGGTAACGCCTTCCGGAGCCTCGCCATCGTTGGCTCGTGAACGCTCGCGGGCAAACAGGTAGACGGAACGGCGTGTCGGATCGCCGAATGCATCAGTGATCGCCGACACGGTGGCGGTGAACGCAGTTCCAGTGGACACGTCGACAATATTACCTATCGCCGTAGTGCAAATCCCGTAGGCCATCGACACACTGGAGGCCATGAGTGGACCCGTTGTTACCGAAGAGCAGATCGTCGAGGCCCTCCGGCCAGTCGAAGATCCCGAACTCCATCGTTCAATCGTCGACCTCGGGATGCTCCGTGGTGTCTCGATCATGGAGAATGGGGTCGTTGGCATTCTCATTGCCCTCACGGTTCCGGGATGCCCGCTCAAGGCCGAAATCGAGAAGCGCGTCTCTGACGCTGCTACACAGCTCGACGGTGTCGAGTCGATCGATCTCGAATTCACTGTCATGAGCGACGAAGACCGCGAGAACCTCCGCAAAACCCTCCACGGCGACGCGGGCGCATCTGCCGGTGAGGGCCAGGCCCACGGGCACGCCGAAGGCCGTGTGGTGCCGTTCTCCAAGAACGGTTCGAAGACCCGTCCGCTACTCATCTCGTCGGGCAAGGGCGGCGTCGGCAAGTCGACCGTCACCACCAACCTCGCCGTCGCGCTCGCCGCCCAGGGCTATTCGGTCGGCATTATCGACGCCGACATCTACGGCTACTCGATCCCGCGCATGCTCGGCACCGACCGCGAACCGGTCGTCATCGACGAGATGCTGATCCCGCCGGAGATGTATGGCGTCCGTGCAATCTCGATCGGCTACTTCGTCCCTGCGGGCGAGGCCGTCATCTGGCGTGGCCCAATGCTGCACAAGGCACTCGAGCAGTTCCTCACCGATGTCTTCTGGGACGAACCTGACTTCCTCCTCATCGACATGCCGCCCGGCACCGG
>JBNMOS010000200.1:0-4677 GCA_051275435.1 Ilumatobacter sp.
TCGTCCCTGCGGGCGAGGCCGTCATCTGGCGTGGCCCAATGCTGCACAAGGCACTCGAGCAGTTCCTCACCGATGTCTTCTGGGACGAACCTGACTTCCTCCTCATCGACATGCCGCCCGGCACCGGAGATATCGCTTTGTCGCTCTCGCAGTATCTGCCGCGTGGCGAGGTCTTCGTTGTCACCACCCCGCAGCCTGCTGCCCAGAAGGTCGCAGCCATGTCGGCAGCCATGGCCGAGAAGGTCAACCTTCCCGTTCGCGGCATCATCGAGAACATGTCCTGGTTCACCGGCGACGACGGCAAGAAGTACGAGATCTTCGGGTCCGGCGGCGGTCAGGCACTTGCTGACGACGTCGGCGTGCCGCTGCTCGGTCAGCTTCCGCTCGTACCCGCGCTCCGCGAAGGCGGCGACGACGGCAAGCCAATCACCGCCGTCGATCCCGAGTCCGAGTCGGCCAAAATCTTCCACGAGATGGCTCGCCAAATCGCTGTCGACATGAAGCCGAAGAAGATCTACTCCCCGGAACTCAAAATCCTCTGAGCTGACACTTTTGGATTCGCCGCTACACGTCTCACGTTAGATTTCTGCAATGGAGGCGGTGCCGAAGTACAAGTTCGACCGGATGGTTGTCGACGCGCTCGACGACCTGCCTGACGAACTTCAGCATGTGCTCGACAACGTCGTGGTGCAGGTCCTCAACCGGCATCCGGACGAACCCACATTGCTCGGCTTATACGAGGGCGTGCCCCATACCGAACGCACTGGCCAAGAAGGCCCAGACATCGTGTCGATCTACCGGCTCGCGCTCTGCGACATGTGCGAGGACATGGACGACCTCGAGAACGAAGTGTTCGTCACTGTCATCCACGAGGTCGCGCACGCTGCCGGCATTGACGACGATCGCCTGCACGAACTCGGTTGGGGCTGAGCCAAATCGATGGCAGGCGAACTGATCGGTCTTGCGATCACCACCAACGGTGTCGCCGCAGTCGTCGAACCGGGGGCCACCGGACGGATTGTCGACATTCGCGAGATTGCCCGCATCGAGGCAGAGCAATCACCTCGATGGGTCTGGTGGAACAAGTCGACGGCACGCCAGTTGGTCGAAGCAAACATCCGGCCCGGGCGGTGTTGGGATCTCTCTGCAACACATCGGCTGATCTTCGGCGGCTGGAATTCTGGCCCTGCGCAAATCTGGGCCCTCCTTCACGAGCTTGACGCAACGACGATCCCAACTCGGGCGCCCATCAACCTCTTCTCACAGGCCATCGACAGCGGCGACCCAGACGAACCGGTCGGCCCGGACGGACATCTCCGCCCCGAGTGGGTCGACGGCGACTGGGACAACACGGCCGACCGCGCCCTTCGCTGGGCCGACCTGGCCGTCATGGCGCAGCAGCTCCAGGTTCCGCTCATCCATTCGGAGGCAACGGTTTTCTCCGAGTCAGCTTGCGAACTGCTGTGTGCCGAGATGGAGGTCGATGGCCTTCCGTTCGAGCTCGGTGTCGGCGAATCGATCGTTGCTGGCTTTGTGGGTCCACGCCCGACGACTGCCGGAGAGGCCAATGCCGAACTCGCACGGCGCGATGCTGAAGTGCTGCAACATCTTCCGCCTGGTTCGACCTTCGACCTGCGCAGCCCCGATCAGGTCAAATCGCTGCTCCGCCGGGTTGGTATCGAAGTGCCCGACACCCGCGCCTGGCGCCTCGAGGCACTACGCGATACTCATCCGATTATCGAGCCGCTCATGGCCTGGCGACGCGCCGAGCGCATTCTGACAACATTCGGTTTCCAGTGGATCGACGACAACATCGCCACCAATCTGTCGGGCCAAGCACGCCTGCACGGTTCCTGGTCGGGCTCAGATGGCGCAGCCGGGCGAATGACTGCGACCGTTGGCCTGCACAACATGCCGGCCGAACTGCGCCCGGCCATCGCAGCCGAACCAGGCCACGTGTTCGTGCGCGCCGACCTTGGCCAGATCGAGCCCCGAATTCTTGCTGCTATAGCGGGTGACCCGAAGCTCGCAGCGGCCACGCAGGAGGACGATATGTATGCGCCCGTTGCGGCACAACTCCGAGTGGAACGCGACATCGCCAAGGTCGCCGTACTTGGAGCGATGTACGGCCAGACCACCGGCAAAGGCGCCGAGGCCCTGCGCGGCTTAGAGCGCGAATACCCGGTCGCCATGGGTTTCTTGGCCGCCGCAGATCGTTCGGCCCAAGGCGGCAACGACCTGCGTACATACGGCGGTCGGCTTGTCAGGATGAGTTCGACGAACACGAACGAAGTCAGCGAACGCGATGCCCGCTCGCAAGCTGCTGCTCGGGGTCGCTACGGGCGGAATGCCATGGTCCAGGGGGCTGCCGCCGAGTTCTTCAAGACCTGGGCCGTGTTGATGCGGGCCCGTGGTCGAACCCTCGATGCCCGGATCGTGCTCTGTCTCCACGACGAAGTTCTGATTCACGTGCCAGAGCAGAGCGGCCCTGACGCAGCTGCGCTGCTCGATCGTTGCCTGCAAGAAGCTGCGCATCGCTGGGCACCGCGTGATCAATCAGGCCACCAGCCCGTCCGGTTCGTGAGCGACACCAGCATCATCACACGCTGGTCCGAGGCGAAATAGCGGCTGCTTGCGACATCAACACCAGCTGCAATCAGGGGGCGACAGGCGAATCGACCGCGGGTAGCTTGGTCCGGGTGAGCGTCATGCCCCCTCCCCCGCCCGGTCACCAACCTCCGCCACCGCCACCGCCGCCGCCGCCGGGTTCGACTCCACCACCTCCACCGCCGGGGAACATGGCCCCGCCTCCCGGTTACGTCGCCTACGGCAGCGCCCCGACCCCGACCCAACGGGTCAGCAGGATCGGCGCCCTTTCGACCGCGATCACGGTCATGGTCGGCATCGCAGGCGTTGGTGCCCTCGTCAACGGTTTCATTCAGTCGTCCTTGCAGTCCAAAGCGACCGACTTCATTAATGGGACGATCACACGCTCCGAGTTCGAAGACAGCGTCGTCTCGTCATCTGCAATCTCGGCCGTTGCCGGGGTGGCCATGTTCGCCGGCGCCATCCTCGTCATGATCTGGATGTATCGGATCGCGTCGAACTTGCGGAAACTCGGTATGTCCACCACGTGGCATCCGCTGTTCGCCATCTTCGGCTGGATGCTCCCGCCCGGCGTCTTGTTCGCTATCCCTGCGTTGATGCTGCGCGAACAGTGGATCAAGTCCGCGCCGCCAACCCAAGCCGGAGCTTCTTCGGGCGGTTCCAAGGACAACCCGTTGCTGCTGATCTGGTGGATGTTCTTCGGACTGCTGCCATTAATCATGCTCGGCGTGTCGGCGAACTCGGTCTTCACCGGTTTCGGCGACACGAGCACCGAAGCCGTCGCCGAGCGATTCGCTGAAACCGGTTCTGCCGTCACGATGATCGGTGCTGTTGGCAGCCTGATCGCCGCTGTCGTGTTCATCATGTTCTCCCGACAATTGACTGCCCGTCACCGTTCGCTCACCAGCGAGAACTGAGCGGGGGCTTCACGATGGGCAGCTCGGCCGAGATCTATCTCGTCCGTCACTCGAAGGCAGGCGAACGTCGAGTCTGGGACGGCGAAGACGTCGACCGTCCACTGAGTAAGACCGGCTGGAAGCAATCTCAGGCAGTAGCACGGCGCCTGTCAAAGAAGAAGATCACGGCGCTCTACGCGAGCCCCTACGTGCGCTGTATGCAGACCCTCGAACCGCTCGGCGAACTGGCCGGGCTTTGCGTTCAGCCCGAGCAGCGGCTCTTCGAAGACGAGCCGTTCGAGCCGGTGCTCGACTTGATCAATGAGGTCGAAGACGGTGCAGTGCTTTGCAGCCACGGCGACATCATCCCCGCCGTCATCAATGCACTCGTGCGCCGCGGCATGGAAGTCGAGACTCCTCCCGACTGGGGCAAGGCCAGCGTGTGGGTCCTGCGCCGCAAAGGCAACCGAATCACCCGCGGCAAGGTCTGGCCGCCACCCGTCTTGGCTGCCAAGTCGACAAAGAAGTAGTCGTCGACGGCACTCCGCTCAGCGGAGCGCGCTGAGCACTATCGAGCCGAAGTTCGGGTCGCCGAACGAGAAGTTCGTGTCGCCGACGACGAAGATCAACACGATCAGTCCCATGGCGACCAGCCCACAGATCAGGCCAGCGATTGCCAGGCCCTTACCCGTGTAGGTGGGGTCCTCGTTGCACTGCTTGATCGCAATCGCGCCAAAGATGATCGCAAGAATCCACGGGATGAACAAGACGCAGAGGATGATTCCGACGATCCCAAGCACCAGCGAGGCGACGGCCAGACCGTTGGTCCGCCGGCCACCGCCGGGCGTCGGCGTTCCGAAGGGTACATACCCGGGGGGCGGCGGCGCTCCAGCAGGGTTGACGGGCACGGCCGCGTAGCCCGGCGGCTGGTTCATCGGCGGCTGAGCGCCGGGTGGGGCTGGCGGCATTGCACCGCCGGGTGGCGGCGGGGGTGCTCCCCCTGTCGGCGGTGCCGGGGGTGTGCTCGGTGGAAATCCCGGGGGCGGGGGTGTCCCACCGGGGAGGGGCGGAGGTGTCCCACCTGGGGGCGGCGGCGTGTCGCCCGGGGGCGGCGGAGTATTGGCCATTGCTTCACCGTAGTGACCGAGCACGAGCAACGAGCGGATCACGCTCG
>JBNMOS010000201.1:0-4602 GCA_051275435.1 Ilumatobacter sp.
ACCTTTGTGCCGACACCGTCGGTCGAGGCAACGAGGACGGGTGAGTCCATTGCCTTGATGGCTTCGGCGGAGAAGACGCCACCGAAACTGCCGAGCCCGTGGAGGACACCTGGCCCAGGCGTGTCGTGAGTTGCCTCGACCGCAGCCTTCATTTCAGCGACTGCCCGCGTGCCCTCATCGATGTTGACACCTGCGGCGGCGTATGACGCGAGCTGCGCTCCGGGTGCCCGCCACGCAATATCGCGCCGAACCTGCATGTCTTGAAAGCTGATCTGGGCCATCCGCTTGTAGGCGCGAGCCCGTGCCTCGGAAAGGTCAGTGCCCACACCGGTGGTTGCCAACACTCGGCCACCCGATGTGTTGCCGTCGGCGTCGACACCGGCGTCAAAGCGGAATGCGTCGGCGGTGTCGGTGCCCCGATCGGTGATTGGATGGCCCGTGACTGGTTCGCCTGGGTAGTTCGGCGAGGCAGCAACAACGGTGACTGCAGCTGCTGACTTGATGAGAAGCGGCACGGACAGGACCTCGCCACGCGTGCAGGCCAGGGCAAGTTCGGCAAGGTCGGTCTCGAGCAACGGTAGGACCGCCTGAGTTTCCGGGTCGCCGAAGCGAACGTTGTATTCGATCAGGCGCGGACCATCAGCGGTGAGCATCAGCCCTGCGAAAATGACGCCGACGTAAGGAGTCTCAGCGGCTGCGAAGTGGTCGAGTACTGGCTGGACGAATGTTTCGACCAGTTCGGCGCCGCTGAATGCGACAGGTGCGGGTGCATAGGCGCCCATTCCTCCCGTGTTCGGGCCAACGTCGCCCTCGCCGATGCGCTTGTGATCCTGAGCGAGTGGCAGGGCAACGGCGGTGGTTCCGTCGCATAACGCCAGCAGCGAACATTCAGGGCCGGTCAGGCGCTCCTCCAGCAGGAAGGGGCCGGTGGCTGCAGCATTGGCGATTGCGGTGCGTGTCTCGGCATCAGTGGAGGGCACCGCGACGCCTTTACCCGCCGCGAGTCCGTCGAGCTTGACGACGACCGGACGGCCGAGCTCGGCCCACCAGTTGAGCGCCGCGTTGGCGTCGGTAAACCGGGCGAACGCTGGGCCCGGAATGCCGAGTGATGTGGCGAGATCGCGCGCGTAGCCCTTCGATGCTTCGAGCTGCGCCAGTGCCGCAGTCGGGCCGAAACACGCAATGCCCCGCTCGGATGCGGTGTCGGTCGTGCCAGCCACCAGAGCGGCCTCGGGGCCAGGAATGACGAGGTCGGTGTCCGACGTGCTCGCGTTGCCGATGTTCGACGCCATCCGGACGTCGTGGCCGTGTTGACGGCAGGCCCAGGCAATCGCCTGCTCGCGGCCTCCGCCGCCAATGATCAAGACGCGCATCAGGCGATGACGCCTTCGAAGTCGAGTTTGGCTTGAGCATCACCGACGGCGATCGGATATTGACCGGTGAAGCATGCGTTGCAGTAGCCGTCGTCGTCAGCCGCCTGACGGCCGGCCACTGCGTTCATCATCCCGTCGAGGGACAGGAAGGCGAGGCTGTCGGCCCCGATGTGCGCCTGCATCTCAGCGACGTCGAGGCGAGCAGCTATGAGATCGTTGTCGTGGCCCATGTCGACGCCGAAGTGACAGGCATGAGTGATTGGCGGGCACGTGATTCGGACGTGTACTTCCGAAGCCCCCGCATCGCGTACGAGCTTCACGAGCGGCCCGGCGGTGGTGCCGCGCACCAGCGAGTCGTCGATCATGATGACCCGCTTGCCCTTGAGGTTCTCGGAAAGCGCGTTGAACTTGAGCGCAACGCCGCGCTCTCGGATGTCTTGAGTCGGCTCGATGAAGGTGCGGCCGATGTAACGGTTCTTAATGAGCCCGTCGTTGAACGGCAGGCCGCTCTCACGGGCGAAACCAATGGCGGCAGGAATAGAGGAGTCCGGAACGGGGATGACGACGTCGGCATCGACCATCGATTCCTTCGCCAGTTCGATGCCGAGGCGCTGGCGGGTGTGGTGCACGCTGCGGCCATCCCACACAGAGTCGGGGCGGCTGAAGTAGACGAACTCGAAGGTGCAACGGGCGGCCTTCGGATGCGGCGCCAACACTTGGGTACGCTCGATTTCGCCGCCGCGTAACGTGACCATTTCACCGGGCTTGACCTCGTCGACGTCGACGCAGCCGAGGGTGGACAGGGCGCAGGTTTCACTGGCCACGGCGTAGCCGCCATGCGGGAGGCGCCCGACCGACAGCGGGCGGAAGCCCCATGGATCGCGAACGGCGATGACCTGATCAGCGGCCAAGATGACGAGGGAGAATGCACCCTTCCAGGCCGGAAGGGTTCGCTCGATCCGCTCTTGCCAGGTTTGACCGCCTGCAGCTGCGAGCATCAGGGTGAACACTTCGGTGTCACTGGTTGCCGTGAGGCCGAACCCCTTGTGCAGCAGTTCGTCGCGCAAGGCCGCAGCATTGACGATGTTGCCGTTGTGGGCCACCGAGAGTGGCCCGTGCATCGTCTCGACGAGGAAGGGTTGGATGTTCCGCCCGGAGTTGGAACCGGTGGTGGAGTATCGAGTGTGGCCGATCGCGTGATAGCCGGTCAGCGGGGCCAGCTTGTCGGGCGTGAAGACATTGGCGACGAGGCCGGCTTCTTTATGCAGTCGGGTGCGCTTGCCGTCGCTCACGGCGATGCCGGCAGCCTCCTGCCCGCGATGCTGCAGGGCGAAGAGCCCGAAGAATGCCAGCTGAGCAACACCCTCACCGTGTGGAGTCGACAGGCCGAGTACGCCGCACTCGTCTTTCGGCTTGTCGTCGGTCATCGCACCAACCGGTGGGTGGGGTTTGCCAATCGTGACAGGGACGTCGTGCAGGCTCATGGAGTCTCCAGGGTTGCAACCGCATCTTTGATGCGTTGATCGGCGGGGTAGGTGCCCCGCTCGAAGCTGAGGCCGGTCAGGCGCTCGTAGGTTTCGATGTAGCGGGCAGAGGTCTGTTCCCACACTTCTGCAGGAAGCTCGGGTACGTCGCCTTCGCCGGTGTATCCAACGTCGGCCAGCGCACGTCGTACGACCTCTTTGTCGAGACTCTGTGGTTCGTCACCGGCAGCTATGCAGGCGTCATACGTTTCGGCAATCCAGTACCGCGACGAGTCGGGCGTGTGGACCTCGTCGATCAACATCAATGCGCCGTTGTGGTCGAGGCCGAACTCGTACTTCGTGTCGGCAAGAATGAGCCCAGCGTCAGCGGCGCGCTCGCAGCCGCGTGCAAAGACTGCCAGGGCCACAGCTTGGACCTGGGCCCACAATTCGCTTCCGACGTGGCCTTCGTCGACGACGGCAGCGCATGACAACGGCACGTCGTGGCTGCCCATTTCGCCCTTCGTTGTCGGGGTGACGATTGGCTCCGGCAGCTGGGTGTTCTTCTGTAAGCCGTCGGGGAAGGCATGGCCATAAATTGTGCGAGCGCCGGCCGCGTACTGCGTCCACAATGCCGTGTCCGTGACGCCCGTGATGTGGCCGCGTACGACAACTTCGACGGTGAGTGGCGTGGCAGCGCGTGCGATCAGCACGTTCGGGTCGGGGAGCGAGACGACGTGGTTGGCGACGATGTCGGCGGTCTGTTCGAACCACCACCCTGCCAGTTGATTGAGTACCTGACCCTTGAAGGGCACTCGAGCAATAATCCGGTCAAATGCCGAGAGACGGTCCGTGGTGACAAACAGCCGGTGGTGGTCACCGAAGGCGAACGAGACGCGCACTTTGCCGTCGCGCCGGTCGTCGAGGGGAAGGTCGATGGCGTCGAGCGGCGTGATAGTCATGACAGTGTCAGAGTCCTTTGGCGTGTCGCACGCCGTTCTCGAACAGTCGCAAACCAAGATGGTTTGGCCCGCCGCCGCCCCGGGTGTGGTGAGGATGCTGGCGGGCGACGATGTGATTCTCGGGGTGAGGCATCAGCCCGAGCACGACACCGGATGAATCGCAGACACCGGCGATGTCGCCGACGGAGCCATTGGGATTAGTGCTCCGATAGCGCAGCGCCACCTGGCCAGCAGCGGTGAGCGACTCGGGGTCGGGGTGGACATATCTTCCTTCACCGTGCGCGATGGGACAGTGGATTGGGTCTTCGATTCCCTTCGTCCACACGCAGGAACTTTTTTCGACGGTGTCGAGCACGACCCAGCGGCAATCGAAGTTGCCCTGAGCGTTGTGTCCGAGCGCGCCAGGAAGCAGCCGCGTCCGGGTGAGGACCTGGAATCCATTGCAGATACCGATGAGTGGCCGGCCCGCGTCGACGAAGCCACGGAGCTCCTCGCCGAGGCCGACCATCAGATCGAGTGCGAGCATGCGGCCCGCTCCGAGCGAATCACCGTGGCTGAAGCCGCCCGCGATCACGGCCAACCGGTAGTCGCCGAGCAGCCGCGGTCGTTCGACGAGTTCGCTGGCGAGCACGATTTTGGCGTTGGCGCCGGCCATCTCGAGGGCGTGGCGCACATCCTGATCACGGTTGGTGCCGGGCCCGGCGATGATGACGGCAGGAACTTGGCTCATGACTCGACTCCGTTCGCGTAGGCATCTCGATTGAACGCATCGGCGAGATCAGAGACGAGGATCGGTTCGACGCC
>JBNMOS010000202.1:0-4534 GCA_051275435.1 Ilumatobacter sp.
AACCAGCATCGACTTGTCAAGCACGCCGACACCTGTGCTCGGAATCTCGGTGAAGCCGTAACTGGCCGCTACGCTGTCCATATCGCAAGAACCATATCTCACAATGTGGGAAATGCCACCATCCGTTTAACTGACGTAGAAACCGAGCACCGCATGGGCAAGACACTGCCAGAAAAGGTCTGGGAACGCCACCTGGTCCACTCCGCCGAGGGCGAACCCGAGCTGCTGTACATCGACCTGCACCTCGTGCATGAAGTCACGAGCCCGCAGGCGTTCGACGGCCTGCGCCTCACCGGACGTGGCGTTCGCCGTCCCGACCTCACGCTCGCCACCGAAGATCACAACGTGCCGACCGAGAACATCGATCAACCGATTGCCGATCCGATCTCTGCGAAGCAGATCGACACGCTCCGCGTCAACACCGCCGAGTTTGGCATCACCAACTTCCCGATGGGCGACCCCGACCAGGGCATCGTTCACGTGATCGGCCCAGAACAAGGCCGCACCATGCCCGGCATGACCATCGTGTGCGGCGACTCGCACACCGCCACCCACGGCGCGTTTGGTGCAATCGCATTCGGCATCGGTACCAGCGAGGTCGAACACGTTCTCGCCACGCAGACACTCCCCCAGAGCCGACCCAAGTGGATGTCAGTAACGGTCGATGGCGAGCTCCAGCCTGGCGTGACCGCCAAGGACGTCATCCTTGCGATCCTCGGCGAAATCGGCACGAGCGGCGGCCTCGGCCACATCATCGAATACCGCGGATCCGCAATCCGCGCACTGTCGATGGAAGGTCGCATGACTGTCTGCAACATGTCGATTGAAGCTGGCGCCAAGGCCGGGCTTATCGCCCCTGATGCCACGACGTTCGACTACCTCGAGGGCCGCCAGCACGCACCGAAGGGCACCGACTGGGACGCAGCGGTCGCCGACTGGAAGACGCTCTTCTCTGACGACGACGCAGTTTGGGACGCCACCGTGGTGCTCGACGCCGCCCAAATCGCCCCCCACGTTTCGTGGGGCACCAACCCCGGCCAGGTCGGGCCCATCGATCGACCCATCCCCTCCCCGAGCGACTTCGAAAGTACAACCGCACAGGAAACCGTGCAGCGGGCACTCGACTACATGGGCCTCGAAGCTGGCCAGTCGATGCGCGACGTCAGCGTCGACACCGTCTTTATCGGCTCATGTACCAACAGCCGGATCGAAGATCTCCGCGCTGCTGCTGCGGTCATGGAAGGGCGCACCGTCACGGTGCCTCGTGTGATGATCGTTCCCGGCAGCCACCGTGTCAAAGCCCAGGCGATCGAAGAAGGTCTCGACAAGATCTTCACGGCAGCCGGCGCCGACTGGCGCGAACCGGGCTGCTCAATGTGCCTCGCGATGAACCCAGACAAGCTCGCTCCGAAAGAGCGCGCAGCATCCACCAGCAACCGCAATTTCGAGGGCCGCCAAGGCCCCGGTGGCCGCACCCACCTCGTCTCGCCTGCCGTCGCCGCAGCGACCGCCATCAAGGGCACGTTCTGCACACCTGCCGACCTCCCTGCGCGCGGCGACACGGAGGTGGCCAAGTGAAGTCTGTCCAGATCATCACCGGAACCGGCGTGCCGCTGAAGCGCTCCGACGTCGACACCGACCAGATCATCCCCGCCGTCTGGCTCAAGCAGGTTGAGCGCACCGGCTTCGAGAAGGGCCTCTTTTCGGCATGGCGCGATGAGCAGGGCTTCGTGCTCAACGACGAACGCTACGCAGGCGCCAACATCCTCGTCGCAGGCCCTGCCTTTGGTGTTGGCTCGTCCCGTGAGCACGCCGTCTGGGCCATCCAGCAGTACGGATTCGATGCAGTGATCGCACCGAGCTTTTCCGACATCTTCCGAAACAACTGCACCAAGAACGGCCTCGTTCCGGTGATCCTCCCCGAGGCCATCGTCGAAGCGATCTGGGAGGCCATTGAAGCCGATTCCGCCACTTCGATTGTCGTCGACATGGAACAACTCAAGGTCGAAGTTCCTGCTGCTGGCATCGACGAGCCGTTTCCGATGGACGCGGCCACGCAGCACCGCTTCCTCAACGGCCTTGACGACATCGGCATCACGATGACCCACGTCGACGAAATCACCAGCTTCGAGAGCAGCCGCCCCGTCTGGCTCGGCTGAGTTTCAGTTGGGGTCTGACCCCAACTGAAACGGGGTGATCGGCCAGAATCATTTGATGGCAGAGATCCACGGCACATCCGCTCCCGAGTACAGCAAGCTCGGTGAGCTACTGAGCAGCACAGTCGACAACGGCAAAGATGTCGGCGCGTCGGTCTCGGTCACCGTCGACGGCGAAACCGTCGTCGACATCTGGGGTGGCTGGGCCGACGAGGCCAAGACCACACCATGGTCCGAGAACACGATCGTCAACGTCTGGTCGACCACCAAGACAATGACCTTCCTCTCGGCGTTGATTCTCGCTGAGCGGGGCACGCTCGACTTTCACGAGAAGGTGGCGACCTATTGGCCAGAGTTCGCTCAGAACGGCAAGGCCGATATCGAAGTCCGCCACCTGATGGGCCACACGTCGGGCGTCAGCGCCTGGGAACAGCCCGTCACCACCGAGGACATCTACGACTGGGAGAAGTCGACGTCGATGCTCGCCGCGCAGGCGCCGTGGTGGACACCCGGCGAAGGCTCCGGCTACCACGCACTCAATCAGGGGCATCTGATCGGCGAGATCATCCGCCGAATCGACGGCCGCATGCTCGGCGACTTCTTTGCCGAGGAAATTGCACGGCCGCTCGGGGCCGACTTTCACATCGGGCTCGATCCGGCTGAATTCGGCCGGGTGTCCAATGTGATTCCGCCGCCGCCGCTTGATTTCGACCTCGCAGCCCTCGACCCCAACGGTGTGCTGATCAAGACCTTCACTGGCCCGGCCCCGGGCGCCGAGGCCGCGTGGACACCTGAGTGGCGACAGGCCTGCATCGGCGCAGCCAACGGCCACGGAAACGCCCGCTCGGTTGCTCGCATCCAAGCCATCGTGGCAAACGGTGGCACGGTCGACGACGTCTCACTCTTGTCAGCCGACACGATCCAGATGATCTTCGAAGAACAGGCACACGGCGTCGACCAGGTACTCGGCCTCCCGGTCCGATTCGGGATGGGCTACGCGCTGCACTCTGAAGCAGTCCCCTATCTTCCCGAGGGCAACTACGCCTACTGGGGCGGTTGGGGCGGCTCGTCGATCATCGTCGACATCGACCGCAAGATCAGCTTCGCCTACGTGATGAACCGGATGGACGAAGGGCTGCTCGGCGACATGCGCGGTATCAACCTCGCCCAGGAGGTCTTCAAGCGCTGATCAGCGCTGCCCCGAGCGCAGCGAACCAGGCGCCCCGAGTCAGGCGCAGCCCAAGCGTCAGATTTTGACGACCATCTTGCCGGTGTTGGCACCAGCAAGCAGACCAATAAAGGCTTCGCCGGCGTTCTCGATGCCTTCGATAACTGTCTCGTCGTGCTTGATCGTGCCGTCGGCGAGCCAACCACCGACCTCGGTGATGAAGTCCTGCATCATGTCCCAGTGATCGCTCACGATGAAGCCCCGCAGGTTCAGTCGTTTGCCGATCGCGAGTGACATGTTGTTGGGCCCCGGTGCCGGCTCTGTGTTGTTATACGCCGAGATCGCACCGCACAACGCAACGCGACCCAACGGGTTGAGGGCATGTATTGCTGCCTGCAGGTGCTCGCCGCCTACGTTGTCGAAGTAGACATCGATGCCGTCAGGTGCCGCAGCGAACAGCTGCTTGGCAACAGGACCGGACTTGTAGTTGAACGCAGAGTCGTAGCCGAGGACATCGGTCAGCCACGCAACCTTCTCGTCAGAGCCTGCCGAACCAATAACACGCGAAGCGCCCTTCAGCTTCGCGAGTTGGCCAACGAGTGAGCCAACAGCTCCAGCGGCCCCCGAGACGAAGACGGCGTCGCCTTTCTTGAACGACGCAACGTCGAGTAACCCAGCGTAAGCAGTCATTCCCGGCATGCCGAGCACACCCAGGTTCGCCGACAGCGACACCCCGTCGATCACGGCGGCAGGCTGGACCGCAGAGCCTTGGACGATGGCAATCTCGCGCCAGCCGAGGTTGTGGACGACCTGGCTTCCGACCGGAACCGTGCCCGACTTCGATTCGATAACTTCGCCCACGGCGCCGCCTTCGAGCGGCTGACCGATCTGGAAAGGCGGCACATACGACTTGACGTCGTTCATGCGACCACGCATGTACGGATCCACCGACATGAAACGGTTCGCGATCATGACTTCACCGTCGGCGAGATCGCGGACTGGCGATTCAACGACTTCGAAGTTCTCGGGCACCGGAGCGCCATTCGGGCGCGAGGCAAGGTTGACATGGCGGGAGGTGCGAGTCATGACCCGACCATACCCAAACCAACGTGAGCTCAAACGGTCAGCCTGAAGACGCCCCAATGTGCGCCACCTCCGCCATAACCCCTGTCGTGATGACTGGGTTCACGACTGGTGTCACGACTGGGGT
>JBNMOS010000203.1:0-4489 GCA_051275435.1 Ilumatobacter sp.
GCGAGATGGTCGAAGGCGCCGATGTCCCGGCTGGTTACGACAGCGAGTTCACGAACAAGAACGCCACGATCATGTCCTGGAACCTGATGCACACCGCCAAAATGCTGCGCGCTGCGGGCGGCTTCCCCGTCGGCGGCAACGTCGCCGACACCTGGCGCGATTACACCAACGCAGCCGACCAAGACCCCGACGCCACGTTTTAATCTGCGCCGGTCACACTGTGCCAGGCACCGTGTGACCCTCAGGCCAATTCGTACTCGGCGATGTACTCCCCGAGTTTGGCGACAGCGGGAAATGCGTTGTCCCCGAGCTTGCGGAGGATCGCGATTTTTGCTTCGTCGTCTTTCGGAACAGCAGCAATGGTCTGGCTGAATCCATCGAGGCGGTTTGCCAACAACCATGCTTTGATCTCGGGGTCTTGACCCCAGTTGAACTGGTTGACCATGAACGCCGACGTCAATTTCACGTAGTCGAAATCAGCATTCGGGAGGGGAACGACCTGGCACAAGTGATTCTTCTCCTCGACTGTCTCGCGGGTCGCATCGACGTGCGCGATGAACGCTGCGCTGAAGGCCGGCTGGTAGCTGCGTACGGTTTGCGGCGTGATCAGGCCCTCTTCGAAGACGGGCTTCGGTTCAAGGTTGGAGATGGCCGACGCCGAGCAATCGATGAACAGATGCTCGGCCGTCGTCGGTACCGTGCCGCCGTCGAGCACAATCTCATCGGTGCTGATGGTCTGAACGCGGCCCATGCGCACGACATTGTTCACCCGTTGCAACTCAGCGAGCTCAAGTTCACTGATCGTCGCGGCGTGGAACATCGTTGGACGGACATTGGTGTCGAGCCGCAGGAAATATCCGCACGCTTCGAGCCGGTCGAACATGTCGACGACCGATGTCGAGGTAGCGATTGCCTCGAACTGATTGGCCTGGGCACCGATCGTATTCTCGAAGAACTCGAGGCCGGGTTGCGCGTTCTTACGGTTCAAGAGCCACGCATCGCGTGACACGATCCACGTGATCTGATCAGGGTCGACGCCGACATCGATCAGCCACAGGACTGCATCGATTCCTGTCTTGCCGCCGCCCACGACCACGTAGCCCGCTGGAGCGTGCTCGAGTTTCGGGAGGTCATTGAGCGGCATGAACTGCACCCCTGCGCCAACCTCGAAGTTCGGTGTGTGCGTTGAGGGAACCGTCGTGTTGAGGTAGGTGCAGTCGACCGTCATTTGCGGGGTGACGTGGAACTGCTCGCCGGAAAGCTTGTGTTCGAAGTTGCCGTCACCGCGGTAGTTGCACATGGGGAAGTAGCGCACCCGGCCGGTCGGCAGCAGCGTGTGCCGCATTACGTCGTCGAAGTAGGCACTGACCTCGGCGCCGCTCGCCAGGTCGCTGAGGCCCCGGTTGAGGCCGACTTCGTCGATCCGACCTTTGCTCAGTTCACGCGAGCTCACCCCGTAGAACTGCGATGGCTGGTGCAGGGTGACAAACGGATACGCACTGTTCCAGTGGCCACCGGGCTTGGCAAAGCGATCGACGATGATGACGTTCTTGTCGGTTTCGCTGATGATTACGTCGGCGAATGCCATGCCGACGGCCCCGCTCCCGACGATCAGATAGTCAGTCGTGAGTTCTGTGGCCATGATGGTGCTCCGTTCGAGATCGGTCCGTGATCCTGCCGCTGTGGTGGGCCACTGGCTACATTCGCCCTGGTGAGGTTCCCACGACATGCCGATGGATGACGAACAGAGCACGGATCTCGCTGGGCTGCAAGACGCTGCTGATCGCCTTGACGCGTTGGCCGATACTGCTGACTTGATGGATGATTCCAATGGTGGACGACGACTTCGTGATGCTGCTGCCAACGCGCGGCTCCGAGCGATGAAAGTGCTGGACGACCAATGAGGCAGTTGTCATGACGGAGCGCGCCGAACACTCCGAGCCCGCTGCCGTGCGCGATGTCGAAGTCGGCAAGGTCACGGTGGTGTGCCACGGATGGCGTGGCGGTTCGCTCTATGTCGACGTCGAGCCGGTGACCGACAAGACGGGTTGGACCGAGTTCCGCATCGTTGGCGTCCAGCCGCGGATGTGGTGGATTACCGGACACCCCGACGTCACGACGGATGTGCATGGTGACTGCGTCGTCGTGCGGCTACCGATTGCCAGCGCGGCCCTCGAGTTGACGCCAGCCAGCTACTGACTCAGAGGCGGCTGGCGAGGAATGCCCGGGTGCGGGCCCGGCCCTCGGGGTCCGACGCGAACTCTGATGCCGCGAGCTGGGTGACACCGGCGGCAGCGAGTTCGTCGAGCCGCGCCGCGCAGGTCGCCTCGTCACCGATGATGGCCAAATCTTCCGGGCCGCCGAGGCCTTCGCGGTCGAGCATTGCGCGGTACGACGGAAGCTGGCCGTAGATCAGGAACGTCTGAGCGGCATTGGCGCGTGCTGAGTCGACGTCATCGGTCACCCAAATGGGCATGCCGGCAACGACCTGTGGCTTGTCACGACCAGCGTTTGCTGCTGCTTCGCCGATCGTGGGCACGGTGAGCTCACTGAGCGTCTTCGCGCCGGTCATCCACGTGATCGTGCCGCCGCAGCGCTCACCGGCGAGCTGCAACATCTGCGGGCCGAGTGCTGCAAGGAGCACCGGAGATTCGGGGGCCTCGATTGCCAACTTCCCGCGAGCGGTGAGGGTCTCACCGGCGAAGCTGACAGCTTCGCCACGCACGAGTGGCATCAGCGCTTCGAGGTATTCCCGAGCGTGGCGGACCGGCTTGTCGAACGAGTGGCCCCACATGCCTTCGACCACCGGCTTGTGGGAGAGGCCGATGCCGAGGGTGAAACGGCCGCCGGTGAGCATGCTCGTGGTTTGCGCCTGCTCGGCCATGACCATTGGGTGGCGGGGATAGGTCGGGACCACCGATGTGCCGAAGCGGATATTCGAGACCGTCTGTGCAGCGGCGCCGATGATGTTCATCGCCTCAGCCTGTTGCACGATCTGCGGGAGCCAGTAGGTGTCGAAACCTGCCTCGGCCGACGCTGCTGCGTCCGCCACGATCGAGCTGAATCCGCCGCTACTCGCGACGCCTGAGAAAATTCCGATGTCCATGCGGCAAGCATGACCGCGCCGCGCTGCCAGACGTGCATCGAAGCCGCTGAGGATCATCGTCTGGCGTCGAAGCAGCCGACCGCCTGACTGCCAGGATGGGCTGATGGAGATTGTCGATTACACCGCTGTCGAACTGGCCGACCTACTCAGGTCGCGAGAGCTGTCGGCGCGTGAGGTGATGACCGCGCATCTCGACCGGATCGAACAGATCAACCCCCAGGTCAACGCCATTGTGTCGATGCGCGACCGTGCCGACGTGCTCGCCGATGCCGATGCGGCTGACGCCCAGGAACCGACGGGGCCGCTACACGGCCTGCCGGTGGCAGTGAAGGACTTGGAAGACGTTGCTGGGCTTCCGACACGGTCGGGTTCACCCGTGACGAGCACCCGGCCGGCAGCGGCTGACGGTTTCATCGCGGCGCAACTCCGGGCCGCCGGGGCGATCATCGTCGGTAAAACCAACACACCTGAGTTCGGCACTGGCTCGCACACATTCAACGAGGTGTTCGGCGTGACCCGGAACCCGTGGGATCTGTCGAAGTCGGCAGGCGGGAGCAGCGGTGGCGCAGCGGCAGCCCTCGCCAGCCGGATGTTGCCCATCGCCGACGGCAGCGACCTCGGCGGCTCGCTCCGCAACCCCGCAGCCTTCTGCAACGTGGTCGGCCTGCGACCGACAATCGGGCGAGTGGCCCAGTCCGCGGCGACGTCGACTTCCACCCACCTGGTGCGGCTGAGCGTGCGCGGCCCGATGGGGCGCACCGTGGCCGATACAGCACTGCTCCTCAGTGCGCTCGCCGGGCCCCAGGCCGACGACCCGCTGTCGCTGACTGAGGACCCCGCGACCTTCCGCGTTCCACTTCCGACAACGACCTCGGCTCGCCTGGCTTGGGGCGGCGACCTCGGGTTGTTCACTGCTGAAGCCGAGGTGCTCGATACCTGTCGCAAGGCAGCCGAGCAGATCACGGCCGCCGGGGGCACGTTCACCGAAGCAGCCCCAGACCTGTCGGCATCAATGCAGATCTTCCGCACCCTGCGTGGTCTGGGTTACCGCCAACTCGGTCAAGCAATTCCCCGAGATCGGTGGTCACTGATGAAGGCCACCGTGGTCGAGAACATCGAGTTCGGCCAGTCGCTTACCATCGACGACGTGCTGCGGGCCGAAGCGTTGCGAGCGCGGCTGCACGTCGAGATGACGACGTTCTTTGACGACTACGACGTGCTCGCCCTGCCGGCTGCGCAGGTCGCACCATTTCCCGTCGAGACCGAGTTCCCGATGGAGATCGATGGCGTCGCGATGGCCGACTACCTCGAATGGATGACGACCTGCTGCGTCATTACCCCGACCGGTTGCCCGGCGCTGTCTTTGCCAGCCGGGTTCACCTC
>JBNMOS010000204.1:0-4482 GCA_051275435.1 Ilumatobacter sp.
CACGACGGCGGCGTCGTCGCAGATGCTCCCGGCATGTACGTCGTCGGGCTCAACGTGCTCCGCCGCCGCGGCTCGAGCTTCATCCACGGAGCGGAGCGAGATTCCGAGGAAATCGCCGACCACCTCGCATGCCGCTCCACGAAAGTGGACGCCCCGAGCGCCTTGCCGTTTCCCGACCAATCGAGCGAGGCATCATGACCTGGGAAATGGTGGACGAGGGGTGGGGTCGCAAGGCAGCTGACTTCGCGGCGATTGCCGAGCCAAGCAATGCACGTGAGTACGTTTTCGTGCATTCCAAGCTCGGACTCGAGCCTGGCGAGCGGCTCCTTGATATCGCATGTGGTTCGGGGCTCGCCATCGAGCTGGCACGAATGCGAGGTGCCGAGTGTGCGGGGATCGACGCGTCGCGACGACTCGTTGAGGTTGCCTGGGACAGAAACCCGAGAAGCGACATCCGCGTCGGCGACATGAACACGCTCCCGTGGGACGACGAAAGCTTCGACCTCGCCACGAGCTTCCGCGGCATCTGGGGCACGACACCCGAAGCGCTCATCGACGTTCGCCGGGTGCTCCGGCCCGGCGGCCGCTTCGCGATGACCGTCTGGGGCAACGTGTCGAAATCTCCAGGCGCCTGGATGTTCATCCCCTTCCTCTGGGCTGAAGAAGCCCGTATCGAAAACCAAGCCCAGATGGTCTCATTGGGACGCCCAGGCGTGGGGGAAGCGTTCCTGTCTGACGGAGGATTCGAACCCGAAGAACGCTTCGTCGTGCCGTTCGCGATGGAGTACGCGGATCCCGATGCCTACGCTCGCGGCATCGCTTCGGTGGGTCCGTCGTACGAGTCGATCCAGAACATCGGCGAAACAGAGTTCATCGAGCGGGCTACCGAGCTCGCCTCAGCACACGTGCGCGACGGCTTACCGCTACGCGGAGAGGTCGAACTCTTCGGATACATCGGCACCAAGCTGTAGTCGCGGCCGATCGAGCCCGTCGTTCTGCGTTCCATGCTGAGCCTCTTCTCGCGTGCCCGTGCCGATCAGGTCACCACCGCGTGATGGCCGCCACGCCACTACTCAAGACCGACACGTTGGGCACGACATGGATGTCAGCTCCGGTAAGGAGTGCCTGTTTGATGCACACGTCGAGGATCCGCTGTCCCTCGTCGAAGTCGTCATCTTCGTCGTCGTGGACGAGCAGTGTCTGTACACGGCCCTCCCGCAGGGCATCGAGCACCTGTTCAGCGCCGTCGAGTTCTTGGACGGACATGGATTCGCGTGCTCGATCGATGATCTGTTTGGTCTCGGTTGCGGCGACGTCAGCGGTCATCCGGACGATCTCGTCTGCACCGCCGTCGGGATCGCCTGCATCAATCGACGCGACATCGATGTCGCAGCAATCGGCGAGTGCATCGGCGAGCATCGACTGCGCACGAGTCGGCCCAACGATCGCGATCAGGCGGGCATCGGTCTGAGCCACGAGCGACATGACGGCATCTGCCACATTGCCGACGTTGCTATCCCACGTATTCTCGGCGCGTTGCTGATAACGGCGTTGCGACCAGCCTCCGGAGTGCCCTCGATGAATGTGCTCGGTGTCGCCTTCGACGTTGTTGGTTGCGATGACCGAACCTCCGTCGAAGGCCACAAGATCGGCACCGGCGAGGTCGACATGAACAACGATGTGGCTGATCGTTCGCTGCCGCGCTTCGATGAGCGGGGCCAACCGCGGAAGGGCACCCTCGAACGCTAGGGCTGCCTCCACCGGGTTCTCCATGAACTCGACGAGCACCGGGCCGTCTGGTGTGTAGATAACAATGACGGCCGCACCTGCATCGTGCGGGAGCGCCGCGATCGTGGTCTCGAGATCCTGGAGTTGACCCTCAGACCACTGATCCGACACGGCCTTCAAGGCGTTCTTTCGTTGGATCTCGAATCGATGCGCAGCGTCGGCGTGATGGCTTGGCGCAGGCAACAGGAGCGTCAGGAAGGGCCCATCGTGCTCGATGAGTGGACGAAGGTCGGTCGTGGAGGCAGTCATGGAGTGAGGGTGCCCATTGCGATGTTGTTCCAAACGAGTCGCAGTCACCCGTTCGAGCCTCAGGCGCTCGCCTGCTCCTCGCTGACCGGATGCTCGATGATGATCACGTTGCGGCGTGCTTGCCCTGAGCGAGTCGATGCAATCGCCTCATTGATCTGATCGAGGGGATATGTCGCCGTAATGAGTTGGTCGAGGTGTAGATCGCCGTCTGCATACAGCTGACTCAGCCGTGGCAGGTCACGCTTCAGGTCCGTCGACCCCATGAACGAGCCAATCACCCGCTTGCCGTCACCGGCAAACCCGCTCCCGTCGATCGACACGACGTCGCCGGTGCGCGTCATTCCGACAACGACAACGGTTCCGCCCTTGCGCGCGATGCCGATGGCCTGCTCAATGGCAGTCGTCGAGCCGACGGTGACGAACACAAAATCAGCGCCGCGCCCACCGGTCAGCGCCGCAACTGCTGCGCCAACGTCGACCTGGTCGCCGCGAACGACGTCGGTGGCGCCGAATTCCTGCGCGTCATCGAGCTTCTGGTCGCTGACGTCAACCGCGATGATCGGCGATGCGCCCGCCACCCGGGCGCCCTGGATGGAATTGAGCCCGACCCCTCCGGCACCGACAACGACCACGCTCGAACCGGCGGCGACGTCGGCGGTGTTGGTCACGGCTCCGAAGCCCGTGATCACGCCACATGCGAGCAGCGAAGCGACGTCGAAACCCATCGCGTCAGGAATGCGCGCGACCTGCGAGTGATGGACGACTGTTCGCTCGGCAAATGCGCCGGTGTAGACGCCCTGGACAACATCGTTGCCGTCGGCATCGTGCAGCCGGTACTCGGTTGCGATGGCGAATTCGGCTCGACGCTCGCACAGGTGCGTCTCGTCACGGTTGCAGAAGAAGCAGTCGCGGCAATTGCGGAGCAGTGCAACGACCACGCGGTCACCGACTGCCACTGATTCGACTCCGGGCCCGACGGCTGCGATCACGCCGGATGCTTCATGCCCGTTGACTGCGGGGAGCGCGCCGCCCCAGGATCCATCGTTGGCGTGCAGGTCGCTCGCACAGATAGCGACCGCGTGGATGTCGACGAGCACCTCGTCGCGCTTCGGCGGGTCGATGAACAGCTCTTCGATGACCAGCGGGGCGCCGAACTCGCGGCAGACCGCGGCCTGCATCGTGAGCGCTCGGTCGGGCCCGGTGCTCACGCCCATCCGCTGACCGCCTTCACTTCCAGAAATTCTTCGAGGCCCCACGTGCCACCCTCACGTCCGTTGCCGGACTGGCGGTATCCACCGAACGGCGACCCGGCCGAACGCGACTTGCCGTTCATCTCGACCATGCCGGACCGCAATCGTTTGGCGACTCTCCTGGCACGATCGATGTCGGTCGTCTGGACGTAGTTGGTCAGACCGAACGAGGTGTCGTTGGCCATCGAAATCGCCTCGTCTTCGGTGTCGAACGGTGTGATCGACAGAACGGGGCCGAAGATCTCGGTGCGCGAGATCGTCATCTCGGGCGACACGTCGGCAAACACCGTCGGTCGCACAAAGTAGCCAACCTCAAGCCCGTCGGGTCGGCCGGGCCCGCCAGCGACGAGCCGGGCGCCTTCGCTCTGCCCGGTCTCGATCAGACCCTGGATCTTGTCGAACTGGGCTTGGGAGACAACCGGGCCAATGTGGCGGCCGTTCTTCGATGCGAGGTCGACGGTCATCTCGTTCGAGACACGTTCCGCCGTCGCCACTGCTGCGTCGTACACGGAACGCTCGACCAGCATGCGGGTTGGGGCATTGCACGACTGGCCGCTGTTGTTGAAGCAGTGCCGCACGCCGCGCTCGACGGCGGCCTCGTCCGCGTCGGCGAACACGATGTTGGCGCCCTTGCCACCCAACTCCAGAGCGACGCGCTTGACCGATTCCGCTGCGTTATGGGTGATGGCAACTCCCGCCCGGTTTGAGCCGGTGAAGGACACCATGTCGACGTCGGGATGTGCCGACAGCTGCGACCCGACGCCAGCGCCGTCGCCGTTCACCAGGTTGAAGACGCCCGCAGGGAAACCTGCCTCATCGACCATTTCAGCGAAGAGTGACGACGACAAGGGTGCGACCTCTGAGGGCTTGAGGACCATCGTGCACCCGACACCGAGCGCCGGGGCGACTTTGAGTGTCACCTGGTTCATTGGCCAGTTCCACGGTGTGATCATGGCGCACACCCCCACAGCTTCGTACAGGATCCGATCGCCCGGAGCCCCATCGCTGAGCGGCCGATCGAAGTCGAATCCTTCGAGCGCGGCGATCGTGTTACGGATGTGCCACGAGCCGGCGCTCACCTGCGACTGCAGGGCCAGATCGATCGGTGCGCCCATCTCCATCGAGATCGCCTCCGCCATTTCGCCGGAACGTCGTTCGTAGACCTCGAGCAGCTTCACGAGCAGAGCGACCCGTT
>JBNMOS010000205.1:0-4437 GCA_051275435.1 Ilumatobacter sp.
TTCAGTGGCCTGGCTGGTCTCGGCTGCCTCGCTGCCGCCACGGTCCTCTGGCGCAACACGCGACGGCTCGCCCCGCTGGGTACGGGTGGCGAGTGACTGCAATTCGGTTTGTTCAATTGATCTGACCTATTGCGTTAGAGTGCACCGATGCCTGAACCCAGTTCACCGGTGAGTTATGTGACCGAGCTCAAGTCACTCCCGGATCAGATCGCTACAGCGATTCGCGAATCGATCCTGTCGGGCGCGCTGGCAATCGACCAGCGGCTCCCGAACGAGGCCGAGCTGGCTGCGCAGTTCGGCGTGTCGCGCCCAACGGTTCGTGAGGCCCTCAAGCGGCTCGCGGCCAAGAACCTGATCCGGTCGCAGCGAGGCGTGTCGGGCGGCAACTTCGTAACGCTGCCGAGCAGTGAACAGGTGCGATCGGATTTGTCGACCACCGCGACGCTCCTCGTGAGCCACGAGGTGTTCTCGCTCGCCGAGGTCGCCGAAAGTCGACGTCTGCTCGAAACGCTTTGCGCTCGACTTGCGGCCGAGCGTCGTACAACCGAGCATCTCGCCGCACTGGAAGAAGCGCTCGATCGGCAGGCCCGCCCCGATCTGTCTGACGAGGAATTCTGCGACGCCGACGTTGCCTTCCACCGGGTGATTGTGCAGGCGGCCGGGAATCCGGTGCTCGACTACGTCATGGTGTTCGCGCTCGAGGCTTTGCACCCGTCGACGAACCTTGTGATCAACCGGTTCCGCCAGCGTTCCGACGTACTGGCGCTGCAGCAGGTTCTGCTCACTGCTGTCGCGTCCGGCGACCCCGACGCCGCCGAGGCTGCTATTCATGCCCAAATGGATCACCTCAGTGGGATCTACAACGAGGCCCAGGAATGGGTCGAAGCTCGACGTGTCGAACGAGAGGATGGCCATGGCCGAACTGCAGACTCAACCCCAAACTGAACCGCGGACTGAACACCGCCTGCGCAGGATGCTTGCACCCGAGTCGGTTGCGCTCGTGGGCGCGTCGACGGTGCCGAACGTGGCGGGCAACGACATGGTGCTCGAACTGGAAGTTTCGCGGTACCCGGGCCGGGTGTATCCGGTGAACCCGAAGTACGACGAGGTTGAGGGGCGAGAGTGCTTCGACAGCCTTGACACCTTGCCCGAGGTCCCCGACCTGGCGGTCCTCAGCGTGGGTAATACGCGGCTCGAAGAAATGGTCGAGCAGGCCATCGACCTCGGTGTCGGCGGCTTGGTCATCCCAGGCAGCGCACTTTTGCCCGACGACACGGCCAGCAACTCACTGCGGTCGCGGATCCGCAACATGGCAACGGCGGCCAACCTGCCGATCGTCGGCGGAAACTGCATGGGCTTTTACAACGTCGAGAAGTGGTTCCGGGCGTTTCCGTTCAATCGGCCATACGAGCTGAAAGAAGGCGGCGTCACCCTGATTGCCCAGTCGGGCTCGGTGCTCACCGCCCTGCTGTGGAACGACCAAAAGCTCCGATTCAACTTGGCGGTCTCGCCGGGTCAGGAACTGGTCACGACGACCGCTGACTACATGGACTACGCCCTGGAGCAAGAGAGCACGCGAGTAATCGCGCTCTTCATCGAATCGGTGCGCGAACCCGAGCGCTTCATTGCCGCCCTGAAGAAGGCCGCCGTCCGAGATGTTCCCGTCGTCGCCCTGAAAGCGGGCCGTACGCCCGAAGCCGCCAAGCTCGCATTGAGCCACTCGGGGGCGATTGCCGGTGACGACGCCGCGTACCAGACATTGTTCGAGCGTTATGGCGTGCTGCCGGTCAAGTCGCTCGACGAACTGGCAGCGAGCGCCCTGCTTCTCTCCGATCGGCGCCGACCAGCGGCCGGTGGGCTCGCAGCGATCCTCGACTCGGGCGGGGAGCGCGAGCTACTCATCGACTTGGCCGACGACATCGGTGTGCCGTTCGCACAGATCGACGACAAGACCACAGCGACGCTCGCGGCGCAGCTCGACCACGGCCTCGAGCCGATCAACCCGCTCGACGCCTGGGGTACCGGCAACGATTACCAGTTGATCTTCGAGCACTGCTGGCAGGCGCTGATGGACGATGACGACACAGCGATTGGTGTCTTCGTTGCCGACCTGACCTCGGGCTTCTACCTCCACGAGTCGTTCGCTCGGATCTGTCGTCGCGTGCATCGCCGAACCGGCAAGCCGATCGCGATGATGACGAATCACATCGGCACCGATTCTCAAGACCTCGCACGCCGCATGACCGACCTCGGCATCCCGGTGCTCGATGGCACCGTTGCCGGCCTGTTGGCCGTGCGAAACGTGCTTGCTTACCGAGACTTTGTGCTCCGGCCGGGCATCGCTGCGCCATGGAAACCAGAGGCTGCGATCACTGCCCGATGGCGTGCTCGTTTGTCTGAGCCCCGTCCGCTGACCGAATCGGAAGGCCTGGATCTGCTGGCGGACTACGGCGTGCCGGTGATGGCCCACGCCATCGCGCACGACGTCGACGCGGCAGTTGCCGCGGCCGACGAGGTCGGCTATCCCGTTGTGCTGAAGACTGCGGTCGACGGGATCTTGCACAAGTCCGATGTCGGCGGCGTGGTGCTCAACCTCGTCGATGCTGATGGCGTGCGTGAGGCCTACACCGACCTGAGCGACCGGCTCGGCGCCGCGGTGCTCGTTGCGCCGATGATCATTCCGGACGTGGAGATGGCGCTCGGCGTCGTGTCCGACCCACAGTTCGGGTCGATGGTCCTCGTGGCCGGCGGCGGTGTGTTCATCGAGGTGCTTGGTGACCGTCAACTCGGCCTGGTCCCGATCGACGCGCCGATCGCGCGCCGCATGATCAACAAACTCGCAATCACGCCGATTCTCGATGGGGTGCGAGGTCGTCCCGCTGCAGACAAGGAAGCGGTTGCCACCGCTTTGGTTGCGTTGTCGCACCTCGCCAACGATGTCGGCGATCTCATCGCTGAACTCGACGTCAACCCGCTCGCTGTGAGCACCGACGGGTGCGTTGCGCTCGATGCGCTCGTCATCCCGCACGCCGCAATCGAGGCCGCAACCCGCGCGCTCGAAGCCACCCTCGCCGAAGCCGAAGCCGAAGCCGAAGCCGAAGCCAATCTGTCCGAATCCAATGCACGGCCCGACGCTCTTCCGGCGTCGGCCAACCCCCAGGAGTCCAACGTGAACACTTTCAACGCCCTCGTCGTCCGCGAATCAGAGGAAGGCAACCCGAAGTCGGCTGCCGCCTCGATTGAAGAACTGACCGATGCCGACCTGCCCGTTTACGACGGCACCGAATCAGTCGTCGTCGACATCGACTACTCGTCGCTCAACTACAAGGACGGCATGGCGCTCACGGGCAAGGGGCGAATCATCCGCTCGTTCCCGATGGTGCCGGGCATTGACTTTGCCGGGACGGTCGTGTCGTCAGAGTCCGATCGCTTCGCTGCGGGCGATGGCGTGATCCTCACCGGCTGGGCTGTGGGCGAGCGCTACTGGGGCGGCTACAGCCAACGCCAGCGGGTGCAGGCCGACTGGCTCGTGAAGCGGCCCGAGTCGATGACGAGCGAGCAGGCGATGGGGATCGGCACGGCCGGGCTCACATCGATGCTGTGCGTGCTCGGCCTCGAAGCCGGCGGCGTGCAGCCCGACAGCGGACCGATCGTCGTTACGGGTGCCGCGGGCGGCGTTGGCAGTGTGGCAATCGCATTGCTGTCGAAGCTTGGGTACGCCGTGACCGCGGTAACCGGGCGACCCGAGGAGCACGACTACCTGCGTTCGCTGGGTGCGTCTGATTTCCTCTCCCGCGACGAGATGTCTGAAGCTCCCAAGCCGCTCGAGGCCGAAACGTGGGCCGGTGCAGTCGACGTTGTTGGGTCCAACATGCTTGCCAAGATCATTGCTCAGACGAAGTATCAGGGCACCGTGACGGCGTGTGGCCTCGCCGGCGGAATCGACCTGCCGAGCACGGTGATGCCGTTCATCCTGCGTGGCGTTCGGCTCCAGGGCGTCGACTCGGTCATGGCGCCGCTTGCCGACCGTGAAGCGGCATGGGCGCGGCTCGCCACCGACCTGTCGAGCGACCTGTTGGCAGCGATGACCGAAGTCGTTCCGATGTCCTCGCTGCCCGAACAGGGCGAGGCAATCATGAGCGGCAAGACACGCGGCCGCGTCGTGGTCGACCCCAACGCCTGAGCTGGAAGCCCGCTGCACTGAACTCGAAGCCTGCGTCAACTGAGCCGGAACTGGGTCGATAGCTCCTGCTGACCGTCAGTTGGGCCCGAGTTCGGCGACGAACGTGCGGATGTGGTCGTTGTTCTGGGCGATGTCGCCGATGACCTTCACCTTGGTGTGTTCGCCGCGCAACTTGGAGAGCGCATCTTGCTGGTCGCCGACGTAGCCGAGCGCGAACGCGCCTTGTTGGTAGCCCATCATCTTCAAGAGGTCGT
>JBNMOS010000206.1:0-4436 GCA_051275435.1 Ilumatobacter sp.
GTGATCGGTCATCTGGCTGCTCATTGTGACAACGGATCACTAACGTCGGCTCTGATGAGCGACTCCGAAATCCTGCGGCCCCACGCCGAGCAGCAGTTCGCCCACGAACTGGCGGCACTGATTTCTACCGATGACCGTCCTCGGCCACCAGGTTGGAAAATGTCGCCGTGGGCAGTCGTCCAGTACCTCCTGGGTGGTGAGCTCGCCGATGGAACGGTTATCTCGCCGAAGTATGTCGGCCAGCAGCGACTCATCGAGATTGCGGTAGCGACGCTCGCCACCGACCGGGCGCTGCTGTTGCTCGGTGTGCCCGGAACGGCCAAAACCTGGGTGAGCGAGCATCTCGCTGCTGCGATCAGCGGCGATTCAACACTGCTGATCCAGGGCACCGCCGGCACCACCGAGGAAACTTTGCGCTATGGCTGGAACTATGCGCGATTGCTCGCTGAGGGGCCGTCCACCGATGCACTCGTGCCCGGGCCGGTCTACCGAGGTATGCAGCGCGGTGCGATCGTGCGCGTTGAAGAGCTCACCCGCATGCCGCCCGAAGTCCAGGACGCGCTCGTCACCGTCCTGTCGGAGAAGGTGCTCCCGGTGCCGGAACTCGACAGCGAAATTGCCGCGATTCGAGGCTTCAACCTCATTGCCACGGCGAATAACCGCGACCGTGGCGTGAACGACATGTCGAGCGCATTACGCCGTCGCTTCAACACCGTCGTGCTCCCGCTCCCGGCCACGGCCGAAGAGGAGATCTCGATTGTCAGCCGACGCGTCGCCGAGCTGGGTGTGGCTTTGGCGCTTCCCGAGGTTCCTGCCGCCGAACACGAGATCAGGCGCGTGGTCACCGTGTTCCGTGAGCTGCGTTCGGGGATGACTGCCGACCAGCGGACGAGCCTCAAGGTCCCGACCGGCACGCTGTCAACCGCCGAGGCAATTTCGGTGGTCACCAACGGCCTTGCCCTGGCTGCGCACTTCGGCGACGGTGAGCTGCGCGCCACTGACATCGCTGGCGGCATCGTCGGCGCTGTGGTCAGCGACCCGGTCAACGATGCCGTCGTGTGGCGTGAGTACCTCGAAGGCGTGGTTGCCGACCGTGCCGACTGGGGTGACTTCTACGAGGCGTGTCGCGCACTCGACTCGTGAACGACGCGCAAGTGAACGACGTCGCTTCGCCCGACAGCCAATTGCCTGCTGTTGACTTACCCGCTGTTCACCTGTTGGGCATCAGGCACCATGGGCCCGGGTCGGCACGTTCCGTGCTGGCTGCGCTCGGTGCGATCCAACCTTCGATCGTTCTCGTCGAGGCTCCGGCCGATGTTCAGTCGACGCTGTCGTGGATTGGTCACCCGGAACTACTTCCGCCGGTCGCATTGCTTGGCTACGTCGTCGCTGAGCCAGCGCGGGCGATCTTCGCGCCGTTCGCATCGTTCAGCCCCGAGTGGCAAGGCATTGCGTGGGCGAACGAACGAGGTGTCGAAGTCCGCGCCATCGACCTGCCACTCGCTCACACCTTTGCTGGCGCAACGCGTGACGAAGCCCCGACGCTTGGCGCAGGTGCCATCGTCGACCAGGCGCCGCCCGATCCGCTCCGCGCGCTCGCAGCAGCGGCTGGCGACGACGATCCGGAGCGGTGGTGGGAAGACGTCATCGAGCATCGCGGTGATGGGCCTCCTGCCTTTGCAGCGGTTGCCGAAGCAATGGCTGCAGCGCGGCACGGCACGATTCCATCGCAGGGCGAAGAGCGTCGAGAAGCGCACATGCGGCGAGCGATCCGCGTCGCGCAGCGAGACGGCCACGAAACCATCGCGGTGATCTGCGGTGCGTGGCACGTCCCGGCGCTCGATCTCGACGCACATTCGGTCAAGGCTGACACGGCAACGCTGCGCGGCATGCCGAAGGTCAAGGTTGCAGCAGCGTGGGTGCCCTGGACCCATCGCAGGCTCACCCAGTCTTCGGGCTACGGCGCCGGGGTGAGTAGCCCTGGCTGGTACGACCACGTGTTTCGCCATCCGGGCCCCGACGGGGTCGCCCGATTCTTCGTCGACGCAGCACACGTTTTACGCGCACGCGGCCACGCTGCATCACCTGACCACCTGATCGGGGGCACTCGACTCGCCGACACGCTTGCGGCGATGCGCAACCGGCCGCGCGCCGGACTGGCCGAAGTGCTCGACGCTGCTGATGCAGTGATGGGTGGCCTCGATGTGGTGCGCAACGAACTCGTCGTGGGCGATGCACTCGGCTCTGTGCCCGAATCGGCTCCGCAAGTGCCGCTCGCCCGCGACCTTGCGAAGGCGCAGAAGGCAGCTCGACTCAAACCCGAAGCTGCGGCGCGCACCGTCGAAATCGATCTCCGCACGCCAACCGGGCTACGTAAGTCGCATCTGCTGCATCGGCTGCTGGCTATCGGTGTGCCCTGGGGTGTGGCTGAGGAGGGGCGGGGCTCGTCTGGCACTTTCCGTGAGACGTGGCGGCTCGCCTGGGACCCCGAGCTATCGGTGCGCCTCGTCGAGCAGTCGGGCTACGGCACGACCGTTGCCTCGGCAGCGACCAACCGTTTGATCGAACGTGGTCGCGCCGCGACTGGCCTGGCCGATCTGGTCGGGGTCCTCGAATCGGCGCTGTTCGGCGACCTGCCCGACGCCGTCGAGCCGTGTGTCGTGCTGTTTGCCGAGCGTGCAGCAACCGATCCCGACGTCGGCCAACTGATGGACGCTGCGGTACCGCTGGCCAACGCGCTGCGGTACGGAGATGTCCGGCAAACCGATGCGTCGTCGATGCGTTCGGTGTTCGACGGGATCATCGTGCGGATCCTTGCCGGCGTCGGCGTGGCATGTCGCCAACTCGACGACGATGGCGCAGCAGTGATGGTCGAACGGCTGACTGGCGTCCAGGCAGCGCTTGCTGTCCTCTCGCACCCGGCGCGAGACCACTCGCTTCCCGACGTGCTTGCACAGCTGGCCGGAGCCCGCTCCGGCCACGGCCTGGTGCAAGGACGGGCGACCCGGCTGCTGCACGATGGCGGCGCCTGGACGACGCTCGATGTCGAGCAGCGGCTGGGGCAAGCGCTGTCTGGCGGAACGCCACCGGCAACTGGTGCTGCATTCATCGAGGGATTCCTCGCCGGTTCCGGAACAGTTCTGGTGCATGACGCCGACCTGCTCGGTGTGGTCGATCGATGGCTGTCGTCGCTGACACCTGCTGCGTTCGACTCGGTTTTCGTCCTCCTGCGTCGGACCTTTGGAGCATTCGAAGCAGCCGAGCGCCGCCAGATCATGGCGCTACTCCTCGATCAGGCACCTCGGCGAACGATTGGCTTTGGGACCGATGTCGACGCGGGGCGGGCCGCCGACGTCTTGGCCACGGTGCGCCGCATGCTCGGTGTTGGCCCCGGCCAACTGGTCGACGAACTCAGTAAGCAATTGGCCGAGGTTCCTGGTCGAGGAACAATGCCTGGTCGAGGAACAGTGCCTGGTCGAGGAACAGCGCCATGACCGAGACACTTGCACGGGTCTCTGACTCCGAACGGCGTCGTCGATGGCGGCTGGTGCTCGGCGGCGCTGCTGACGATGTCCAAGAGCAGCCCACCGAACAGTCGCGTCAACGAGTCGCCGAGGGACCGGACGCAGGCGGTGATGGTGATGGTGATGGTGATGGTGATGGTGATGGTGATGGTGGTGACGGCGCTGGCGACGGCAGCGCTGGTGCTGGTGCTGGCAGCGATGGCTCGGATCGCGGCGACGGCGGGCGTGGACAGGCGTTAGTTGGCGATGATCGCCGGATCGACGCTGCGCTCGGTGCGCTCTACGACCGCGACGACGCAAACGGCACCGGAGCACGCGGTAGTGGCAAGCGTTCCGGCGGGCTCGGGCGATCGAAGCCGGGCGTGGTGCGCTGGCTCGGTGACATCCGTACGTACTTTCCGACGCCGTTGGTCCAGATCATGCAGCGCGATGCGGTCGAACGGCTCGACCTCAAACAACTGCTGCTCGAACCCGAGCTGTTGCAGTCGGTTGAACCCGACATCCACATGGTGACGCTGCTCGTCGAGTTGAACAAGATGCTGCCCGACGAGACGCGAGGTACCGCGCGCCAGATCATCGCCCAGGTGCTTGCTGACATCGAAGCTCGGCTCGTCGACCAGACCCGTCAGGCCGTTCGTGGGGCACTGGCTCGAAGCGCTCGGACCTCGCGCCCGCGTCTTGGCGACATCGACTGGAACCACACGATTGCAGCGAACCTCAAACACTGGCTGCCGGAACACCGCACGATCATTCCCGAACGGCTCGTCGGTCACGGGCGCCGGCAACGGAGCCTCGCCAAAGATGTCATCATCGCCGTTGACCAGTCAGGTTCGATGGCCGACAGTGTTGTCTACGCCTCGCTGTTCGGTGGTGTGCTGGCGCAGCTCCCGGCGCTACGAACGCAGTTCGTTG
>JBNMOS010000207.1:0-4347 GCA_051275435.1 Ilumatobacter sp.
GCTGGCCAGCAACATCGGGATTGCGTCTCCGTCGATCCACGCGCGATGTCTTGATCGGCTGGATGGTGCTGCCACCCGAGTCGGGCGATCAGCCGCAGATGGTCTCGGTGTCCGGAGCCTCGAGCTGGATCAGGTAGTTGTGGATGGTGTCTTCGATGCAGCTATTGACCCGGTAGCCGGTGTGCTGGTTTGCTTCGACGATGACGAGGCGACCGTCTTCGAGCGCTGCGGCCATTCGGCGACTGCTGTCGAGTGGAGTGCTCGGATCACCGGTCGTGCCGACGACGACGATCGGGCCTGCACCCACGCCAGTGACGTCGATCCGCGGATCAAGAGCGTCAGGGAAGAAGCTGCACGTGTAGGACCCCGTGCTGTACGGGAACAAGCGGGGTGCCGCTCCGATGAGGACTTCAGCCTGTTCATCGGCTTCTTCGACGGTTAGCCGTTCCGGGTCATCTGCACACGAGATTGCCTGGAACGATTCGAGCAAGTTGCTGTAGGTCCCGTCGGCACTCCGCTGGTAGTAGGCGTCTTGGAGTGCGAGGAGCCCAGCGCCGTCGCCGGATTGGGCGTCGTCGAGTGACCGTTCGAGCGCTGGCCAGAACCGGTCCGAATACATCGCTCGCACCACACCGGTCACTGCGACGCCGAGGTTGATGTCAGCCCGGCCTTCGGGCCCGGAAAGTGGCGACTCGTCGAGTTGCACGAGCAGCGCGTCGAAGGCGCCCTCCGCGTCGCCGCCGTTGTGGAACGCACACGACGTCGTGGCGCTGCAGTCGGCGAGAAACGTGTTCAGTGCATTTTCGAAGCCGATCCACTGTTGGAGCGTGCTTTCGGTCGCGTCAGCATCGGGGTCAGCGGCTCCGTCGAACACGGCTGCCCGTACCGTCGTCGGGAACAACGTGGCCCATGCAGCACCGAGCTCACTGCCGTAGCTGAATCCGAAGTACGAGACTTGAACTTCGTCCAGCGCCTGACGGATCGCGTCCATGTCGCGAGCAGAGTTGTTGGTCCCGATGTACTGCAATGCCCGACCAACTCGTTCTTGGCAGCGCGTTGCGAACTCTTCGGCGAGCCGAGCGAGCTCAGCCTTCTCAGAACTGTCGTCGGGGGTGATGTCACCGGTCGCGAAAAACTGGTCGTACTCCGCGTCGTCGATGCAATCGACGGCCCCGCCGCTCACGCCGGTGCCGCGCGGATCCCATCCGACCACGTCGAATCGTTCGGTGATCGCCGGAAGAAACCAGCTCGTTGCGTTGATTCCCATCGAACTCGCCGGCGAACCGGGACCGCCGTTGTTGACCAAGAGTGCGCCGATCCGGTCGTCCGGGTCGGCTCGGTGCCGCGTCACGTACAGCTCGATGGTTTCGCCCTGTGGATCGGCGTAGTCGAGAGGAACCGTGAGCAGCCCCTCGTCGACGTTCCCGCCCAGCTCGGTCCACTCGATTTCGTAGTCACGGGGCTCAGTCGAAGTGGTGGTTTGCGGCGTGTTACCCGGTTGCGCCGGGGCGAATACGGGCAGCGTGGTGCTCGTCGGGATCGCATTGATCTCGCGCGTCTGAGGTGCTGGCGCAGCATCGCTACCAGTGCAACTGGCGATCACGAGCGCACTCGCCAAGAGTGCAGATGTGCGCCGCATGGGTAGGCATCGTACGAGCGACTCCTGCAAGCAGCATCTTCGTTCTCACATCGTTCCGTAAACGCGGGGCGAGTACACCGGCGCGCGGGCGAGTACACCGGTGCGCGAGCGAGTAGACCAGAACGCGGGGCGAGTGGTCTGGAAACCCTTAGCGTGGTCAATATGCGGATGTCCCCCCACCACATGATGCCCGGCGATAAAGGATCCCTCGACGGCGTGACCCTGGCCGACGGAACGTTCAAGCGCGTCTGGGTGTTCGCGCGCCCCTACCGTCGGACGATTGCCGTGTTTCTTGCGGCCATTTTCGTTGCAGCACTCCTCGCCCTGGTGCCTCCGTTCGTAGTGCGAGAAATCATCGACAACTCAATACCGGACAAGAACCGCGACGCCATCAAGGTGCTGGCGGCTATTGCGGTCGTTGCAGCCCTCACTGACGCCGGGCTTGCCATCGTGCAACGCTGGTGCAGCTCACGAGTCGGCGAAGGGCTGATCTATGACCTTCGAGGCGCGCTGTTCGCGAAGGTCCAACGCATGCCGATTGCCTTCTTCACGCGAACACCGACCGGGTCGATTACGTCCCGGTTGAGCAGCGATGTCGTCGGCGCCCAGTCGGCGGTCACCAGCACCCTCGGCAGCGTGGTCAGCAACGTCATCGTGTTGACGACCACCCTGGCCGCGATGATCGCACTCGAGTGGCGGCTCACGCTGCTAACGCTGATCGTGCTGCCGCTCTTCATCGTGCCGGCACGCCGCGTCGGAACGCGCCTGCAGGGAATCTCTCGCGAGCAAATGGGACACAACGCTGCGATGAACACCCAGATGACCGAACGCTTCAATGTCTCTGGCGCCACCCTCGTCAAGCTGTTCGGCTCAGGCCAACGCGAGCGCGAGTCCTTCGAAAGCCGTGCACGTGGCGTCCGCGACACCGGCATCCAGTCGGCGATCTACGGCCGCGTGTTCTTCGTTGCACTCGGCCTTGTCGGGGCAATCGGCACGGCCGCGATCTACGGCATCGGTGCGCTCATGGTCGTCGACGGCGACATCACCGACGGCACCCTCGTGGCCTTGGCTGCTCTGGTCACCCGCGTGTACCAACCACTCACCGGGCTCACGAACGCACGCGTCGACTTGATGACGTCGATGGTCAGCTTCGAACGCGTCTTCGAGGTGTTGGATGCACCAGAGGCGATCCAAGAGAAGCCAGGTGCGGTCGACCTGGTCGCCCCACGCGGTGGCGTCGAGTTCGACAACGTCACCTTCCGATACCCGCCGGCTGTCGAATCGGCGATTCCCACGATGGAACAGAATGCCGGCCTCGGCGGTGACACCGATCCCGACGTCGACGTACTGCACGGGCTGTCGCTGACGATCGCACCGGGTGAAACACTCGCCCTCGTCGGGGCGTCCGGTGCCGGGAAGTCGACCACGATCTCGCTGCTCCCCCGCCTCTACGACGTCACGAGCGGAGCTGTCCGGATCGACGGATACGACGTTCGCGACCTCACGCTCGATTCGCTGCGCGCCTCCATTGGCGTCGTGTCGCAGGACCCGCATCTGTTCCACGAATCAATCGGCGACAACCTTCGCTACGCCGACCTGTCAGCCACCGACGCCCAAGTCATCGCGGCGACCAAGGCCGCTCGCATTCACGACACGATCGCCGCGCTACCTGACGGCTACGACACCATCGTCGGCGAGCGTGGCTATCGGCTGAGCGGTGGCGAGAAGCAGCGGTTGGCCATTGCCCGACTGTTGCTGAAAGACCCCGCCATCATCATTCTCGACGAGGCAACGAGTCACCTCGACAACGACAACGAAGCGCACATCCAAGCCGCCCTCGAACATGCGATGGAGGGTCGAACTGCGCTCGTCATCGCGCATCGCCTCTCGACGATTCGCAGCGCCGACCGCATCGCGTTCATCGAAGACGGGCGAGTTGCCGAAATCGGCACACACACCGAACTACTTGCAGCCGGCGGGCGCTATGCGCACCAACTGCAAGCAGGGGATCTCGTCGTTCCGAACTGAGCCAGCGCCCAGTCAGCGCCGGATCAGCCGCGAGCCCAATAGAAGTCGATCGACGAGTTGTCGGTATTTTCGTAGTACTCGATAACGATCTCGTGCTCGCCACCCTTGAAGTAGAACCAGTCCCAGTCCCACTTGTGATTGTGGTTTGACCACTTGTTGAGAACCCGCTTGCCATCGAGGTAGAGGCGTATGCCATCATCGCCGCCGACGGCCAGGTACATCCCGCACCCTTGATCGAAGTTGACCCTGCGGGTGAAGCGCGCCGTGTAGTAGTCCTCGTCGATCGCCGGATGGATCTTTCCTTCGCCGAGGTAGAACTTGACCTGGTCCAGCTCGTCGGTGACTCCAGGAACTCCGTCAAAGGGGTTGTTCGGTTGGCTACTGAACGTATCGACGTTGCGATATTCAGCAGCCCAGCTGCCGCTATCGCCGAACCCACGAGTCCAGCTGCCGCCGATGGTGCTGCAGTAGTCGTGCGCTGGATTCGGTGGGAGCGTGGTGGTCGTTGTCGAGGTGGTCGTGGTCGTCGCCGGGACGATCGTTGTGGTGGTCGTCGGGACTGTCGTCGTTGTCGTGGTGGTCGTCGTGGTGGTCGACGTGGTGGTGGTCGTCGGACCGCTGGCGACCGTCGTGGTCGGACCGCTGGCGACGGTCGTCGCGGGCGCCACCGTCGTCGCGGG
>JBNMOS010000208.1:0-4333 GCA_051275435.1 Ilumatobacter sp.
CCAGGCAATTGGGCAACGGCTGCAACCGCCGACTTCGGCCGACGGGTGACGTCGTTGAAGGTCGTCCCAAATGCGGCCTCTGTTACCGAAGGGTAGACACAGCGGTTACCAGTCGGTAACTTAGGGGTATGACAGATTTTTCGATGAAGCTGAATGAAGACCAGCTGACCCTTCAGAAGTGGGTCCATGACTTCGCCGCTGAGGTGGTTCGCCCGGCCGGTGAAGAGTGGGACGAGAAGGAAGAGTTCCCGTACCCAATCGTCGAGCAGGCCAAAGAGATCGGTCTGTACAGCTGGGAATTCATGGCCGAAGCCATGATGAACGACCCGACCGGCCTGTCGATGCCGATTGCCATCGAAGAGCTGTTCTGGGGCGATGCCGGTATCGGCATGGCCATCATGGGCTCCGGCCTCGCAGCCGCGGGCATTGCATCGTCGGCCACCCCTGAGCAACTGATGGAGTGGGTGCCGCAGTGCTACGAGGACGAAAAGGGCAAGCTCGCCCTCGGTGCGTTCTGCGCCTCCGAGCCCGACGCTGGTTCTGACGTCGGCGGCTACCGCACGTCGGCCAAGTATGACGAGGCCAAAGACGAGTGGGTGCTGAACGGCACGAAGGCCTGGATCACCAACGGTGGTATTTCCAACATCCACGTCGTGGTAGCAGTTGTTGACCCCGAGCTTGGCTCGAAGGGTCATGCGTCGTTCGTTGTTCCCCCGAACACAAAGGGCCTGTCGCAGGGCCAGAAGTACAAGAAGCACGGTATTCGTGCTTCGCATACGGCCGAAGTCGTCCTCGATGATGTGCGTGTGCCCGGCCGTTGCCTGCTCGGCGGCAAGGAGAAGCTCGACGAGCGCCTCGCCCGGGTGCGTCGTGGCGAGAAGGGCAACTCGCAGGCCGCGATGCAGACCTTCGAAGCCACCCGCCCCGCCGTTGGTGCCCAGGCACTCGGTGTTGCTCGTGCCGCCTTCGAGTACTCGTTGCAGTACGCCAAGGACCGCCAGGCATTCGGTCGGCCGATCATCATGAACCAGTCGATCGCGTTCATGCTCGCCGATATGGCGACTGAGATCGAAGCCTCCCGCAACCTGATCTGGCGTGCCGCCTGGCTCGGTAAGAACAAGGGCTTTGTCAACGCTGAAGGCTCGATGGCCAAGCTCAAAGCTGGCCGCACCGCCACGTGGGTGACCGAGCGTGCCATCCAGATTCTCGGTGGCTACGGCTACACCCGTGAGTACCCAGTCGAGCGCTGGCACCGTGATGCGAAGATCCACGACATCTTCGAAGGCACCGAGCAGATCCAACAGCTGGTCATCAGCCGGGCGATCTCGGGCCTGCGCATCGTATAAATCTGTAGGTGTGGTCGGTCAGCGATTTGGGTCGCTGATCGGCCATCCCTAGTTTCATCCCTAGAGAATTTCACTGGCGGAGAGTGGCACCTCTGGCGTACTGCCCTCTACATGGCGACGATCCGCCAGAAAATGCCGGGCGTCTGGGAGGTCGACGTCTTCACGGGCTACGAGGCCGCGGCGCCCGACGCAGATCTCGCGAACCGTGCGCGGAGGCAGGCGCGACACTCAGCGGATGGCCGCTTCGTTGGAGGTCGGCCCAAGGAATGCGTCGCCTGCCGGTCGCGACGTGTATGAGCTGGTTGTCGTCCAGGTCAACGAGGAATATTGATGTCGCTGAATGTCTCGTCGAGATCCGGTGTGAGGACCTTTGTCACTGGTTGTCCGCGTCGGTTGTCGCGACAATCGAGAGAGGTCCAGTGATTCGCTGTGTACTCACCACTGACGCCTGACTCGAGGAACGCCCGAAGGAGGTGATCGCACGTGGTGGAAGGTTCTGCACCGTGGCTGCCACCGAAGCGCGGTGAGATGTATGGGCTCGCTGGGCCCCCTCGTGGCACGGTCGCGGCCTTGTGGGTATCCGGCGCAGGCTGGATCCTCCTCGGAGCGTTCATGATGCTCCGAGCGTTCGTCGGCGAGGAAGAGAACTGCACGGCAAATCGCGGAGGGGCTTACCAGAGCTGCGTGCGGAGCAGCGACATCACCGGTCTGCTGGTGCAGGCGCTTGTGATCGGCCTCGCAACGGCGGGGCTCGTTTTGGTGCTCCGCGGTTGGCGTCGACGGCGAGGAGAGCAATCGAAAGGCCGGGCGGTGCGGATTGCGGCGGCGGTTGTAGGTGGCCTGGTGGTTGCAGGAATTCTGTTGTGGGTGTTTGGAAATCTGGGAGGGTGGGAGCCGGATCGTCCATTCCCGTACGAGCCCATCCCGACCTCGCGAGCGAACGCGATCATGTTTGGAGGCGTGTTCGTCGGTGGCCTTGTCGGTGCGCTGTTTCCGCTTGGGCGTCCACAGAATGAAACGGCAGTTCGTTTCGAGCCGTAGCGTAAGTAGCGAAGGGGGTCTGCACCGGTTAGCGCGGTTAGATCCAGCCCAGGCCTGCGTATCGTCTAATTCTGAGGGTTCGGCCGATCAGCGATTTCGGTCGCTGAGTTGCTGCCCGTTGCGACATCGACGCGATCAGGTCACGTTCGTCTCCAGTCCGGCTCAACCTGCCGAGCCGGTGTCGACGAAGGTGGTACTCCTCCCGTCGACAGGCACCCGCAGAGCGGAAGCGATCAGCTCGAAGACTCGTCATCGTCCAGACTGCTCGAAGGGACGCTCCGCCATGACTACTCGCATCCATCTTGGCCCCTTCGGCCGTGGCGCCCGCCGCGCTGCCGGACGCTCCGGGCTCGTGGCTCTGCTGCTGTTCGCGGCGATGTCGATGATGCCGACGTCGGTGGCGACAGTGCCGTCGAGTCCCTCGAACCAGGGACCGGGCCAGCAGCCGGTGACGAGCCGGCAACATCGCCCGGCAACTTTCCAACACCGTCGGCGTCAGCACCGGCTGCGGTGTTGACCACCGACATGACGTGGCAGTGGCAGCTGCAGGGTGAGATCAATGCCAGCTACGACGTCGACGTGTACGACGTCGACCTCTTCGACGTGCCGACCTCGACGACTGGGACGGCGAGCGCTGGGTCGATATTCGAAGCGCCGCGCTCCGCGGGACGTTGCTGGCCCGTCTCGACCTTGCCGTCGAGAAGGGTTGCGATGGTGTCGAGCCCGACAACGTCACGGCCTATCGCAACGATTCCGGGTTTGACCTGACCGCCGACGACCAGTTGAACTTCAACCGATTCCTCGCAAACGCCGCGCACGACCGCGGCCTGCTGATCGGACTGAAGAATGATCTCGAACAGATCCCGCTACTCGTCGACTACTTCGACTTCGCGGTGAACGAGCAGTGCGTCGAATACGACGAGTGCGACGCCTACGAGCCATTCGCTACTGCAGGCAAACCAATCTTCGGGGCGGAGTACTCAGACGCCGCCATCAACGATCCGGAGGCAATCTGTGCGACAGCCCGGTCGGCCGGCGTCACCATGATCATCGTTTCGCTGGATCTCGACGATGCCTTCCGCACGCCGTGCCGGTGAGGGCGAGCGCTTCGGAAATGGCGACGTCAGGGCTGGAGTTCGGGCAGGGTCGTGCAGACAGACTGCTGTCCGCCAAGCGTTGCCATAACGAACTCCTCGGCCACTTCCAGCCCAAGCCTGCATCCGGCGGCCGGATTGTCGTCAAGTAGCCGTTCCCAATTCCGCCACCTGGTGACCCGCACCCAGAACTCGCCTCCCTGCGACCCGTGTCATCGAGGGCTGGTTTCGCGTGACACAGTGTCATAAAGGCGTGTTATGTTCGCCACGTGAGCGAGGACGACTCAGGCAGCGGGATCGGCGCCTCGAGTCGATTGAAACTGGATGGGGAATCCGTGCGCACACTGCGCACTCTGGTCGGTCAGGTGGGCGGACGCCGGACCATCGCCGCTGCCCATGCTGTCAGAAATCGTCAGGGTCGGTGACGGCGCGACGAGCCCTGCCGTCGTCACCCTCCGTAACGGACTGATCGCGTCGTTGAAGGAGTCATCGTGAGAACCAGGGTACGGAGCTGAGAAATGTCGACGTCCGATCCACTACTCCAGCCGTTTCAACTCAAGCATCTCAGCTTGCGCAACCGGATATTTTCGTCGGCGCATGAGCCGGCGTACGCCGAGGCCGGCATGCCGACCGATCGTTACCGGATGTATCACGAGGAGAAGGCCAAAGGCGGCGTCGCGCTCACGATGACAGCCGGTTCGGCCGTCGTGGCCGAAGACAGCGCACCGGCGTTCGGCAACCTCCACGCCTACGACGATGCCATCGTGCCGTGGATCAGGCGTATGACCGACTCGGTGCACGAGCACGGCGCAGCGTGCATGATCCAGCTCACCCATCTCGGCCGCCGAACCA
>JBNMOS010000209.1:0-4322 GCA_051275435.1 Ilumatobacter sp.
ACCGGGACTTCCTCGACCGGCGCTTCCTCAACCGGCTCAGCGACGACGGCGCCAGACGCGAAGACGGGGCCGTCTTCGGAGACCTTGTCATCGATGAATTTCGTGTGGACCCCGAAGACACCGAAGGCGAGGAACGCAAGGACCCCGAGCCCGACGAGCGCGCCGGGGATGGCGATTCTGAGATTGTTCCGGATCCAGTTCATGCTGTTCACGGTAGTCAGCAGCGGCGCGACCGTCACGGGTACATGGCCGTGGTTTCGATTCGTTTGCGAGGCGTTTCCACAATGTCTTCAACTGCCCGGAAATGTGCCCGGGCACGTACAGAGTTGTGCGCCGGCTTAGGCGACGGTCGAGCGCGAGAACTTCCGGATCGACATGGACGCGAAGACCAGGGTGATGCCGATACTCCACGCCACCGTCAAGATTGCGTCGTTGCCAACGGGCAAGCCGTTGTAGAGGGCCCGGCAGGCGTTGGTCGCAATGGTGAACGGATTGTTGCGGGCGATTGGTTGGAGCCAGCCCGGCATCTGCACCGGATCGACGAATGCTGACGAGACGAAGGTGAGCGGAAACATCCACACAAAGCCGGCGGAGTTGGCTGCCTCGACCGACGACACTCCGAGGCCGATCACTGCCTGGATCCATGACAGCGAGTAGCTGAACCCGAGCAGCAGCAGCGTGGCGTACAGCGCTTCAAGCAGCGAGCCTTCGAACCGAAAGCCAGTGAGGAATGCAACAAACAGCATGACGACGAACGTGAGAATGTTCCGGAGCAGGTCAGAGAATGTGCGACCGATCAACACAGCCGAGCGGGCCATCGGCAGTGACCGCAGCCGATCGATATAGCCCTTCTGCATATCTTCCGCGATGCCGATGGAAGTGAACGCCGAGCCAAACACCACCGACTGGGCAAAAATCCCAGGGATCAGAAACTGGTCGTAGTTGTCGAAGCCCGGCACCTCGATAGCGCCGCCGAACACGTAAACGAAGAGCAGCACGAACATGACCGGCTGCAGGGTGGCGAAGATGAGGAGTTCGACGTTACGCGGCACGATGCGCAGGTGACGAGTCGCTTCAGTCCACGAGTCACGCATCGCCCAGACCAGGCCCGACGTCGGCTCACGCCGCGAGATCGACGCCGCGGCGGCCCGCACGTCGGCAGCTGAGATCGCAGCCGTACCGGTGATCGGCGGGGCCCACGTGCGTTCGTTGTAAGGATCGGTGTCGTCGCTCATGCGGCGTCTTGCGAATCGGGTCCGTCGGCCGCTGCTGCATGCTTGCCGGTGAGTGTGAGGAAGACGTCGTCGAGTGTCGGCCGCCGCACTTCGACGTCGAGGACATCGATGCCGGCATCGTCGAGGGCGCGGATGGCACGCGGCACCGTCCGATCGCCGGATCGAATCGCGGCCTGCAAATGTGTGCCGTCATCATCAACCTCGATGTCGCCCGTCGTGAGCGGCCGAAGTGCATCGACAGCGCGCTGCAGATTTTCTGATCGAGCGATTGTGACCGACAGTCGATCACCACCAATCTGGTCCTTCAACTCGTCGGACGTTCCGTTGGCAATGACCTTGCCCGTGTCGATCACAATGATCTTCTGGGCAAGCCGATCGGCTTCGTCGAGATACTGGGTGGTGAGCAGCACCGTCGTGCCGTCATGCTCCAACTCTTCGATGAGCTCCCACATCGCCAGGCGACTTCTCGGGTCGAGGCCGGTGGTCGGTTCGTCGAGGAATAGCACCGACGGGCGAGCAATCAGGCTCATTGCTATGTCGAGCCGACGACGCATCCCGCCCGAGTAGCCCTTGACCACTCGGTCGGCAGCATCGACCAAGTCAAACCGTTCGAGGAGATCCGTACCGCGGTCGGCAATGTCGCGCTTACCGAGGTGATACAGCCGACCGATCAGGTTGAGGTTCTCCCGCGCTGTCAATCGTTCTTCAACCGCCGCGTACTGACCGGTCAGCCCAATTCGTGCACGCACTTCGGCGGGCCGGGTTGCCACGTCGATGCCATCGACGGTGGCCCGACCACCGTCGGGGCGGAGCAGTGTGGTGAGCAGCCGAACCGCGGTGGTCTTTCCTGCACCGTTGGGACCAAGCAGGCCATAGATCACACCGCGTGGGACTACGAGGTCGACGCCGTCGACGGCGCGGGTGGTCCCAAATGTCTTGACCAGGCCTTCGGCGACCACGGCGGCATCAGCGTCGGGCATCGGATCAGTTTGACCCTGCCAGCGTGCCGTGTCCGGGATGGTGCTCAGGCAATCGTGCCATAGGTCCCTCCCGAGGTGAGTCGCGTGGTCGGGCTCGCGGTCAGTACAGCCAGCGCGACCAGCGCCGCGTCGTAGTTCACTCGCCAACCGGCCCACGCCAGCCACGCCTCGTCACGATCGTTCACGGGGACGCCCGCTTCAACGAGTTGGTCGTATGCCGCGTCGAAGGACTCACGATTGATGCTGATCGGATCGGTCGGCTGCGGGTTGTGGTCGACGTCGATGTCGAAGTACGCGGCGATATCTCGAAGCGCGAGGCTGCCCGCCCTGATGCAGAGCGCCGCGTTGACGTGCGAATCAACCGAGTCGCTCTCGTGATCGAGCACCGCCAACGACACCGCGGCAGCGTCGAGGAAGGTGCCGACCGTGGCCACCCAGTTGCGATCGTTGCGTGACGAACCCAAGAACGGCACGGCAGGCAGCGCCGTGTGCGATTCACGCAGCTCGGCAAACCACTCCCGCCAACCCACCCAGATGACCGACAGGCGATCAAGCGACGAGAGTTCGTGTGATCGAATAATCATGGCGGTGACATTCGGTGGGTCGCCAGCGATCGTCTCGAACGACGTGAGGAACGCTTCGCGCGATGTGTACGCCTGATAGATCGTCGGCAGATAGGTGACAAGCAGCAGCGCAAGAATCGAGATGGCCAACGCCGACGCGCTGAATGCCAACGTCAGCCGCACGAGATCGTCAGGCTTGGCGAAGCCCAGCGTGAACAGTGACGATCCGGACAGATCGTACGACGCTCGCCACGTGGCGGTGCCGAGGCCCTTGAACATCAGCGTGTAGCCGCCGAGTGCGACGGACAGCCACACCGTGGGCAGCAGTAGGAGCGACACAGCGACCGACAGTTGCATGGCGCCGTGGCGCCGATGCGGAGACCTGTCAATCCGTGAATACCAGCGGGCCATCCGTCGCGTGCCCCCGAACACCGCTCGGGTCAGGCGCACCGAACCAGCGTGTGGCAGGACGACAGTCCGGATCGCCGACAGCAGCACTCCCCCGACGAGCAGCGCGCCGAGCGCAAACAGAACAATGTTGCCAATCACACTCATCTCAACCTGCCCGACTCCCCTTTTCGATCGCTTCTGCCCGGACAGGAAAGTAGCCGGTCGCGCACCTCAGGATTTACGAACAATGACGCTGCCGACCGAATAGCCAGCACCGAAGGAACAGATCACACCGAGTTGGCCTGCATCGAGATCGGCCCGATGCTTGTGGAATGCAATGACCGAACCGGCTGAGCTCGTGTTCGCGTACTCGTTGAGAATCACCGGAGCTTCGTCGTCGTCGGGAACTCTGCCGAGCACCCCCTTCGCGATCAATTGGTTCATCTTGAGATTCGCCTGGTGCAACCAGAATCGACGGACCGCCGACGCGTCGAGATCAAGCTCGCCGAGGTGCGTGGTGATGTGTTGAGCGACCATCGGGCAGACCTCACGGAACACCATCTGCCCGTTTTGGCGGAAGACCAATTCGTGAGGGTCGCGTTCGTCGACCTCGGAGGAGTTGAGGAATCCGAAGTCGTTCCGGATGTTGTTGGAGAACTGTGTTGCCAGCTTCGTGCCAAGCACTTCCCAACGGTGCGCCACGTCGCCGAGCCCATCGGCCACGGCGTCGTCAGTTCGCTCGAGCACCAGTGCGGTGCAGGCATCGCCAAAAATGAAGTGGAAGTCGCGGAGCTCGAAGTTGTTGTGTCCCGACGTGATTTCGGGGTTCACCACCACCACACACTTCGCCGATCCGTTGCGCAGCGCATCGACCGCTGCCTGGATCGAGAACGTTGCCGATGAGCACGCCACGTTCATGTCGTAGCCCCAACCACCAGCACCGAGTGCGTCTTGGATCTCGACGGCGACGGCCGGATAGGCACGCTGCAGGTTCGAGCAACCAACGATCACCGCGTCGACATCGCTGCCTTGGCGACCAGCCTGCGCGAGGGCTTCGCGAATGGCAGGCAGTGCCATCTCGGCCTGAATACCCAACTCGTCTTCTGAGCGCGTCTCGAGCCGGGGTCGCATCCGGTCGGGGTCGAGCACGCCCG
>JBNMOS010000210.1:0-4286 GCA_051275435.1 Ilumatobacter sp.
TGCATTCCTGACGTTCCCGATCGTGCGGCCAACCGATAGCCGTCACGTAGGCGACTGCTGGGCGACCGAGGTCGTCGACATCGGGTTGGCGGCCCACCGCCTTTATTGGTCAGTGGCGTTCGATCATTACGGCCTCGTCGGGCGCAAGGGTGCCGTCGAAGTCGACGTCGTGGCGCATCGATCCCTCGAGGATGTGGCCCTGCAGATCGATATCGACGGGCTCGGTTCCCATGTTGATCGCAACGTCGACGCGCCTGTCGGCGGAGCTACGCGACCACGCCACGACTGCTGCGCCGAGATCGAGTGTCTGTTGCGCGCCTTCCCTCAGCACGGCGTCAGCGGCTCGCCGTTCGAGTAGGCGGCGGTACAGAGCCAGAATCGAATCCGGCGCCGTGTCTTGCGCTTCGAAGCACCGTGTGGCTGCGTCGTCGACGAACGGGAGCCACGGGTGAGGCCCCCAGTCGTACGGCGCCGTGGCTGACCAGGGGATCGGGGCCCGGCAGCCATCGCGGCCGCCGGGATCGACAACGGCTTCAGCCGGAATCGTCGCATCGCCGAGTCCGAGTTCTTCGCCGGCATAGAGGTACGGAGTAGTCCGCTGAGCGAGCGACAGGAAGGCTGCGGCTCGAGCGCGCGCGTCGCTGCCGTAGCGGGTGCGGTGCCGAGGCTGGTCGTGGTTGGAGAGCACCCAGGTCGGCTGCGTACCGATCGCTGCGTCGCCTTGGATCGCTTCGATCGTCGAGCGCATTTTCTCTGGTTCCCATGTGGCGCTCATTGCCCGGAAGTCGAACGCGAGGTGGAGTTCGTCGGAGTCCCCGAGGTAGGACGCCACTTGGCCGGGCTTGTAGAGGTTGACCTCGCCGATCATCATCGGATGGTGTTCGTAACTGTCGAGCACCGACCGGATCTCACGGAGATAGTCGTGCGTGGCGGGGTCGTCAATGCGCGCCAGCGGCTGGCCCGGCCCGCGGGCGAGGTCGGGCAGCGTCGGGCTCTTGCCAATGAGGTGGACCACGTCGGCGCGGAAGCCGTCGACCCTGCGGTCGAGCCAGAACTTCAATGTTTCGTGCATCGCGTCACGAACGGGGCGGTGGTGCCAGTTCAAGTCGGGTTGCTCGGGCAGGAACAGGTGGAGGTAGTACTGACCGGTCTCGGCGTCGAACGTCCATGCCGGCATGTCGCCGAACTGGGCGCGCCAATTATTGGGTGGCCCGCCGTCGGGTGCGGGGTCGCGCCAGACGTACCAGTCTCGCTTGTCGTTATCCGGAGACGACCGTGACTCGACGAACCACGCGTGCTCGTTCGACGTGTGGTTCGGGACCCAGTCGAGTGTGATGCGGAGACCGTGTTCGTGGCACCGAGCGATCAACTCATCGGCGTCGGCGAGCGTTCCGAAGACGGGGTCGATGTCGCAGTAGTCAGCAACGTCGTAGCCGAAGTCGTGCATCGGCGAGGTGAAGATCGGCGAGATCCAGAGTGCATCTACGCCGAGTGACGCGATGTACGGGACTCGCTCGGTGATGCCGGCAAGATCGCCGATTCCATCACCATTTGAGTCGGCGAACGACCGTGGATAGATCTGGTAGAAAACGGCTGACTTCCACCAATCATGATCGGCTCGATCGAACTCGACGGTGCCTCGCTTACTGCTCATTGCCGATGCTCCATTCGTTGCTGTCAGTCTGACAAGTGGTGTCTCAACGTTGCAACCCCGGGTCGCATCGAGCTCATCGACGCGACGATGATGCGGGCATGACTTACACGCTGTACGGCGCACCCGTCTCCCTCTACACCGGCAAGGTGCGGTCATACCTGCGGACCCAGGGCGTCGACTTCGTCGAAATGTCGCCAGGCAGCGACCGGTACCTGAATCACATCATCCCGACGGTGGGCCGGTGGATCATCCCGTGCCTCGAGACGCCCGACGGGACGATCATCCAGGATGGTGCCGACATCATCGACCATTTCGATCTGGGCGACGGACAGCAGCATCGGCGGTTCTCGGTGCGGCCCGAATCGCCGACGTTGCTTGCCATCTCTCACCTGTTCGAGGTCTTCGGTGGCGAAGGTCTCCTGCGGCCAGCGATGCACTACCGCTGGAATTTCGACGACCTGAACCTGGGCTTCATCATGGCCGAGTTCGCCCTGAACATGCCGCAGTCGATGAGCGGTGAGCAAGCCGACGAGATGTTCAAGAAGAGTAGCGGTCGGATGCGCAAGGCTGCCACCGTGTTCGGTGTCTCGCCCGAGTCGCAGCCGCTGATCGAGTCGGCGTTCGAGGAATGGCTCGACCTGTTCTCCGCCCACCTTGCCGATCACCCGTATCTGCTCGGCGGCCGACCGACGCTGGGCGACTACGGCCTGATCGCTGCCATGTGGGCCCACCTCTACCGCGACCCGGCGCCATCACTACTGATCAAGCAGCGGGCGCCGCGAGTCGGCCGCTGGGTCGAGCGAATGACCACGAGCGAACCGTACGCGCACGAGTACGGCGGCGTCGACGACCCGACGCTGGTCGACGACACCGACCTCCCGGAGACGCTCCTCGCCATGATGCGTTTCGTCGCGGAGGAGTACCTGCCCGAGATCACGGCGCACGTCGATGTCGCCAACGTCTGGCTCGGGGAGCACCCCGAGATAGCGGCCGGTACGAACGGCCTCGATGACCCTGCGACTCGAAGCCTCACTGGCGGCCGCGGCCCCGAGGGCTCAGCGACGTTCGACTGGCGCGGTATCCAGATCACCACGGGGGTGATGCCGTATCGTTTCTGGTTGTTGCAGCGACTACACGACGATCTCGCTGCGGCCGGTGCCGATGATCAACAGCGTGCTCGCTCCGCGTTCGGAGCTGCCGGAGTCGAATCGATCCTCGACCTTCGGACGCTGCGTCGCGTCGAGCGCACGACCCATCTCGAGGTCTGGGGCCCCCTTATCTGATTGTCGTCCGGGTGGACCGAGGAGATGAATCGAGCGCAACTCTGGAATGATGCGTCGATGAGCACACCGCTGCCCCTCGATGACGTCCGAGTGATCGAGATCGACAGTTGGATGGCTGCGCCGAGTGCGGCAGCGATCCTGTCCGACCTTGGTGCCGACGTGATCAAGATCGAGCCGCTGTCGGGTGACCCGATGCGCAACACCACACGGCCCGCCAAGGTCGACGGTGCGTTCAAGGGGTACGACTTTCAGTTCGACGTCGACAACCGCGGCAAGCGTTCGATCGCCGTCGACCTTGCGTCGGATGAGGGTCGCGAGATCGTGCACCGGCTCTGTGCAGGCGCCGACGTGTTTCTGTGCAACCTGCTCCAGCATCGCCAGGAGAAGTTCGGCCTCTCGCCCGCACAGCTGTGGGAAACGAACTCGAAGCTCGTCCACGCAACGTTGACCGGCTACGGCACCGACGGGCCCGAAGCGTGGCGCCCGGGTTACGACGTCACGGCATTCTTCGGACGGTCGGGTCTGTACGACTCGATGCGCGATGGCAACGACGGTCAGGTCGCTATGGCCCGCCCGGCCCAGGGTGACCACACCACCGGCCTTGCCCTGCTCAGCGGCATCCTTGCCGCACTCCGGCTCGCCGAACGGACCGGTACCGGCCAGGCCATCGAGACTTCGCTCTTCGAAACGGCGGTGTGGACGCTGGCCACCGACTACGGCATCACCGCGGTCGATCGGGCACCGGTCCGACGCCGCTCACGCCAGCAGCAGATCGTTGCCACTGCCAACCGTTACCCGTGTGGCGATGGCAACTGGGTCGTGTTCAACATGCCAGAAGAAGCGGCATGGCCACGCTTCTGTACGGCGCTTGGCCTTGAACATCTCCTCGATGACGATCGCCTGCAAGACATCAAGGGTCGATTCGACAACATGGCCGAGGTCGTTGCCCTCGTCGATATGGCGCTGAGCGCTCGCCCGCGTGACGAGTGGGGGCCGATCTTCGACGAGCAGCGTCTGATCTGGGGCCCCGTACTCGGCCTGCACGAAGTGGTTGCTGACCCGCAGGCCCAGGCGATCGACTTGTTCCCGACCATCGAACATGCCCAGCACGGTGAGTACCGCACAGTGCGGGCGCCGATCCGGATTCAAGGTGTCGACACATCGCCGCGTCGGTCGTCGCCGATGCCGGGCCAACACACTCGATCTGTACTCACCGACGCTGGCTTCGACGAGGCGGCGATCGACCAGCTGATCGCCGATGGCAAGGTCGCCCAGCCGGAGACCTGACGGCGGTCAGACCTCATTTGGATCGTCCCCATATTCGACCGGTCTTGTCACACTTTGGTCTG
>JBNMOS010000211.1:0-4223 GCA_051275435.1 Ilumatobacter sp.
CGACCGCTCCGGGGAAGCCGGCGGAAACGGTGTAGGGAGCGTGTCCGATCGAGGCCGGCACGCCGGCGTCGTCGAAGGCCACGCGGAGGCGATACGCGAGCTGCTGACGATCAGCTGGCAAGACGTTGGTGGCGATGATCCCGAATTCGTCACCGCCCAGTCGTGCCGCGATGTCGGTGTCGCGAATGGCAATCCGAATGACGCTTGCGGCGAGCTTGATCGTGTCGTCTCCGGCCTGATGGCCGTGGGTGTCGTTGATTTCTCTGAGCCCGTCGAGGCCGATAGTCATGACGCCGCCGGGATCACCAAACCGCTTGAAGCGGGCCTCTTCGATCTCCATGTAGCGGTCCCATCCTCTGCGATTCAGGAGGCCTGTCAGCCCATCGGACTCGGCGGTCATCTCGACCTGCTCAAGCTTTCGTGCCTGCCGCGTCCGTTCGAGGTCGGCGTCGACGATGGTCGACAAAAGCATCCCGAGAATTTCGAGAAGGGGTCGATGTTGGAGAAGTTCGTCGGATCGCGGAGCCGGGTCGAGGCCACACAATGTTCCAAAGAGCTCACCATCGGAGTGGGTGATCGGGACACCCACGTACGAGCCGATGTCGAGTTGATGTGCGACCTCAGCAGTGGCGAACTCCGGAATAGCCATCGCGTCCGGAGCGACCCGCGGTGTCGTCCCGGCCACCATGTTGATGCAGAACGAGTCCTCCCACAGTTGGAATCCACCGGGGCCGACCCCGTAGGAGTCGTCGCGCACTTCAAGGTAGAGCTGGCGCAGTCCGTCGAAGCGGGTGACCGCCCAGAAACCCATCGGGAGGAATGCTTTGAGGTAGTCGACGACCGCCGCTGACGCCTCATCGAAGTCCAGGCCTGGTTGGGTGGCGAAGAACCTCGGTGGCGGTTGCGGCGCGCCAGAGGCGGCCGTTGGGGACGTGTTGCCAATAGTGGTCATGGTGTTGCTCCTGGACGCGCCGCGGTGGTCTCTTCGCTGTCGATTGTCCGTCGGCAGCTGAAGAATGCACGAAACTTTGACCAGGTCGCCATATTGGGCAATGGCCACTCCGATCGACTTGTCAACCAGGTCGGATGGGTCGCAATCGCTTCAGCAGAGCTGCGGCGTCCGGCCTCGTCTCGAACTCAGGTGCTGGGGATACTCATCGGCGCTCTGTGGAGCCGAGCGGTCAGGCGGGTCGCCCATTGCAAACCGTGCCAGCTCCGGCTCACGAAGCCGCCGAGGAGCGCGACGTTCAGTGCGCCCCAGTACAGCGTTGCCGAGAACAGGGCGAGGCTGGGCAGCGTGCGGTTCACCACTGCATACACGGCGACGATGGCGACGACCACGATCGCCAGTGTTTGTGGCAGCGATTGCTGCCAATGCCACCGGTAGTCGTTCTCTTTCCGAGTGACCTTGTAGACAGGTTTGCGGTTTGGGCCGCTGACGATGGCCTGGAGCGATGCCTTCGCGTAGATCGGTGCCATCCCGGTCCACATGATGCGCGCCCGCCACAGGATGAGGTACGGGCGTCGCTGACGGCGGCGTCGGTCGTTGTAGGGCCGGTTCACGGTGAGCAGCCAGCACTCCGTTGCCAGCACGACTGGTCCGATGTGGAGGAGGTAGTCGGTCCCCGACGCTTGAAACGGGGTCCAGCCGAGCAGCGACATCACGAGGCACGGGAGGTACAACAGGATCGCAAAGGCGTGGAAGTAATCGAGCAGCATCCCGTAGAAATGGAGACGCTGGCGGGCACCTAATCCTCGCAAGTCGCCCCACAACATGAGACGCACAGTGTCGAGTGCCCACGTGCCGCGCTGTTTGTAAACGTTGGGAAGGTCCTCGGGCGAATGCTGTGCGACGGCGCCCACGATGGGCAGGTACAACCCGTGCCATCCGCGCCGCAGAGCTTCAACTCCGGACTGGAGGTCCTCGACGAGGTTCCACGTCGGGAAGCCGCCGATGTCGACGAGGGCGGTGCGCCTCCACACCAACCCCGACCCACAAGGAAACACAGCATTGACCGCGTTTCTCGTGAGCATCTGGCCGCGATAGAACATCGACTCGCGATTGTTGAACGGGTCACCGTTGCTGACCTGCGCTTCCTTGATGGTCTGCACGTACGCGAGCCGCTCATCGAACTGCAGTTGGCCGAGCGTGGCTCGGAGAAAGTTGAGCGAACCGACTTCGTCGTCAGCATCGCGTGTTTCCACGAACTCCACATCGGGGAATTTGCTGTCGATGAGCGCCATGGCCGAATTCAGGTTCCCGGCCTTCGCTGCACCGTCACGACCGGGTGCGTGGAGATCAGGGGGCTCGTGGTAAACGACAGTTGGGAAGAGCTGTGAAAGCCGCCGGCAAAGCAGCCGGTCATGGCCGTCGTCGGACACGATGACGACGAGCCGGTCTGCGGGATAGTCCTGTTCATACAGTGACTGCACCGTCCGCAGAATCAAGCGGATGGGCTCCCGGCATGTCGGAATAATCACCGCCACGAGCGGCTCGTGGCCATGCGTCAGGATGCGCGGCGGTGGCACTCGGCGCTGCCACTGGTTGCACACCACGATGAGGGAGTACAACACCGAGTAGGTGTTCGTGATCGCGAAGGTCCATGCGAGCCATGGCACGTCAGAGTTGAGCGAGGTCCACATCCAAGGGATGTAGAACGCAGTCGATGCCAAGAGGAATACACCGGCAGCTCGGAGACCTCCCTGCGCGATGTCTTGCGGATAGACGTCGCCGAATCGACGGACGGCCACAGCGATCGACGTCGGCTGCGCCGGCTGTATGTCTCCCGGCGCGCCCGAACCCACAGCGTTCTCTTGCAGGCTCAACGGTACGGTCTGCGTCACAACTGTGCATCGGCGGTTGACGCTGAGCGCTTGAGGGCAGGAACCTACGCATCGAAGGGCATGTCTTCGTCGTGCCCTGCCTCACACCCCTCCAATGAGATGTGCACGAGTTGGGCGCGATCGAGTTCTCTGCTCTCAACCTCGGAGAGGTCGCCGAGAGCTGCCAACGCGAGTGACTCGTCGAACGGCGTGTTGCTCCGATGGGGGCTCTCGACGCTGCCCGATGTCGGCGTGCAGCCGTTTGAGACCGCAGCGGACTCGCCCCTTGACAGTGCCAAGCGGGAGGCCGAGTTGTACTGCGATCGCGCCGTGTGTCTGCCCGTCGAGAAAGGCGAGCCGGATCACGTCGCGTTGGTCGACCGGCAACCTTTCGATTGCGCGACGCACATGTTGAGCGTCGGCAGTCTCTGCCACTTCGTCGCCGGGGTCGGCGCCGTTGTCTGGGCGTCGTTGCCCGAGTGATTCAATGCGCCTGCGCTGAGATTGCTCCTGGCGGACGCGATCGACTGCTCGGCGGCGGGCGATCGTGACCGCCCACGACGTAACGCTGGAACGATCAGCGTCAAACTTGTGGACCGAATTCCAGATCTGGACGAACACTTCCTGGGTGACATCTTCGGACATTGTGCGGTCGTGCAGCACTCGTTTGATGACGCCGAAGAGAACGGGGGCCAGTTGGTCATAGACCGCGGAGAATGCCTCTTGGTCGCCGTTACCGACGCGCTCGATGAGCGTGGGCAGGTCCGGCGAGAGCGTCTTCATGAGTTCAGTGGGAATGACTTGAGGAAGCCGAGGCTCTGAAGGCGGCTGTTGGAGGCGTAGTGCAGATGGTGCTCATGGTGTTGCTCCTGGACGCGTTGCGATGGTGTAGTTCTCGACTGTCCGTGGGAAGCGAAAGAATGCACGAAATCGATTCATCGCCGTCTGTCCAGTGCTGGAACTGCCTGTAGCTCATGAAACTATTGTCGGCAATGCGCCTTAAGTGCGGGTCGTTCCAGCATCAAGATTGGATCAGAGTTCGCACGGGTGTGGGGCCGAGGAGCCGGGTTGTCCGGTTGCCAATCTGATTTCGATCGCACGAAAACGACGACGGGCCGTGTGGAACGAAATGTTCCACACGGCCCGGTTATTTCGCCGTTAATCGGCAGTTTTTCTTATCAGGTTCAGCTCGTTGCGGCGACGATGCCCGTAGCGAGCAGAAGGGCTGCGTTGGGCATGTGCTGACCGGCGGCCCGCAGCTGGGAGAACGCTGCGACGTCACCGGCGACCATTGAATCGATGGCGAGAGTCAGGGTGCGGACGTGCTCTTCGAGTCCGGGGATCAGGACGTCGGCTGGGATTTCGCCGCCGGTGATCTCTTCGAAGAATGCGCCGGCTGC
>JBNMOS010000212.1:0-4217 GCA_051275435.1 Ilumatobacter sp.
TCCATGAGCAATCTTGAGCAGTCCTCGGCGACAGCGCCACCGAGCGACGTCGCACCCCTCGGTCGGCGGTTCCTCACCGTGTGGGCCGGGCAAACCGTCTCAACGATCGGGTCAGGGCTCACCGCTGTTGGCATCGCCGTCTACGTGTTCGTTGTGACCGACTCGCTGGTATGGCTCGGCCTCCTCACCGCTGTTGAGGCATTACCTGTGCTGCTGATGAGCCCTTTGCTCGGGCTCACCGACCGGTGGGACCGACGCACCGTGATGATCCGGGCCGACGTGTTCGCAGCGCTCGGGCCGGCCCTCGTCCTCGTCATTGCCCTCCTCGGCACGATCCAACCATGGCAGCTCGCGCTCGCCGGTTTCCTCGGTGGTATCGGCACCGCTTTCCAGGTTCCGGCATACCAAGCAGCGGTGCCCAACCTTGTCGACGAACCGGCCGTCGGGCGAGCCAACGGCCTCGCACAACTCGGCCCCGCTGCCGCGATCGTGCTGGCGCCGGCTGTGGCGACGGCGATCATCGCGAGGTGGGGGATCACGGCACTTCTGATTGCTGACCTCGCGACGTTCGGCGTGGGGCTCGGCGCCACCGTGATGACGAAGTTCAGCGCCGCGACCCCACCGCCTGCCGACGACGACGGATCCAATCGAGCTGCGTTCAACTGGCTGCGTCACGACGGACGCAGCCTGTTGGTACTCCTCGCTGTGATGGCCTGCATCAATTTCGTGATGGCGTTCTTCAACCTTGCTTTCTTCGCCCTCGCCGTCGACCTCGGCGGTGTCGCCAAGGCAGGGCTCGCGCCTGCCGCCGGAGGTGCAACGATGATCATGGCGAGCCTGGTCGTCGGGCACCTCGGCATCCCGGCCCGGCGAATTCGCGCTGTCGCCACAGCGATCGCAGTGATGGTCGTTGCGTGTGTGGTCGCGGCGGTCCGGCCGTCGTTCGCACTCGTGATGGTTGGTGCGGCGATCGCGATGGCAACGGTGCCGGTCGTTGCGGCGGTCATCTCTACGGTCTTTCACGAGCGGGTCCCTCAGTCGATGCAGGGCCGGGTGTTCGGCTTTCGCAACGTCCTGAGCCGAGTGCTCTACCCGTTGGGCGCCATTGCGGCAGGTCTTATCGGCAGCAACATTGCCGCCCCCGCGATGGCCCCTGACGGTGCGCTCGCAGCATCGCTCGGTCGAGTCATCGGCATCGGCGCCGACCGCGGTGCCGCGCTGATCCTGCTCGGCGTTGCGGTCGGCCTCTCCGTCATGGTCGTGCCGCTGATCGTTCATCAGGGAATTCGTTCGCTTGACCGCGATGAGACTGCCCACGAGCCCGAAAGCACCGACCTGCCGGACGCGCATGCGCTGTTCAGCACGGTCCAGTCATGAGTGCTGCCGGGCCCTACGAACAAGTTGAGCCACACAGAAAGCCATCGCCAACGACCGCCTGTGAAATCCGATTCCATGGGACCACCTCCTCTCGGCGTGCAGACAGATTGCCCACGGAGTGCTCGATCTGGAACACTCCGTTTGTGACTGCTGCTGTGCTCCCGTTTGCTCCGCAACCTGTCGGGTTCGGGTGGTTCGAGGACGAGCCCGAGTTCGACTCGGATCGGCACCTCCAACTTGAGCTGCCTGATCTCGTGCGCACGCTCGACGAATTCGGCTACACCGCTGAAGAGATCGCCCGCACTGCCACGCCGGTCGCGGTGACATCGGCCTTCCGGGTCCTGTCTGATGAAGGCGCCGCGGTGATGCTCGATGTGGCGCGTCGGCTCGAATCGTTCGCCAAAGCCAACCCCCGCATCGAGCGCTCTGTTCGGAGCGGTTGTCATCGCTCGAAGTGGCTCCGCGACCTGTGCACGTCGCCTGAGGTCACCGAGCACTTCGGGGCGATCTATGGCATCGACATCGCGCCGCATCCGATCACGTCACAACTTGGACACCTCAATTTCGCCCCGTCAGAGTTGGGTGCAGCTGTCGACAAGTGGCATCACGACACACTCGCCCTCGACTACGTGATGATGGTTGTCGATCCGGCGCTGCTCGACGGCGGCGATTTCGAGTATTTTGTCGGGACCAAAGCCGAAGTTGCTGCGCTGGCCGACCAGGGAGAACGGCCGACCGCCGACCGGTGCGTGAGCGTCGAATGGCCTGGCCCGGGTTGCGCTGTTGCCCTGCATGGCAACATGGTTGTCCACCGCGGTGGGCCGTTGAGCGCCGCAGCCGAACGGATCACGATGGTCAACGGGTACATCAGCACCGACGTCACGCGCGACGATCAGACACGGCACAACGACCTGTTTCACGTTGACGATCCGCGGACGCTGTCGGCCGAGTGGACGCGCTATGCAGCGTGGCGAGCGCAACAGCGGCTTGGTCGTTTGATCGACGATCTCCCGTTCGACCTCGATCCGTCGGATGCGGCCGAGCGGTTGGCTTCAGCGGTGGCCGACGTGACACACACCGTCGCGGGCCTCACCGAAGGCCTGTCGTCGATCCACCACTACGAGCTCTGAGATTCAGTCGGCGTGAGTGTCGGCGCCGCCGAGGACGGCGTCGGCCATCGGCGTCGTCGAGCGAGCCGAGTCGAGTAGGCCTCTGGACGACTCGGGGCCCGAGATTGCGGGGTCGACGAATGCGGCTCCGATGTACACCCCGTCGGCGATTGCTGCGTCGAGTGCGCTGACGAACTGTTCTGCGATGAGGCCTTGAACATCGGCATCGTCGTGGCGTGCGGTGAATTGGCTGATCAGCATCGGCGTGTCTTGGACGAGTTCGGCTGAGCGCATCACCTCGTCGTGCATTTGCTCGCGAAGGTGCTCGAGCTGTTCGTCGTTTGGTTCTGGGTCGTCGAGGGCAGCGTGTTCGAGGGAAATTCCGATCAGGTCGCAGGCTTCGAGAAAACTCGCAGCGCCGTCGATCATGCTGGCTGACAGCGATGCAACAACGGGCGCCTCGCCGCTGCGCAGCGCCGACCAGGTGGCGGCCCAGCCTGCAGCGGGAAGGTCAGCGGTGATCTCGGCGAACGGGATCCAACCGTGGACACCAGTACCGAATCGGTCAGCGACCCGCTCGACAAACCTCGGCAACCACTTGGCTGCGACATCAGCGTCGTCGATGCCGCCTTCATTGGTCACCCAGCGCGGCTCGTCGCCGTCGTGCAGCGTCGCCCATACCCGGAGCCCGATTGCATCGGCGGCGGTGAGCACTTGGTCGTACCAGTCGGCCCAGCCGCCGTCGAGGTCGCCAGGTTTTGCTTGCAGTCGTGCCCAGTCGAACGTGAGTCGGACGTCGGTGATGCCAATTTGCTGCAGGACAGCGAGGTCGTCGGGCCAGCGCGTCCGAAAGCCGTTGCCAGCCGTGGGGCCGAGGTTCGACATGTCGCCGTATCCGAGGGTCACCGCAGTGGTGAGCGTGGCGCCGCGTGCAAAGGTCATGGTGGTGCGGGGCTCGTCGAGCCCGACGTCAGATAAATGGTGTCCGCGTCCAGAGATCGCTGGTGTCGGACTCGGCTGCCATTGGAACACCGCTCAACGCAACGACGTCGATCGATCCGGGGAACCCACGGAGTTCGACTTCACCGACAGAGGTGGTGGTGACGCCTGCGGGGAGTCGCTCGATGTGCATCGTGGGTATCAGTGCTTCGACACCCTTGGCGTGGTCACACAAACGTGACGCCATGTTGACCGCCGAGCCGATGTAATCGTCACCCTCGAACAGCAGTGCGTGGCCGGTGGCCAGGCCAGAACGGACGGTGAGTGGGGCGCACACTTCGTTGGAGAGACGGTCGAGGTCGAGGACGAACTCGATCGCGTCGCTCTGGTCGACGGCCACGACCATGCAGCCGTCACCGAGCCACTTGGCAATGCGAACGCCTCGTTCGGAGGCCACGGTGCGAACAATCGTGCGGAACGCGCTGAGAATTCGCCCGGCAGCGTCGTCGCCGAATGCAGCCGTGTAGTTCGTGAACCCGGACAGGTCAACGAAGACGAAAGTGCGTGGTACCCGCATCCCATTCATACTAATTGCATCGGCACGTCAATATCGTTTGAGGAGCGGGTTCTTGAAGTTTCTGGAATTGATGTCAACGCTCGGCCGATTCGGTGTCGACCATCGTGAAGAACCGTGTCCAACTGGTTGCCCGCGCCACGACGCAGAGCACAATTCGTCCCGATGACGCAGCCCCAAACTCTACGCCTGCCTGAGAGCGACGGCGGGCCGGGAGG
>JBNMOS010000213.1:0-4183 GCA_051275435.1 Ilumatobacter sp.
TCGACCGCATCACGACCGCGCAGATGGAGGACTTTGCCGGGGTCATGCGGCGCCTGTGGCACGGTGAGACGATCATTGGCCACGACGGCCCGATCGGTACGTACCCGATACTCCGACTCGACCCGACGTTCGACGAAGACATCGACCTGTCGATCGTGGCCTTCGGGCCGAACACACTCGAACTCGGCGGTCGAGCATTCGACAACGTCATCCTCCACACCTTCTTCACCGATGAAACAGTCGAACGCTGCGTCACGACGGTCAAGCAGGCTGCCGAAGCAGCGGGTCGCGACCCGAGCGACGTCACGGTCTGGTCGTGCTACGCCACAGTCGGCGACCACATCGACGAACCGCTACGACTCAAGAAGACAGTTGGTCGCCTCGCCACCTATCTCCAGGCGTACGGCGACCTGATGGTCACCACGAACAACTGGGACCCGGCCGTGCTGGCCGCGTTCCGTGCCGACGACACCGTGCAGAACATCAAGGGCGCGATCGACGCCGTGGCGACCACCGAACAGCTCGAACACATCGCCACCCTGCTCCCTGCCGAATGGCTTGCACCGGCAGCCACCGGTTCGGCCGAACAATGCGCGGCAGCAGTTCGCGGCCAGATGTCGCTCGGCGCCGACGCGGTGATCATGCACGGAGCGACGCCGACCGAGCTCGCCCCGATTGTTGCCGCCTACTAAACTTGTCAGACGGAGTTCAGACCTCGGGCTGCCACTTCTGGCACACTGCACCGATGGCAACAATGGTTCTCACCGTCATCGGCAACGACACGTCCGGGCTCGTCGACGCCCTCGCCGACCCGATCGCTCGCCACGGCGGTAGTTGGGATCGCAGCCACATGGCACGGCTTGCCGGCCAGTTCGCCGGAATCGTCGTCGTCTCCGTGCCCGACGACAATGTCACCGCCCTCCAGGCCAGCCTCGATGGCCTCAACGCTCAGGGCCTGCTCGATGTGCAGGTGGCGATTGCTTCATCATCGACTGAGGACGTGTCCTCTGAAAACGTGCTGCGTCTCGAACTCATCGGCCAGGACCGCCCCGGCATCATCAGCGAAATTTCTGCGGCACTCGCGACACGAAACGTGAGCATCCTCGAACTCGAAACAAATACGTCGTCGGCACCGATGTCCGGGGAGCCCCTCTTCGAAGCAAAGGCCACACTGCGCGTTCCGAACGAACTGGCGCTCGACAATCTCCGCGAAACACTTGAAGACATCGCAAACGAGTTGATGGTCGACCTCGACCTTCGGCCAGAATGATCGAGTAGAACATCTCCAATACAGACAGTTTCGGAAAGGGGGCAAACGTGCATGACAACGACAACGACAACGAGCACGACCGGATTCGGCTGACGCAGTTCAGCCATGGCGCCGGTTGAGGCTGCAAAATCGCCCCTGGCGAACTGGCGCACGTCGTGCGCCATCTCGAAACTGATCATCCCGACGAACTCCTCGTCGGCACCGACACCGGCGACGACGCCGCAGTGTGGAAGCTCGACGACGATCGAGCAATCGTCTCTACTGCTGATTTCATCACCCCGGTGGTCGACGATGCGCGCACCTGGGGCCGAGTGGCCGCAGCCAACAGCGTGTCCGACATCTATGCCATGGGTGGCCGGCCGCTTTTCGCGCTCAACCTCGTCGGCTGGCCCAAAGACGCACTGCCGATGGAGTTGCTTTCCGAGCTACTCGCTGGCGGGCAAGACATTGCAACGGCAGGCGGCTTCGTCATTGTCGGCGGACACACGATCGACGACCCCGAGCCCAAGTACGGCATGTCGGTCACCGGTGAGGTTCATCCCGACCGCATCCTGACCAACGCCGGGCTCCGGCCAGGGCAAGACATCATCCTGACCAAAGCGTTGGGCGTCGGTGTACTGACCACGGCAATCAAGTCGGGTGCTGCAACCGAGGCACAGGCTGCGGGCGCTGTGGCTTCAATGATTCGATTGAACGACGTCGCCTGCCGTCTGGCCGTCGGCGCCGGGGCCACTGGCTGTACCGATGTCACCGGCTTCGGCCTGCTCGGCCACCTGGGCCGAATGTCGCTCGAATCGCATGTCTCCACGACGATCGAGTTCGACGCCGTGCCATTCCTCAGCGGTGCTATCGAACACGCCAGGGCCGGAATTATGCCGGGCGGGTCGCGCCGCAATCTCGAGTGGGGTGTCGAGTTCCTCGATGCCGGAAGACACGACGAGATACATCAACTGCTGATCGCTGACGCACAGACGTCGGGCGGCCTGGTCTTCGGAGTCGATCCCGGTGAAACCGATGCCGTGCTCGCCGAACTCGCTGCCACCGGGCACCACGCGGCCCGCATCGGCTCGACAGCAGGCGGCACGCCCGGCATCATCCTGCGCTGAGTTCAGCCGGCCGGCGACCAGCGCGCTGCGCTGAGCACCGAGTCCTCATGCAGCAGCCACATCGACGTCACGCCCTCGGTGAACTCAACAACGCTCTGGACGTCCGTTCCGTGCATAACCGGCCCGACGAACTCCATCTCGGCGCGGCCTGGTCGTGGCGTCGTTCCGTTGAGCGATTCTTCGACGAACGCCCAATTCGCGGCATTGTTGACATGATCGAACGGGTCGAGATCGGCTCGCCTGACAGCCCATTGGATGGCCTGGGCCGTGTCAGTCGGCGCCGCCAGCGCGAGCCGTGCCGACACCTTCCGACCGTCACATGCCGGGCCATAGACGTCGACGAACTTCTGCGTCAGCGACGCGGGCCGACCAGTGTCGGCGGCGACCTGGACCCAGACGCTCACAGTCGCGATATCTGCACCGCGTGATCCGGCGAGGATCGTTGTTCGTTCCGCCCAGCTCCGGCCGAGGCCAGTGCAGTACGTCGTCGCTGCGACAACCTCGTCGAGGACCGCCGTTTGCCGTACCTCGATCATCGAGCGCCGGACGACCCAGCCCCACGCACCGTCGAGTTCGGCATCCGCCGCATCGTCGCTTGCGATGTCTTGCAGGTAGCGGGCGGTTGCATCCAGGCGCAGCTGACCATTTGGGTCGACGTCGCCGAGCCGGACCTTGCGCTCCGCACGGAATCGTCGACCGACCGCAGGTGGATCGAGTAGTTCGGAAGCTCCGGGGACAGCGGCCATCCAGTGATCGTGGCAGATTGCGCAGCGCATACCGGCTTCGCGGCGCATCTCTGCGCCGAGCCACCACTGAGGTCGGCGGTGTACTCGTGCAATACGATTGCAGCATGTTGATCGTCGCCGGAACCATCGTTGCCCAACAAGGAGGACGTGCTGCGTTCCTCGAAGCAGTGCAACCCATGGTCGCTGCGACCCTCAGCGAAGCGGGCTGCCAGGAGTACGTCTTCTCACCCGACCCGAACGACGACAACCGCATCATGCTCTACGAACTGTGGGACGACCAGGCATCGCTCGACGCGCATTTCGCCAGCGACCACATGGCTGCATGGCAGGAAACCCGCAAGGGCCTCGCGCTTGCCGGCTCCAACATCAACAAGTACATGATCGACTCGGTGGCCGCACTCGGATGAGCAACGAAAATCCCACCGACAACCAGACCGACACACGGGATCCGATCTTCGGTTGCATGGACAACTGGTACTTGCACATGCAGGGCAAGCTCAACAACGGCCTCGAATCCATACTCCATCCCGATGTCGTATTTCTCTCCCCCGTCGTGTTCACCCCGCAGGAGGGTCGCGACATCACCATGCTCTACCTGACTGCTGCCGGTGGAACGCTCGGTGGCGACGCCGACGTCGAAACGAAAGCGGCAGAATCAGGCTCAGGCGAGTTCGGCTACATCAAGACGATCCTGCAGGGCCATCACGCCATGCTCGAATTCGAAACCACGGTCGAAGGTAAGTACGTCAACGGCGTCGACATCATCACGTGCAACGACGACGGCATCATCACCGAGTTCAAGGTGATGATGCGCCCACTCCAGGCTGTCAATGCGGTACATGCCCAGATGGGCGCCATGCTCGAACGCCTCGCGAAGGGCTGACGCCCCTGCGTATGGTCGACCTGCTTTGCATCGGCGACCTCAATGCCGATCTGGCGATCTCACTTGCCGACGACCTCGTTATCGGCTCCGACACCGACGGCACCATTGACATGCACGGCGGCGGCTCGGCGGCGAACGTCGCCGTCTGGGCTGCCCGGACCGGATCGACCGTCGGGTT
>JBNMOS010000214.1:0-4007 GCA_051275435.1 Ilumatobacter sp.
CTCAAGGCATGATCCCGCATCACGCACAGGCAGTTGCCATGGCCTCCATTGCACTCCAACCCGAATCTGGAGCGAGCGCCCAAATCCAAGCGTTGGCGACGGAAATTCAAGGTGCTCAGGATCCAGAGATCGAGACGATGACGGAGTGGTTGCAGACCTGGGGGCAGCCGATGGACATGCCTGGCATGGACGGCATGGACGGCATGGACGGCATGGACGGCATGATGACGGAGGAGCAAATGACGGCCCTCGCAGGCCTGTCCGGCCCGTCGTTTGACACGGAATGGGCGACCATGATGATTGCGCATCATCAAGGTGCAATCACCCAGGCTGAAACCGTCAAGGCAAGCGGCGCCGACCCCGAGGTGCTGGCGCTCGCCGACCAAATCATCAGCGCTCAGCAAGCAGAGATTGCCCAGATGCAAGCGATGTTGGAAGGCTGATCGGGTTGTCCGACACAGCGTAGAATCAGCCAATGTTCCTCGTCATGAAGGCAGCGAGTCGACGCGCCCTCCAAAAGGTCGCGGCCTTGCTCATGATTGCCGTGGTGACCTTGGCCGGATTGTCGTTCGGCGAATCCGTCAGCGCACATACCGATTTTGCGGGCTCGACGCCGTCGGCCGGCGAGGTCGTTGCTGACCCGGTCACCTTGGTGACGTTGGTCTTCACCGGCGAATCGGAAGAAGCTGGCGACGGGTTCGTCGTCCTCGACGCGAGCGGCCAAGTACGCGCTCCCATCGCTGTGTCGAGCCTCGACGACAAAGTCTTCACACTCACCTTCGATCCACCGCTTGCGGGCGGTGAGATCGGGGTGAAGTGGAGCGTGCGCGCCCCTGACGCCCACCCGATCGAAGGTTCGTTCTCATTCACCGTCTCGGCTCCATCACCCGCCGGTGCAGGACCAGCGACCGCGCCGGCAACGACGATCGACGTCAGCACAACAGCAACCAGCAGTGCGGACATGTCGCAGATGAGCTCCGACGACACGATGGCGATGGCGATGGACGACACGATGCTGACGGACGACACGATGACGATGGATGAGATGATGTCCATGGACGAGTTTCTCGCCGTCGAGTCGGCACAACCCGGCGAGTCGCAAGCCACGATCGGCCGGCTCTTCAGCTTCGCCGGAATTGCAATGGCTATCGGTGGGATTGCCTTCGCCGCGACGACGTTGCGCGGCGACTCGACCGAGATCCGGTCGCTCGTGAGCGGAGTGAAGATCGTTGGGGTCGCCATCACCATCGGCGCAGCCATCGAGTACGGCGGTGTCGCCCGAATCGCCGACGAGCCCCTCCTCGGCTACTGGACGTCGTCACCTGGCTTTGCAACGGTCCTGCGGATGCTGGCTGGTCTCGCAATCGCTGCCGGCCTCGCGGCGACGACCGTCGCGATCCGGCCGTCACGGAAACTCAAGCCCCTCTCGTCGGCGCCAAACGCGACCGAAGAAGTCGGCGGTTTCTGGGAACCACGGAGCCTCCGACCGCGGCAACAGCCAGCCAGTCGGCGCGTACCGAACGAGACGCCCAGCGAAACCCGAGATCGCCAGTACGACGCGCCGCACGGCTTCATTGATCCCGGGCTGGTCATGGCGCGCCAGCAGGCAGCCGCAGATTCCTTTGACAGGTCGACAGGGCCGATAACCCGGCTGCCGCGGCGACCCGAACCAAAGCCGACGCGGCCACGCCAGCAATTGACTCACGAGCAGCACGGAGCAGCGGACCGGTTACGCAACACGTCGACGGAACCGGCCCGACGATGGGTTGCCGACCGCTCATCGGCACTGGCCTTCGCCGGCTGCGGTGCCGCAGTGATTTCGTTCTGGTTCGACGGCCACACCGTCTCCAAGGGCTTCCGGCCGCTGCACGCGATTGCCAACAGCGTGCACGTCGTGGCCGGGTCGGTCTGGATGGGCGGCGTCGTCGCAATGGCTGCCGTCATGTGGATGCGACACCGTCGGGGCGTTGCGCCACGCGCCCTCGATCTCGTCGTCCGATTCTCCTCGATCGCCTCCGTTGCGTTGGGCGCGGTAATCGTCGCTGGTCTGATCATGGCCGTCTCGGTGCTCGACTCGGTCAGTGAGCTCACAGGAACCGAATGGGGCCAGGTTCTGCTGCTCAAGACTGCAGCTGCGGGTTTGGCAATGGTCGGTGGCGCCTACAACCATTTCCGCCTTCTCCCTGCGCTTGAAGCCGACCCCGATAGCCCGGGACTTCACGAGCAGCTGCGGTCCGTCATCACTGCCGAGGCAATCATGTTGAGCTTCGTCGTAGTGGTCACGGCCTGGCTTGTTTCCTCAGCCTCCTAAAACCACCACCTGGCGGCAACGTTCGTTCGACGTCAGGATCAGTTCTTGATTGTTGCCTGGAACAGGTAGCCGTCCAATACTTCTTGGAGTTGTGAGGCATCGTCATCGTTGCTGTCGGCAAGGGTGACGGTGACGCTCATGCCGCGTGGCCCACCGGCTGCGACGACTACGTCTCCCGCCAGGTGCCGTTCGACAAGGATTGTTTGGACGGTGCGCTTGACTGCGTCTTCGCGCAGGGACGGCTTGAAGATCTTGCCGACAGCAGTCATCGGGATCGCGTCGATGATCCGGATCTCTTTGGGCCAGGCTGGCCGTTCGCCGATTTCGACTTCGGCGAAGGCACGCAACTCCTCCTCGGTGGCAGTAACGCCAGGGAACAGTTGCACGTAGCAGACCGGCAATTCCCCGGCATAGGAATCGGGCATCCCAACCGCGGCGGCAAGTGCAACGGCCGGGTGCCGTTGCAGAGCGTTCTCAATCATCAACGGGTCAATGTTGTGGGCGCTGCGGATGATGAGGTCCTTCGAGCGACCGGCGATGTAGATCCTGCCGTCAGCGTCGGTGTACGCGAGATCTCCGCTGTTGAGTTCTCCGGCGACGAATGTCCCCACGTTCTGGCTCTCGTTGCGGTAGCCGGGTGACACGGTTGGTCCTCCGACCGTCAGCACTCCGACTTCACCGACCTCACACGGGTCGCCGAGCGAACCATCTTCGGTGAGACGACGAACGGTGACCGTCGTGTACGGGAACCGGAGGCCGACAGAGCCGGAACCTCCTTCGCCCTCGAACGGATTGCAGGAGATGATGCCCGATGCCTCGGTCATCCCGTAAATCTCGTTGAGCCTCGTCCCGGTAACTGTCTCGAACTTCTCGCGCACCGCAACAGGGAGCGACGCTGCCCCGGTCAGGCCACCGCGTACCGAGCTGATGTCGGCCCCACTGAGAGGTACGTCGGTGATCGCGCCGATCGCGGTCGGGACCCCAAACGCGAGCGTGACCCCGTACCGCTCGCAGATCTGCCAGAAATTCGTCACCATTGCCGGGTTCCTCATGCCCGACGGCGACATCAGCACGATTTCGGACCCAGCCAAGAACGTGCTGATACCCATCAGGATCGTGCCCGCGACATGAAACATCGGTGACGTGCCGGTCAGCACGTCGTCGGGCCCGAGGTTCATCAGCGCGGCACAGCCGAACGCTGCGGTCAGTTGGCCGTTGTGGCTGTGAGCAGCAAGCTTCGGGACACCGGTCGTCCCACCGGTATGGAAGTAGGCAGCGACGTCGTCGCCGTGTCCACGGGAGTCGAAGATCAGACGGTCCGCAGGCTGATCGCCAATCGCATCGAAGAAATCGATGATGCCCTCAACGGGTGCCGTGCCCGGCGGTGCAACGCGCACCAACGTCAAATCAGGCATCTGGCGCTGCAACTCGAGCGACTTCTCCCAGATGTCGAGCTGGGGATGTGGCCCCAGAGTCACCAGCACTTTCGCGTCAGACGCTTCCAGCAGACCTCGGATGTGGTCGGGCCGCAGAAGAAAGTTGATCGGGACCGCATAGCCGACGGTCTCAGCCGCCCAGAGGACAGCATGTGTCTCGATGAGCGTCGGCAGCATGAACGCCACGCCGGGTCGCTCACCGCCGAGACCAGACAGCAAGTTGGCGGTCTGGCGAACGAGCCCCAACAACTCCGGATAGC
>JBNMOS010000215.1:0-3991 GCA_051275435.1 Ilumatobacter sp.
GATGCCGGAGCCGGTGGCACCGGAGCAGCGAACTGTGGGTTCGGCGTGTCAGTCATGTGAGGACTTCCTTTCGAATGCGATCGATCTGGCCCGAGAGGGCGAGCAGTTGGGCGTCGTTCGAGGCGGTTTGGCGAAGCGTGAGATCGACATCGCCAGATGGGATCGAAGATCGAGCAGCGACGGCCGCGTCGAGTTCGACGAGCGGTGCCGCCGTGTCGATGCGGAACTCTCGACAGAGGTCACGGTGCAACTGCGTCTGCAAAAGCCAGCCCGCCTTGGGTGCGTGCTTCGCGCGCTGCATCAAGTTGCCAGTCGCTGCCACCAACTCGCTACCGGCAATCGGGGTGACGAGCGGTTCGTCGAGCACGCCTCCGACACGAATGCTGCGCGACACCGCAAAGACGACGAACGCCGATCCCACGAGGACGAGCGCCATCCAGGCCCAGTCCGGGACCAGATCGATCAGCGTGTCCTCGCCCTCGCCGACCTCGCCGACTTCGGACACAGGCGCTGTTGCACCGGTTCCGAGAACGATGCTGACCGACGAACCTGGCGCTGGTGTCAAGAGAGCGACGGCCAATCCTGCGTTGTCGGCACGTCGCAGGTATCGATTGACGAACACCTCGTTGTCGCCGAGGCCGACGACGAATCCATCCCCAATCGAATTCACGATGACGAACGAGTTGCCGTTGCGTGCAAAACACTGCGGCTCGCTCGGCCCGACCGGAAACAGCAGACCCTCGGGCACGTACAGACCCCGCAACGACTCAAGAGCAGCGATGTTGCACTCGCCAGCACGCAGATTGGTCTCGAGGTCGACATCGAGCCGATCGGTCGGAAGCTGTGGGCCCGAAATCTCGATACTGCCACCTTCGAGGGCCGGCCCGCCGTGCAAGGTGCTGAACGGATCGGCAACGATCGCCACACCGCCCGCCTCGATGAAGTCGACTGTCGCCGATCGTTGTTCGTCGTCAAGTTGATCCGCCAACACCAAGAGACGCGTGTCGGCTCCCGGTGCCGGCACGGTGCGACTTATCGCCACCTCACCGCCGCTGCGCTCGAACAGTTCCACCAATGCCGTTGCACCGTTGGCCGCGCTCGATCGAGGATCGAACGGGTCGGGTGCCGGTCGCGCCCGCACGATCAGGAGCAAGGCGAGCGCAGTGCCCACCACAATGAGCGCCGCAAGCGCGCCCTTGCCAACACCAATCGATTCGGTCGATGCCGCGGTCCGGCTCACGGAGCTCGCCGATCGCGTCGCGGACCCGTACGGGCGAGGATGATGTCGAGCACCCCACGTGATGCAGCGAAGAACCGGGTGTCGTCGTCTGCAGTGACCTCGCCGTTGTTGAACCACGCTTCGTCGAAAATGTCCGCCGCTTCGTCGAAGTTGTGGCTGATCTTCGGAGCGAGAGCAGCAAGTTGTGCTCGCTCCTCGCCCGATGTTCGCCCAGGGATCTCGTCGACAGCACCGGCGCGCGCGAGATCACCAACGAGTGCCCGGTAATCACATCGCACAGCATCACGGAAACGTCCAGCGGCGCGATGCTCCTCAGCGGCGCGGCGCCACCTATCGGGCGGTCGCTGCTCGTCGGTAATCCGGTCGGCGACGCCCTCGTCGAGATCTTCGTCGAGATCGATGGGGTCATCGTCGTCGTCCATCTCGCGTTCTTTGATGGCTTTTGCCACCATCCAGACAACGACGGCAACCAACGCAGCGACGAGCAACACCACCAACAAGGTTCCGATGGGACCGAACCCTGCGCCGCCCCCACCCAGGTCAGGCGGATCGAAGTCGGTTGGGTCCGGCGCTGGCGGCGAGCAACGAACCTCAGTTGCTGTGAGGCCGCAGGCAACGTCACGGGTGGCATCAGGATCAACCTCGGCCGGCCCGAGCGGACCGCCGCCGGCGCCACGAAGCAACATTGCGGCGACTCTCACCAGCACAATCATGAGGCATCCCGTTGCCCGAAAGCTGCGTCAGCGTCGAGTGCGATGTCTAAGCCCTCGGCGTCGAGTCGAACGGCGAGATACATCTCTGCTGTCGCCAATGCGACGAGGGGCACGACGACAATTACGGCGAGCTGCCCAGTGATGCCCTGCGCCAACCAGGTGTAGCTGCCGAACGTGATGAACCCACCCGACTCGGCGAGGGCAGGAAGGAACGTGATCCCTGCGAACAGCAACGATCCGAGCAGGGCCGACGACAGGACAAAGCCAAACGATGCGCCCGATCGCATTCGTGCAAGGCGCCATGAGCGTTTCAACGAGCGCAGCGGACCCGCGCGCTCGGCCACCATCACAGGAATGACGTACAACGTCACTGACGAGAAGAGCGCCGCAATGGGGAGCACGACGACGAGTCGATCGACGACATCGTCAGGTCGGCTCGCCAATGCCCACGTGGCGAAGAAGGGCACCCAGAAATGACCAATGGCCCAGGCAACGAGCACCGCTGGCAGTCGACGCACGGTCGACCGAAGTGCCGGCCACAGCCCAACAGGTGCGCCGAACCGTTCGCTGATCAGCACCGCCGACGCAAAACAGCCAACTGCAGTCGCAGCAAAGCTGGCGCACACCACAGCGAGTATGGCTGCCACATCGTCGACGCCGGTACCGACGTCATCGCCGCCGAATGCGGTCAACGTGGTCGACCCGTCACGATCAAACGCCACCGTCGTCGCCCACAAGTTGAACGCGACCACTGGGAGCAAGAGCAGCGACGAACCGACGAGCAGGTCTCGGCCCCGGCGCTGCAGCATTTTCCCACCTGCGTCGAGCGATGAGAGCACGTGGTTGCGGCTCCGGCGAAGTCGGATCGGCCGACGTGCCGACGTGCCGACCTGAGCCGCAACCGACCGAGGGGTGTCCGCTGGCGCGTCAACGAGCACCCAGGCAGTCGGCTGCGGAACTGACGCTGTGGTCAGATCGCCAGCTGAGGCGTTCGTCGTGGGGGGAATTTCAGACATTGGAAGAAGTCACATTGTGGGCCAAATCGTGCCGCAGTGCGCGACACTGCGCCCATGCGCGGCTACAACTCCACTTCCTACGGCACGGCGTTCGTCGACGTGTACGACGACTGGTATGGCGATGTCACCGACGTCGAGGCCACCGTCAGCCGGATCGTCGACCTCATCGGCACGGTTGGCGCGGTCAGCGCGGTCGGCACGGTCAGCGCTGGCACGGTGCTCGAGTTGGGCGCTGGTACGGGTCGACTCGCTGTCCCGCTCGCCCGAGCTGGCCTCGGCGTCACCGCCGTCGATTCGAGTCGCGAGATGCTCGATCAGTTACGTGTCCTCGACACCGACGGTTTGGTCGAAGTCGTGCACGGCGACATGGTCGACGACCTTCCCGATGGGCCTTTCACCGCTGCCCTGATCGCCTACAACACCATCTTCAACCTGCTCGACAACGGAGCGCAGCAGGCCTGCTTCTCTGCCGTGGCAGCTCGACTCGTCCCCGAAGGCGTCTTTGTCGTCGAGGCGTTCGTCCCCGAATCCGATACGCCGGCAGGCAGCGACATCTCGGTGCGATCCATGGCTGTCGACCGTGTGGTGTTGTCGGTATCTCAGACGACTCCGTCGAGCCAGCAGGCCGAAGGGCAGTTCATCGAGATCACCGAAGCTGGCGGCGTACGACTTCGACCGTGGTCGGTGCGCTGGGCAACGCCCGAACAACTTGATGCCATGGCCTCCACCGCTGGTCTGGTCCTTGACGCCCGTCACGCCGACATGGCTGGCACCCCGTTCGACGCCGAGAGCACGCAGCACGTCAGCGTGTACCGCCGTCCCACCCGCTGAGCGACCGTCACCACAGCGGTCTGACGCACCAATTGTCACACCGAGGTCTGCTTGGTGTGACACCGCCGCATCAGAACGAGTGGTAACCGCCGTCGATTCGAATGATGTCGCCCGTGTGGTACGAGCTGGCCGAGCTGGCGAGGTACGTGGCGATCCCGGCGAAGTCTTCCTTCGTGCCCCACCGCCGAGAT
>JBNMOS010000216.1:0-3972 GCA_051275435.1 Ilumatobacter sp.
ACCGCCACCGCGTGAACGCGTTGCGACGGCCTTCTTCGGCGAGGTCAGATTCTGCGGCTGATCGACTCGGGCGCCGACAGCCGAGCCGCGCTGAGACGGCTGATGTGCTCCGGGACCGACCTCAGGCTGCGGGTTCGGCTTGACCGGAGCGACTGAGGGCAGCGACGGCATCGTGAACGTCACTGGCGCCACCTCCGACTCTGTCGGGGTTACCAACTCAGGTGCTGCCAACTCGGGGGCTGCCAACTCGGGCGCGGCCAACTCGGGGGCTGCCAACTCGGGGGATGCCAACTCGGGGGCGGCCACGTCACTGATCGGTGCGACGATCGGGACCGGGCTGGTCGTTGACATGACTGGCGAAGCAATCGGTCGAGCGGTCAGCGGCGACAACACCGGCGACGGGACAACCGACGTTTGAGATTCAGGGGGCGGGAACGAATTGGGGACAACATCCGGATCAAACGATGGTGCGGGAAGTCCAATTCGTCCGGTACGCGGCGGCGCCGTCATATTGCTCACACAGGGGTTTTCGGCGGATCGCCGCAGAACTTGAGGAGTTCTTGTCGTACCTCATGCCAACTATTTGGCTAATTCACGACAATTCTCTGGCTCAACGGACGCGGCCGTGGAAGTCGGTTCCGGGGTTGCTTAGAAGTAGATGATCTTCTCGGCGTTTGCCTCAGCGACGTCGAGATCGTCGGTGTATGCACCGGTCGATAGGTACTTCCATCCACCATCGCACACGATGAACACGATGGTACCCGACTCAATTTGCGAGGCGACCTTTGCGGCGCCGGCAAGTGCGGCGCCGGCGGAGATACCCGCAAAAATGCCGCACTCTTTGACGAGTCTGCGAGTCCATTCGATTGACTCCCGCGGTCTCACAACTCGCTTGCGGTCGAGTAGGTCGTAGCCGTTCCAGTTCTCGAAAACAGGTGGGATGTATCCGTCGCCGATGTTACGGAGGCCCTCAACCCGCTCACCCAACGGCGGTTCCACCGCGATGATTTGAATGTTCGGGTTGTACTGCTTCAAGAAGGTGCCCGTGCCCATCAGCGTGCCGCTCGTGCCAAGGCCAGCGACGAAGTGAGTGATGTCGGGGACGTCGCGCGCTATCTCAGGGCCAGTGCCTTCAAAGTGGGCACGTGGGTTTGCGTCGTTCGCGTACTGGTACGGGAAGTACCACTCCGGGTGCTCCGCAGCGAGCGCCGTGGCGCGCGATACCGCACCGTTGGAGCCTTCTTCACCAGGGGTGAGGATGATCTCGGCACCGAAAATCTCCAGCATTTGTCGACGTTCGATCGAAACGCTCGTCGGCATCATGATCTTGATCGGGTAGCCCCTCAACTGGGCGATTGCAGCCAGTGCGATACCGGTGTTTCCTGACGAGGGCTCGATGATCGTCTGCCCCGGCCGGAGGCGGCCGTCGGCTTCAGCGGCCTCGATCATGCTCTTGGCAATGCGGTCTTTCACCGAGCCGAACGGGTTCTGCATTTCCATCTTGGCGAGGATGCGCACGTTCGGGTTCGGGGACAGGTTCGACACGTCGACGACCGGCGTGTTGCCGATCATTCCGAGCACATCGGTGTGCATCGTTATGGGCATCGAGGGTGCAGTGAGATTCATCATTCCTTCCAACCTGGCTGACTCGGAACCTATTCCCGACCTAACCAGTAAGGATTGTACGACGGGTCTGGAAAAGATGCCTGACTCAGCTGATACTGATCTGCTCTTCGAGAATCGCGCCGTCGACGATGCGATAGCTGCGCACCTCAGGCAACTCTCGCTTGAGGCTGACGATGACGTAGTGCCAGTTGGGATCCACCGCCGCCGAAACGTCAGTCGGACTCGGGTACGGCTCGGAGTGCGTGTGGCTGTGGACCACGCCGTTGATCTCCCAGTCGAGGTCTTCTGCTGCCATTTCGGCTCGCATGAAGTCTCTCGGATTGACCGTGTAGACCCGGGCGGACTGGTCATCGTTGTGACACGGCGTGAACGTCGGTGCACGGTCAGGCGTCGGCCCGGCGAGCAGGCCACACATCTCGAGCGGGTATTCGTCGAGGGCGAGGCCGACCATCATCTTGTACGCATCACGTGAGATCTCGATCACCTCATCGAGGGTAGGCCCGATCCGCTGCTCACCGTGTGCTGCACACCGAAGTCGGCGGAGAAGTCGTGCCCTCGCGATTGCGGCGCACCGATACCCTGGCAACTGCATGGCTAAGAAGGGCAAGAAGACCAAAAAGGGGTCGGGCAAAGACGACGGCACCACGACGATCGCTTCATACAAGCGCGCCTACCGTGACTATGAGATCCTTGCCACCTATGAAGCGGGCATGGTCCTGACCGGCAGCGAAGTCAAATCACTCCGCGAAGGAAACGCCCAGATCGCCGAGGGCTACGCCCGCGTACGGCGTGGCGAAATGTGGCTCGACGGCATTCACATTCCGCCGTACACGAACGCAATCGGCTTCGGCGCCCACGAGCCCGACCGTGAACGCAAGCTGCTCCTGAACCGTGCCGAAATCGACAAGCTCGATGCTCGCACCGGTCAGGGCGGGCTGACCATCGTGCCGTTGCGGCTCTATTGGAAGGAAGGCCGAGCCAAGCTCGAGATCGGCCTCGCCAAGGGCCGGACCAAAGGCGACAAACGTCAGAACTTGGCCGAACGCGACCACGATCGCGAGATCGAAACAGCGTTCAACCGCGCTGCCAAGTACGACAACGCCTGATCATCGAGATACTTGGCCGATCGTCACGGACCCGCGAACGAGGCGTGAACCGGTCGAATCGCCAGCTAACGTAGACCTTCACATATTGATCACGGGGCTGACTGGATTCGACGTCAGTAACGCTGTTCGAGTTTGCAACCCGAGTTTCTCAGACTCGTAAAACGGGGAAAACACAAGAATTGCCGATGAGCAGTTCGCTCTCGCCGCCTGATCTAATCAGATGAGTGAAGAGTCATCGTGAGCAGAAATGTCGCACGGGGCCACTCCACCACAGCCCGGCAACAGAAGTGGGGGATGACTGCAGGAAAGACTGCTGACGGCGAGAAAGACCGCTGACATGTCGGAAAGACGATGCGTGGTAGGCCTTGAGCCTGCAGCCGACCCGTCGGTGTCTCAGCGTCAGAGGCAATGCCGGGAATGGTTGTAGCAAGTTCGTCCACCGGCTGAGGGACGGGGGTTCGATTCCCCCCAGCTCCACAAACAGGTTTTTGGTCGTGCGCTCGCTTGCGCCGAAATCCAAACCGAAAGCCTCTGACCAGGGCTTATGTCCGCCGAAGTGCGCTGACGTTCGCAATCGTTGCTGGAGCGTTGCTCCGCCGGTTGCTCCGCAAACTGGTACGGTTGCTCCGCACGTTGCTCCGCAAATCACCGTTGTGGAGCTCTCGATCCGGGAGTGAGGCATGCCGAGACAGCCGCGAGGAAAGCGAACGACCACAGCCGATGGCGACGTCGAGGTGGTCTCGAAGAACTCGAACGGCGACGGATCGGTGTACTTCGAGCCGGAGCGAACGTCGAAGGAGGGCAAGGTCCGACCGGGCTACTGGCGAGCGAGCTACCGCGATGCCAAGGGCAATCGCCGAACCGTTTCGGGGCCGACGCGGGTTCAGGCCGAGGCCCGACGTGAGGTGAAGCTCGCCGAGATTGCAGCAATGCCCGCCGTTGGCAGCCGATTCTCCCGAGACACCACGGTGGCGGAGTTGACCGACTGGTGGCTCGATTCGGTCGCTCGACACCAGGTGAAGACCTCCACGCTCGACAGCTACCGCAAGTTCGCCAGCTACCTCGCCGACGACATCGGTGCTCACGCCGTGGTCGATGTCGGCCCCGAACTGCTGACCCAGTGGCAGTCGAAACTGCTCGACAAGTACGCGCCCTACACCGTGCTCAACTGCAGGAAGGTCTGTCGGCAGGCCTTCACCGAGGCTGTGAAGTTTCGGCTGATCCCGGCCAATCCGTTCGA
>JBNMOS010000217.1:0-3949 GCA_051275435.1 Ilumatobacter sp.
GAACCCATTCGACCGATTCGGTCGATTATCCAGAGATCTGCGCCGGCGTCGGCCGCACCGTGCGTGATGGCAACGCCGACTTCGGCATCGTCCTCGGCGGCAGCGGTCAGGGCGAACAACTCGCAGCAAATAAGGTGCGAGGCGTCCGCGCAGCGCTGTGCAACTGCCTCTACACCGCCCGGATGGCACGCGAACACAACGACGCCAACGTGCTGTCGATGGGTGCTCGCGTTGTTGGTACTGGCGTTGCCGAGGAAGTCGTCCAGATCTTCCTCACCCAAGCATTCGAAGGCGGCCGTCACCAGCGCCGCGTCGATCAGATCACCGAACTCGAATCCAACTTCTAACCAGTTTCAGTTGGGGTCAGACCCCAACTGAAACTGGCAGTCCCCACAGCCTTCACTTTTACGCAAGGAACTTCCGATGCCCTTCCCATCTGACTCCAATCCCGACACCGAAGTGCTTGCACTTCTCGATCGCGAAATCGAACGCCAGACCACCGGCCTGCAGCTCATTGCATCGGAGAACTTCACGTCGCCAGCAGTGATGGCGGCCACGGGCTCGGTCCTTACGAACAAGTACGCCGAGGGATACCCGGGCAAGCGGTATTACGGCGGCAACGCGGTCGTCGACGAGATCGAACAGCTCGCCATCGATCGTGTGAAAGAGCTATTCGGCGCTGAACACGCAAACGTGCAGCCGCACTCGGGCGCTAACGCGAACATGTGCGTGTACCAGGCACTTCTGCAGCCCGGTGACACGGTGCTCGGTCTCAGCCTCGATCATGGCGGCCACCTCACGCACGGCTCGCCTGTCAACGCATCCGGCATGATGTACAACTTCGTCGCCTACGGAACCGGTGCAGAAGATCGCATCGACATGGACAACGTCCGGGAGCTTGCGCTTGAGCATCGTCCGAAGATGATCGTCGCAGGCACCACCTCGTATCCGCGCCGCCTCGACCCGGAGCCGTTCAAGGCGATTGCCGACGAGGTCGGTGCCCTGCTGATGTTCGACATTGCACACCTTGCCGGCCTGGTCGCCGGCGGTTCGCACCCGAATCCGGTGCCGTTCGCCGACGTCGTGACGTTCACGACCCACAAGACGCTCCGCGGCCCGCGTGGTGGTTGCATCCTCTCCAAGGAGGTGCACGCGAAGGCGATCAACAAGGCCGTCTTCCCGGGCTGGCAGGGCGGCCCGCTCGAGCACGCGATTGCTGGCAAGGCGATTGCGTTCCGTGAAGCGATGGACCCATCGTTCAAGGAGTACGCAGCACAGATCGTGACGAACGCATCAGCGCTCGCTGCGGCATTGGCTGCCGAGGGCTTCCGGCTGGTTTCTGGTGGCACCGACAACCACATGATGGTCGTCGACCTCACGCCGTTCGACGCCGAACTCACCGGCAAAGTCGCACAGGCCACGCTTGACGAGGCTGGGATCACCCTGAACAAAAACACGATCCCCGATGACCCGCGCAGCCCGTTCGTCACCAGTGGTGTGCGCATCGGTACTCCGTCGGTCACCACGCAGGGCATGCAAGAGCCGGAAATGGCCGAAATCGCCAAGCTCATCGCACGCGCATTGCGTAACGTCGACAACGTCGAGGCATTGGCCGCCATCAAAGCCGAAGTCGCCACCCTCTGCGCCAAGTTCCCTCCCTACTGACCCCCATCTGCACGTTTGCGTCGAAGTACCGGTTGGACGGTCCTCCGGAATCTCGACGCAAACGGCTCATCGCAGGCGTTCGCGCATCGTTCGGGCGACCATCGCGCCTCGTTGGGTGACATCGGCGTAGGTGTACTCGAACACCAGCACTCCCAGATCCTGGAGCTCGTTGCGACGTTGGGCGTCTTTGGACCGATCCGTTGGCGATGAGTGCCCGTGTTGCCCGCTGACTTCGACCACGATCTGCTGTTCCTTGAACAAGAAGTCGACGCGTGCAACGTGGCGTGCACCTTTGCGGTGCACGGCCTGCGTCGCTGGCCGAGGCAAGCCGTGTCGGCGAACCAACTCGAGGAATCGGCGTTCCAGCATCGAGTGTCCACCTGAGTCGACCGCGAGGTCTTCAATGAGCCGGCAACCCCAGCGACCCGAACCGCGCAGTGTCTCGAGTCGTCGCTCAATCGCGTGAGGTGCGGAAAGGCCAAGTCGCACCGCACTGTCAATTGCTGCCTCGACACGTGCCCGTCCCGCCCGACCATGAGCGAGGTCCAAAATCGTCCGTGTTGCCGATGTTGTGCGAAAACCCTCGACGGTGACGACGTCGATTGCCGGTAGGCGGTTTGTGGTGTGGACAACCAGATTCGTGTGGCCGGGGCGAGCGCGACGCGCCACCGTGAACTCAACCGCGCTGGGAGCGGGTCGATCGAGATGGTGGAGCGCAGCGGCGGCTTCGTAGCTCACGACCGAGTGTTCGCCAAGGATCAGCAAGCCCCGTCGGAGCTCGAACCGGTGTGTACGTGGCGCACCGGCGACGGCATACGTTCGGGGCCCGACGCGTTCGAGCCATCCACTTCGTAAGAGCTCGCGGCGTTGCCAGTCGGTCGACGCGTGGGCACGCACCTGTGCGTCCGTGATCAAACCGTCCTGGTGCCGCGCAAGTGCTGCAATCTCTTGATTCACATCCGACAGTGGGGCCGATTCCCTGCCAGACGGAAAAACTCAGCGTTTGCGTCGACGTTTCCGGGGATAGTCCAACGGAAACATCGACGCAAACGCTGAGGAGGAGGAGAGGAGGAGGAAGAGGAGGAGAGGAGGAAGAGGAGGAGAGGAGGAGGGGCGGAGTGGGGTGCGGGGCAGGGTCTGCGGCGGTCGGGCGCGTAGGCTCGGGCCTCGTGCCAACCATTGGGTCATACGTGGTGATCGGGTTGGTGGCGGCGGCCGTGACCTTCGCTGTGACGCCGCTCGTCGGGATATTCGCCCGGCGAATGGGTTGGGTGTATCTCCCCAACGATCGCACGGTGCACGAAACGCCACTCCCGGACATCGGGGGGTTGGCGATGTACATCGGCTTCGTAGCGGCCTACGTCACTGCGTCATTCACGGGGGCTCTTGACGTTGTGTTCCGCAGCAACTCAGAGCCCCGGGGCGTTTTTGTGGCGGTGACCATCATTTACGCAGTTGGCCTTCTCGACGATGTTCGGGAGATTTCAGCGCCGGCGAAGGTCTTCGGAATCGTGCTTGCCGGCATTGCCCTTGTGCAATTCGGTGTGGTCATGTTTGCCTTCCGGCTGCCGTTCTACGACGGTTCGATCTTCCTTGACGAGAGCCTCCGCCCGCTGATCACGATCTTGTGGCTGCTCGGTATGAGCACGGTCGTCAACCTGGTCGATGGCCTCGATGGCCTCGCTGCAGGCATCGTTGGCATCGGTGCCATCTCGTTCTTTCTGTACAGCGAGCGGTTGACCGACCTCGATCTGCTCGACAGCGCCAATGTGGGGCCGCTCTTCGCAGTGATCGCCGCCGGACTTTGTGTCGGCTTTTTGCCGCACAACTTCAACCCTGCACGCATCTTCATGGGGGACGGGGGCGCGCTGCTGCTTGGCCTGCTACTCGCAGTGTCGACAAGCGTCGTCGGTGGCCGTGTCGACTCGGTTGAACAGGAGACGATTGGAACGACCTACTTTTTCCTTGCGCCGCTGGTCATCCCGCTCCTCATCTTGGGCGTGCCGATCTTCGACACGCTGTTCGCCATCGTCCGGCGTGCGACCAGCGGCAAGGGCTTGGCTTCTGCTGACAAGGGCCATCTTCACCATCGTTTGATGGAGATGGGTCATGGCCACCGTCGCAGCGTGGTGATCCTGTGGCTTTGGTCGGCGGTACTCAGTGGCTTCGTGCTCTACCCGACGCTGACGAACCAGAACCCCACGTATCTGCCGTTCGGCATCGCCGTGATCGGGATCGTTCTGTACACCGTGCTCCATCCGAGCGTGCGTGCACGTCGCAAGGA
>JBNMOS010000218.1:0-3935 GCA_051275435.1 Ilumatobacter sp.
GAGCGCACACCCGACACTGACGCTGCTTCGGCAACGCGCACCGTCAGCCGGACCTGCCCACTCTGCGAAGCCACGTGTGGTCTCGAGATCACGCTGAAGCCGGACGGCAAGGGCGGAGAAGAGGTCCAGCGCATCAAGGGCGATATGAACGACGTGTTCTCCAAGGGGTTCATCTGTCCGAAGGGGTCGACGCTGAAGCAGTTGCACGCCGATCCGGATCGCTTGCGGACGCCGATGATCCGTCGCGACGGCCAGCACGTCGAAGCGACATGGGCAGAAGCGTGGGATGCCGTTGAGGCGGGTCTGCAAGGTGTCATCGAGCGCAGCGGTCGCTCGTCGCTCGGCGTCTACGTCGGCAATGCTGGTGCGCACTCGCTGTCGTCGATGATGTTCACGCGTTCGTTGCTGACCGGGCTCGGTACGCGCAATCGGTTCAGCGCATCCACGGTCGACCAGATGCCGCGTCACGTCGCTGCCGGCCATGTCTTCGGCACGGGCGTTTCGGTTCCTGTTCCCGACCTCGACCGGACCGATTACTTGATGATCCTCGGTGGCAATCCGTACGCATCGAACGGCAGCATGTGTACGGCCCCCGATTTCCCGGGCCGTATCGAGGCAATTCGGGAGCGCGATGGCCGAGTCGTCGTTGTTGACCCGCGCCGGTCACGCACTGCCGAGGAGGCCGACGAGTGGGTATCGATCCGACCGGGCTCTGATGCGCTGCTCCTGGCGGCCATGGCCAACGTGCTGGTCACCGACGGACTCGCCGATCCTGGCACCCACGTCACGGAGCACCTCAACGGCCTCGTCGAGTTCAGCGCGGCGATTCAACCGTTCACACCCGAGTCGGTCGAGACGGCAACCGGCATCGAAGCAGCCACCATTCGACGGTTGGCTCATGAGCTGGCAGCGGCGCCCACGTCGACTGTCTACGGCCGAATCGGAACGAGCACCACCGAGTTCGGTTCGACTGCCACCTGGCTGATCGACGCGCTGAACATCTTGACTGGCAACCTCGACCGGCCCGGCGGTGCGATGTTCGCACTTCCCGTTGCCGGGGGAGCGACCACGCGTGGCAAGCCGGGCTCGGGCCGCGGCTTTACGGTCGGGCGCGGTACCTCTCGGGTGAGCGGCCACCCCGAAGTGATGGGGGAGTACCCGGTTGCAGCACTCGCCGAGGAGATCACGACGCCTGGTGAGGGCCAGATCAAGGCCATGATCACCCTGGGCGGCAACCCCCTCCGATCGAACCCGAACACGGCGCTGCTCGAAGATGCGTTCTCTCAGCTCGACTTCATGGTGAGTATTGATTTGTACCTCAACGAGACGACGAAGCACGCCGACGTGGTCTTGCCGGTCCCGTCGCAACTGCAACGCAGCCACTACGACCTGCTGCTCCTGCAGTTCGCTGTTCGGAACGTGGCCAACTACAGCCCGGCGGTGCTGCCCCTCGATGCTGATCAGCCCGATGAGTGGGAAGTGATCTCGAAGCTCACCGCCATTGCTCAGGGGCAGGGCGTTGACGCTGACCCGGCGGTCGTCGACGAGCAGTCGATCGAGCATCTTGTTCGATCGGCAGTAAAGGACGCACACGGCCCCGTGTTTGGGCGTGACGTCGACGAATTGCTCACCGAGCTGAATGCCTCCGGGCGGAGCGGCCCTGATCGGATGCTCGACTTCATGTTGCGGACGGGCCCGTATGGCGACGCATTCGGAGACAATCCAGATGGCACGTCGTTGGACGACCTTCTCGAGCGGCCACACGGTCGGGATTTCGGTGCGCTCGAACCGCGCCTACCCGAAATTTTGCGGACGCCGAGCGGCAAGATCGAACTCGCCGCCGAGGTGTTTATTGCCGATCTCGACCGCCTCGCCGCAGCGCAGATCGACCTCGAGCAACGCGGGATGGTGCTCGTTGGCCGGCGGGATCTGCGCAGCAACAACTCGTGGATGCACAACATCAAGGTGTTGGTGAAGGGTCGGGCACGTTGCACCCTGCAGGTGCACCCCGACGATGCTGACACGCTGGGGTTGACCGATGGTGGGGCGGCTCAGATCACCTCCCGTGTGGGCCAGGTGACGGCGCCGGTCGAGGTGACTGACAGCGTCCGGCCGGGTGTGGTCAGCCTGCCCCACGGTTGGGGACATGGCGACCCGGGAACCAAGATGCGGGTGGCCGCCGAGCACGCTGGCGTGAACTCGAATCTGCTCACCGATCACGAGGCATTTGACCCACTCTCAGGCACTTCAGTGCTTAATGGCATTCCGGTGGAGGTCGCGCCGGCGATCTGAACGCCGTTGACCACAGGCTGTGGACAAACCCTGCTTATACACATTCTGTCCACATAGATGTCAACAACTAAACGGCGAAATTGCACGGAAATTCACAGGCTTGTCCACTTCCAATCCCCAGGGAGTTGTCTCTAAGGTAGGGGTCCGTGCCGACCGCGGCGCAACACATGGAGAGTCAGCGAACACCGACTCTGTCGGCTTGCTTGGGGAACATGCCCTGTACCTGTGATGGTGCGCTGCGGCCGGAACGCATTTCGATGCCGCGGCTGCCCGCACGATGCTGTGGCGGCTGCGAGCCAGGCAAGATGACGTCGTTCTCGTCGCCACGACGGTTCGCTGAGTAGCGTTCGGTCGGTGCAGGTGCTCTGGGTCGTCAAAGGTCTCGGTCCGGGTGGAGCTGAACGGCTGTTGTGTGCCGCCGCAGCAAGCCACAGTGAGGGCGTCCACATCGAGTGTGCGTACGTCTTGCCGTGGAAGGACCACCTTGTCGGCGAACTCGAAGCTGCAGGCGTCACGACGCAGTGTCTGAGCCGGAAGCGAATCGATGTGCGATGGCCGGTGCAACTGGTCAGGCTTGTCCGATCGGGGCGCTTCGATGTCGTCCACGTCCATTCACCGCTGCCCGGTTCGGTGGCGCGGCTGGCGGCCCGCTCGATGCCGGCTTCGTCTCGGCCCGCAGTGGTGTCGAGCGAGCACAACCGTTGGGCCACCCACCGTTTGCCGACCAGACTTGTCAATCGGATCACGAGCCGTTGGAACAGTGCCACGATTGCGGTGACCGACGAGGTCCGGTCGTCGATCACTGGGCCGGCCGCAAAGCAGGCAGTCACGCTGCGCCACGGGATTGACGTTGCGCGGGCCCAAGCCGAATTGGCGCACCGCGCTGCTGTGCGCGCCGAACTCGGCATCGGTGACGATGAGTTCGTGGTCGGCACGGTGGCGAACTTTCGCCCGCAGAAGGACTATCCCAACTTGCTGCAGGCTGCGCGGTTGCTCGCTGATCGTGCTGTGCCGGTGAGGATTGTCGCCGTTGGCCAGGGGCCGCAGGAAGCCGAGATCAGGGCGCTGCACGCCGATCTCGCCCTGGGTGACCGAGTCGTGCTCACTGGCTTTCGCGACGACGCTGTGCGCCTGATGGCGGCATGCGACGCGTTTACGTTGGCCTCGAAGTGGGAGGGCCTGCCGGTTGCGGTGATGGAGGCGTTGGCGCTCGGGCTGCCGATCGTGTCGACCGACGTGGGCGGGATGGCTGAGGAACTGACCGACGAGGTCGACGCACTACTGGTGCCTTCCGGCGATGCTGGTGCGCTTGCCGATGCCATCGAGCGGGTGGCCACCGATGCGGCGTTGTGCGACCGGCTGGCGGCGGCTTCGCTCAGCCGTGCTTCGGAGTTCGGGGTCGATCGGACGGTCGCCGAGATCGAGGCCGTGTACGCGCGTGTCGCTCGAACGGAACCTGCTGAGTCAGCCCCGCCGACGGCAGCGCCGCGCTCCAAGCCGACCCTGCCGATGCTTGATGTACGCGAGGCGGTGGCGGGGGACCGCTCGGCGATTCTTGCGTTGCTGCAACGGTCACTCGGTGGTGACGGCGATCCGCGCTATCCGGATTTGTTTGCGTGGAAGCATGACCACAACCGGTTCGG
>JBNMOS010000219.1:0-3875 GCA_051275435.1 Ilumatobacter sp.
CCGGTTTCGTCGCAGATCTGGCGAATGCCCTGGAGGTATTCGGTCGTTGCCGGGTTGACACCGCCTTCGCCCTGCACCGATTCGATCAGCACCGCGGCAACGGTTCCGTCGACCGCTGCGCGCATCTCATCGAGATCACCCCAGGCAACGTGCTTGAAGCCCTCGGGCATCGGCTGGAACGGCTCGTGCTTGGACGGCTGGCCAGTCGCAGCAAGTGACGCCAGCGTGCGACCGTGAAAACTCCCAAAGGCGCTGACAACAGTGTGGCGACCTCGGCCGCCGTGCTTGCGGGCCAATTTGATGGCGCACTCGTTCGACTCGGCGCCTGAGTTTGTGAAGAACAGCTGCCCGTCGTCGCCGGTTGCTTCGCGCAGCAGGGCGTTGACCTTGAGCGCTGCCTCGGTCGCGGTCGGGTTGGCGAAGAAGTTCGAAACGTGGAGTAGCCGGTTTGCCTGCTCCGAAATCGCTGCAGCAACCACCGGGTTGGCGTGGCCGAGCGACGTCACGGCGATCCCGGCAAGGAAGTCGAGGTACCGCTTGCCGTCGGTGTCCCACAGCTCGGTGCCACTCCCCCGTTCGAACATGATTGCGGGCGGGCCGAACACCGGCATGAACGGACACTGCTGCGCCGTTTGTGTGTCGAAATTGTGGCTCATTGAGTCGCTCCTGGCTGTGTGATCCCTGCGTGAGTGATCATGGTGCCGATGCCGGCATCGGTAAACAGTTCGAGCAGCAGCACGTGCGCCACCCGGCCGTCGAGAATGTGGCCGCCGTTGACGCCGTTACGAACGGCATGTGTGCAGCTCGAAATCTTCGGGATCATGCCCCCGGCGATGGTGCCGTCATCGACAAGCGAATCGAGTTCGTCGGCAGTGGTCTGGCGGATCAGCGTCGCGGCGTCGTTCACATCGCGGCGCAAGCCTTCGATGTCGGTCAGATAGATCAGCTTCTCAGCGTCGAGCGCTTCGGCGATGGCCCCTGCTGCCGTGTCTGCGTTGATGTTGTATGCCTGACCGGCTTCATCGCAGCCGATCGTCGCCACGACCGGAATGAACTCATTGTCGAGCAATCCGTTGATCACCTCAGGATTGATGGCGGTGACATCGCCGACGAAGCCGAGTTCGGGATCTCGGGCATGCGCCCGGATCAGCCCACCGTCGACGCCGCTGACGCCAACGGCGTAGTTGCCGTGCACGTTGATCGCCGCGACGAGTTGCGGGTTGACCTGGCCTTTGAGCACCATGCGGGCAATCTCAACGGTTTCGGCATCGGTGACGCGCAGCCCATTGACAAACTCGGGCACTTTGCCGAGCCGCTCCATGAGTGCAGAGATTTGGGGCCCACCGCCATGGACGACGACCGGCCGCATTCCGACGAGGCGCATCATCACGATGTCTTGCGCGAACAGCGCCAGCGGGTCGTGGCCTGACGTACCTGCGAGCGCATTGCCGCCGTACTTGACGACGACGGTCTTGCCGGCGAAACGCCGAATGTACGGCAGTGCCTCGGCGAGTGTTTCGGCCTTCAACGAGGCCGACATGTCATTGAGTGCGCTCACGGTGCGACCCCGACGGTAGTCAGGCCAGCGGCTTCATCGATGCCAAGCGCCACGTTGGCGGACTGAACCGCCCCGCCCGATGCACCCTTGGTCAGATTGTCGATCGCACACATTGCGATGACCGTTCCGGTCCGAGCGTCATACCGCGCCGACACGTGAGCAGCATTGGAGCCGAGGACCGACTTCGTTTCGGGCGGCCGTTCAATCACGCTGACAAATGGCTCGTTGACGTAGAAGTCGGTCAGTGCCGCCATCACCGCATCGGCTGATGCTGCGTCGGTGGCCGGCGCGGTACAGGTGGCGAGAATGCCGCGGTTCATCGGCACGTGGTGCGGCGTGAACAACACCTGGGCGCCAATCTCCTGCTCGATCTCAGGGGTGTGCCGGTGGTTGAGCAGCCCGTAGGCCCGAGCGTTCGAGTCGATGCTGGTGAACATATTCACCTCGGTCGCTGTGCGGCCAGCGCCGGTGATCCCCGTCAAGGAGTTCACGGTGATGCCAGACGTGGCGATTAACCCCGCATCGACGAGCGGCTTCAGCGCGAGGGCTGCTGCGGTGACGTGACAGCCTGGTGTGGCGATCAGCTGCGCGCCTTTGAGGCGCTCGCGATGGAACTCTGGGAGGCCGTAGACAGCGTCGGCCAGTAATCCGGTCTGGGTGTGATCGAAGCCGTAGAACTGGGGGTAGTGAGCAGTGTCTCGCAACCGGTAAGCCGCCGACAGGTCGACGATGCAACCGACCTTGCCCACAAGTTGGGGGGCGAGGTCCATCGATGCTTCATGCGGGAGCCCCAGGAACACGAGATCAAGACCCTCAGCTGCAGCGGCGTCGAACGACTCGAAGACCAGGTCGGGGTACGCCCCAATCAGCGATGGGTAGAGGTCAGCCGCACGACGACCGGCCATCGAGTCGCCGGTCGCCAGGCGAATGTCGAAGTTCGGATGTTGTGCTGCCAATCGCAGCAATTCGGCCCCGGTGTACCCGGATGCGCCGATAATGCCGACCGAGATCTGCTCACTCATTGCATGATCATACAAGTCGATGTATGAACATGCACAAATGGTCGGGCTGAGCGAGGCAGGTCAGCCCGCCGCATTCTTCAGCCCGGGGGCGATTCGGATGTCTGGAACACTACGTCGACACTGTCGACACCGAGCGCTTCGATCAGACCGGTGAACATGTCTACCGTATTCTGCTCGGCCTTTGTAAGGAGATCCGTCTCGGCAGCAGCCTTACTGATCTTGTCTGCAGCCTCTCGAATCAGCTCGATCTCAGCCGTCGGGTTGTCAACGAAGATCCCGCCGAGCCGATCGAGGACGCCGCGATCACGGTTCGTCACACCGCTGCTATCGAGGTCGATGACCGGGTCGCCGATAGTGGGCGGCTGCAGGGTGATGGTTGCCGTGTTGCTCTCTTCGTCGAAGACGACGGCACCATCGTCGATGGCACTGAAGTCCACGGTGGCGTCGACGGAACCAACAGCAACGAACTGCACTCGCTCGCCAGCGATGAAGGCCGGCACCCACTTGACGTCGGTTTCCTTGTCGATAATCACTTCGAACTCGGCCTCGGCGGCGCGAAACTCACTGAGATCACGGAGCTCGTTCAGGATCAAGGGCGGCGAGTAATCCTTCTCCTCTTGTGAGAACGGCACGCTGATGTTGAAGGCATCACCAACGACCACCACGGCGACACATTCGGATGACATCGACCGCGACGTGTATTTCGCCAGCAAAGGGGCAGACTGTAGGGGTGTTCGGCATCGCACCTGCAACCAAGGGCCGGTTGCTGGTCGCCACGCCGCCGCTCGACGATCCAAACTTCGACCGTGCGGTCATCTATGTCCTGGAGCACCACGATGACGGCGCCGTTGGCGTGGTCATCAACCGGCCGAGCGATGAAGCGCTCGACGAGCCGCTCGACCGCTGGATCGACCTCCAGACTGTCCCATCGTCAATCTTCGATGGCGGTCCGGTCGAAGACAGTGCCCTGATCGCTCTCGCACACACCAAGCAAGGTACGGGCGAGGACGAGAATCTCACCCCGATCGTCGGCGACATCGTGTCGGCCGACCTCACCGCCGATCCAGCCATCGTTGCCGCTGCAGTCGACCGTGTCCGCGTGTTCCGTGGGTACGCCGGATGGGGCCCGGGACAGCTCGAAGGCGAAATCGATGCGGGCGCCTGGCTGGTGCTCGACGCCGAGACCGGCGACGTGTTCAGCTCCGATCCGGATGAACTGTGGCGCACTGTGCTCCGCCGCCAGCCGGGCCGACTCGCCTGGCTCGCCAACGCCCCGGACGACCTCAGCCTGAACT
>JBNMOS010000220.1:0-3858 GCA_051275435.1 Ilumatobacter sp.
CGTCGGCTACGACTCAACAATGCCACTCGACATCAACGAAGTCGACCTCCTCGCCGATCTGGTGTTGACTCGTATCGTGCTCGGTCTGCTGCTCGTCGAGTACCAAGCGCGACATGCGCCAGCCCATCGACTCGCGGAGATTGCCGGTGAGCTACCGAGCTACCGAGCAAACCTCTCGCGTTGGGGCAAACTCGACCCGAAAGCGACCACCGAAACACTGCACCACCAACTCGACACGACGGAACGCGCATGAACAACGATCTTCGAACTCGACGCGAATCCGCCTTGGCCCCCTCGTACCAATTGTTCTACGACGATCCAGTGCACCTCGTCCGCGGCGAGGACGTCTGGGTCACCGATGTCGACGGGAATCGATTGCTCGACTGCTACAACAACGTGCCGTCGGTCGGCCACGCTCATCCCCGCGTCGTGGCCGCACTCGCTGGTCAGGCCGCCCAACTCAACACACACACCCGGTATCTCCACGACGAGGTCGTGCGCCTGGCCGAACGTCTCGGCTCCATGCTCCCCGACAACCTTCAGACGTGCTACTTCGTGTGCACCGGCACCGAGGCCAACGATCTGGCCGTCGAGATCGCCCGCACGGTCACTGGCCAGCACGGCGTCATCGTGAGTGAACACAGCTATCACGGCAACTCGTCGCTGGTGTCGCTGCTTTCAACCGACGGCTATCCAGCTGAGGATCGACCCGACTGGCTCGGCGTGATCGACGCACCGAACGACTATCGCGGTCGCTTCCGCGCCAATGATCCTGACCGCGATGATCCTGATGGTGATCATCCTGATGGTGCCAATCTCGGCGAGCGCTACGCCGACCTCGTCACCGACGAACTCGACGCTCTCAACCGGCGCGGCCACCGGCCGGCTGCATGGCTGGTCGACCCAAGCTGGGATTCGAACGGCGTACTCGTCGCGCCCGACGGCTACGTCGAGCGATGCGCACAACTCATCCGCGCTGCGGGCGGACTGGTCATTGCCGACGAGGTGCAGTCGGGCTACTGCCGCCTCGGCAAGGACTTCTGGGGCCACACGTCGTACGGCCTGGTGCCGGACATCGTCACGATCGGCAAGCCGATGGGTGCAGGGCACCCGGTGGCCGCTGTCGTGACCACACCCGAGATTGCTGCCGCGTTCGCTGAGCGACGGTCGTACTTCAACACCTTCGGCGGCAACCCGGTGTCGGCAGCCGTCGCCAACTCGGTGCTCGACGTGATCGAAGACCAACAATTGCTGCACAACGCCAGCGCCATGGGAGCTCGACTGTCGACCCAACTCACCGAACTCGCCTCGCGGTACCACGTGATCGGCAACGTGCAGGGTGGCGGTCTGTTCTGGGGCCTCGACCTCGTTGCTGATCGCGCAACGCGAGAACCAATGTCGTATGCCGACGGCCGTCGGCTCGCAACGGAGCTACGCCACGACGGGATCCTCATTGGATTGACCGGGCCGAGCACCAACGTGCTCAAGATCCGACCGCCGCTCACGTTCTCCTCCGAGCACGTCGATCGATTGGTTGAGGTGCTCGATGCGCGCCTGTCGAAATTCGAACTGCGCGGCGGCTCGGAGCGCCGTCAGCCTGGCGCCGAGTGGTGAAGCGACCGCCGACTCAGTAGGCGACGCCGATGTACTGCGTCTCGCAGAACTCGTAGATGCCTTCGCTGGCACCCTCGCGCCCGAGACCCGATTGCTTCATGCCGCCGAAGGGCGCTGCCGGATCCGAGATGGCACCGCGATTGAGGGCGATCATTCCGGCTTGGAGTCGCTCGCTGACGTTGAGACCGCGGGCGAGATCGCGGGTGAAGACATAACCAATCAGACCCATCTCCGTGTCATTTGCGTGATCGATCATCTCGTCGATGTCAGTAAAGGTGATGATCGGAGCCACCGGGCCAAAGATTTCCTCGCGGGTGATCGGCGAATCGAACGCGACGTTGCCCAACACGGTTGGCTCGAAGAAGCTGCCCGGCCGATCGAGCCGATGACCGCCCGCCTCGATCGTTGCGCCGGCCGCGACTGCAGCTTCGACGAGCGCCTCGACTTTGTCGACCGCAGCCTCGTGGATCAGCGGGCCACACTCGACCCCTGCGGTGAAGCCCTCCCCGACAGCGACCGCACCCATGGCCGCCGCGAGCTTCGTCGTGAATTCGTCGACCACCCCGGCCTGCACGAAGAAACGGTTGGCGGCCGTACAGGTCTGCGCTGAGTGACGCATTTTGGCTGTGATCGCACCGGCCACGGCGGCATCGATGTCGGCATCATCAAACACGATGAACGGCGCGTTGCCGCCAAGTTCCATCACGACCTTGAGGACTCGATCGGCACAACGCCGCAGCAACTTCTGCCCGGTCGCCGTCGAGCCGGTGAACGACACCATGCGGGTCGCGCGATGGTCGACGGCAGCATCGAACCACGCACCGGCATCAGCGGTCGGTGTCACGTTGATCACGCCGTCGGGTATCCCCGCCTCGGCGAACAGTTCGGCGAGCCGGAGCGCCGTGAGCGGGGTTTCGGCAGGCGGCTTGATGACCACGGCGTTACCGGCAGCGAGCGCTGGTGCCAGCTTGCGTGTGATCATCGCGGCCGGGAAGTTCCACGGCGTGACGATGACCACGACGCCGACTGGAGGATGCCGGACGATGATCTGGTTGTTGCCCGACGGCGCCGTTCCGATCGACCCGCGAATGCGCACAGCCTCTTCCGAGTTCCAGCGGAAGAACTCAGCGGCGTATCCAACTTCGCCGATGGCGTCTGCGAGGGGCTTACCGGACTCGCGCACGATCAGCCGGGCGAGTTCGTCACTGTGCTCGTGCATGAGTTCAAAACAGCGCCGGAGAATCTCAGCCTTCTCGCGAGGGGCGACAGCAGCCCAGTGCTGCTGCGCGAGGTGTGCCGCGGCGCACGCAGCCGTGGCGTCGTCGGCCGACGCTGAAGCAACGGCCACGATCAACTCACCCGTGGCCGGGTCGACCACGTCGAACGTCGAGTCCGTGGATGACGTTCGCCATTGGCCACCGATGAACAGCTGAGTTTGCATATACCGGCGAGAATACCCGCCCTCTCCCCCGGCGACGCGAGCACTCAGCCCACGCCCCTCTTGGCCTACGGTGATACCTGGTCGACTCGACAATGAGTGACGATGAATAGTGACGATGAATAACGAACAAGGGGTAGGTACCGAGATGCAGACACAGGCATATGCCGACAGCGTGACTCAGCAACGCGCGGCCCTCCCGGAAATCTACGGCGAGGTCGACTTCACCCTCGTGCCTGAACGCCTCGACGCCGAGGCCGCACTCGGCGACGAGCGATTCACCGCAGTCAGAGACGCAGTGCGCCGGGTGTTCGACCGGCCGGAACTGCTCGAGACGATGCGCAATGCCACGATGACCGGTGACCGCATTGCTGATGCGTACGCCGCACTGATCCCCACACTCGGCTTCCGGACTCTGGTCGAGATGCTGGAAGCTGCTTGCCAACGCGGCATCGAGAACGTCGAGAACGCACCGCGCGAACTCGTTGATCTGATCGCTGCGATGGAGGCCACGCCGGCCTGGGTCGACATGACGCTCGTTGCCGAAGGGGCCCGGGCTGAACGGATCCCGATGGCTACTGCTACCCCACTGGCTATCCGCGGGGCGTTCCTCGCCACCTTCTTGAACAAGTACGCCGCGCTCCCGATGACGATGACCGGAACGCTCTCCGACGAGGCAGCGGCAAAGCGAGTCTTTGAGACGGCGAGCTTCTTCACCGCAACGACGATGCCTGGCGCCCTCGACCGGTCGGGCAAGGGGTTCGAGGCCGCGGCGAAGGTACGGCTCATGCACTCGATGGTTCGCT
>JBNMOS010000221.1:0-3765 GCA_051275435.1 Ilumatobacter sp.
AGCTCGAAGCGAGTGATCTCGGGCCAGGCTCGGCCGTCCTTCGGTGGCTTCTCGCGGTTGTCGTGGTCGAAGTTCCACTGGCCACCGAGCGGTTGGTCGCCGTCCATCAGCACGTGATGCTCGGTTCGCTGCCAGCGATAAAAGTCTTCCATCTTGAAGCTCTTCCGAGGAGCTTGCCAAGCGGCGAAGTCGTCATAGTGGCAGAAGAACTGGTCGTTCCTAATCGTCTCGACGCCGTGGCGCTCGAGCATGGCCTTGCCGTCCCAGCTCATTGGTTCCATGGCAATGACCCGCGCAACATCGAAGTCTTTGCGGTGTGCGGCGAGGCCTGCAGGCAGCGTCGCCGCAGTGCGCTCGTCGACCTCGAACCCGTCGGCACGCAGTTCGGCGGCGAAGTGGCGCATCGCGCTGATCACGAGGTGGGCACGTTGGCGGTGCCAACGTTTGGACCCAAGCTTCAGATCGCTCTGGACCATGAGGACCCGACAATCCCCCGGTTGCATGCCGGCGAGCGCACCCTGACGGTTCAGTTGGTCGCCGAGGACCCACACCGTCGGAAGCTCAGAAGGCACTGCTGGGCAGGTCCTTGGTGCCACTCTCGAGTGCGTCGCAGATGACGCTTGCCACATGGGCAGGCGCCAGCCCCTCCGGCATCTTCGGCGACGTACCTTCGATCGGCCGATCAGCCAAACCTGTTTCCGTGTGCGGCGGCCGGGCGTCGATCACACGGATCTTCGAGCGGCGAGCTTCACGCGCGAGTGCTTCGTCGAACGACTTCACCGCCGCCTTCGATGCTCCGTAGGCCGCCATCCCCGGCAGGTTCTGCTCGGCAATCACGCCCGAAATGTTGACGATGGCGCCACCCTGCTGCACATGTGGAAGTGCGGCGGTGGCGAGCATGATCGGGATGAAAGTGTTGGTGAGGAACAGTTCTTCCATTGCGTCGGACGAGAGATCGGCGACCGTACCGAACGCCACGACCCCGACCGCATTCACGACGATGTCGAGCTTGCCGGCATGTTCGACAGCGGCGGCAACTGCGAGCTGGCAGGCATCAGGCGTCCGAAGGTCGAGCGCAACCGAGTGTCCGCCAAGTGCCGCCAGCCGCTCCTGGTTGCGCGCCACCGAGGTAACGGTCGCACCACGACGTTGGAACTCAGCAGCGAGTGCGGAGCCGAGGCCACCTGATGCACCGGCAAGAAGGACTGATTGACCGGAAAGCAACATACCTTTGAGCTTCCCACGGGCCAGCGAGGCGTGCTCGACTCGGCGGCAAGTCCCGTTGTGACAACTAACGCAGCTGCCCGAGGATCTGCCGGTAGGCGTCGGCGTCGTCAGCGTTGTTGACGGGGATGGAGAATTCGATCCGGTCCAACCGATCGGCAAAACGCTCATTCAGCTTGTCGGCAATGCCGTCGTACGTAGCGATGGTGGCCACGGTGTGCAACATCTCGTCATGCACCAAGCCGGGGAGGTCGTCCCAGCGTTGCGCGCGTGACAGCGTCGATGCCTCACGAGCAATCTCACCCCAACCATGGACTTCGAACGCCCGACGGTATGAAGGCGTCGACAGGTAGAACGCGACGCGCGCACGGACCGTGTCGATCACTTTCTCGAGCCGTTGCTCGTCCGGTGCGGTGCCAATCAGCGGCTTCAGACAGACCTCGACATCATTCAGATTCCGGCCGGTTCGAGCGGCGCCACGAATGACGTTTGGCAGCACCTCGTCGTCGATGTACTTGGCGGTGCAAACCGGGTGGAGCCGGATGCCATCGGCGACTTCGCCCGCGACAGCGCACATATTCGGCCCGATCGCCGCGATATGAATCGGGATATCGGGATGGTCGATCGGGCCCGGGTCGAAGAGCGGCACCATGACGTCGAGGTTGTAATGCTGACTCTCGAACTTCAGCGGTTCGCCGGTTTGCCACGTGTTCCACACGGCGCGCATCGCGTTGACGTAGTCACGCATCCAGGGCGCCGGCGCGTGCCACTCCAGGCCGTAACGGCGCTGAATGTGGGCGCGGACTTGCGTGCCGAGCCCCAGGAGGAAGCGACCGTTCGACAGCTTCTGCAGCGACCAGGCCGACATCGCTGTGGCCGTGGGGCTGCGCGGAAATGCCATCGCGACAGACGTGCCGAGTTGGACACGATCAGTCGTCATCGCTCCGAGCGCAAGGAGCTGAAACGGGTCGTCCTTGGTCTCTTCAACGAGCACGGCGCCAACACCGACGTCTTCGGCGACCTTGGCCAACCGGGCGAAGTCACGGATGTCGAGCGGGGTGTCAGGCTCGCGCAGACCCGGGTCGAGCTTGCCGAGTGGGAGCAGCGTTTCGATCAGCATGGGCACGTCAGTCGCATCGAGTGCAACGGTATGCAACCTCCACAGCCCGGTGCGACCCGGACGCCCTTCAGGTTGCGGCTGCGTCGAACTCGACGCGGATGCGAGTGGCTTCGGGGTGCGTGTCGATGAGCGCCGACAGATCGGCGCGAGCCTTCTTGGCATCGCTCGCTGGCTTGATGACCGTGGCCCACTCGACCATGCCGTCCCAGAATCGGTCGATCAGCTTGGACCCGGCGATGGTGCCGCCGTCGAGCGTGCGGAACGTGACGTTGCTCAACTCCCCGAGATAGAGGTTGAGCGACCTAACGTGGATCTCCTCGTCGGTGCGGATGCGGCCGACAATCTCAGCGCCGAGCGCAGCGTCGGCGGCACGTTCTCCGAAGAGCCCGGGTGTGGTCAAGACAGCCTGTGTCTCGGCGAACCCGATCTCGGCTCGGAACTCGATAATCAGTACGTTCGCGATGAACGACAGGATCTGCTCGATCTCCTCCGACACCTCGGGGAGGTAGCGAGTTGCGTCTTCGCGAGCCAGACCCGGCTGCGGTTCGACGTCGGGATATGCATCAGGCCCAAACGCCAGATCGCGTGCGGCAAACCACATTTGGTCGTGGCCTCCGATTCCCTGGTCAGGAATGCCGCCTTCGTCGATGCCGTGTGCTTCGAGCAAGCCGGTAGCGAGGTGACCGATTGCCATCCCAGAGATGTCTTCCACGATGGCAGCCTGCAGGTCGGGGACCGGCACGAGCGCGATGAAGGCTCCCCGAGCTTCGATCTTTCCGACGATGGTCAGCGTGTTCCAGAACCGGACGTCGAGGCCGTTGCGGACCAGCACCACCTGCTGTTCGGTGTTCGGCATGCGATCGCCGGCCAGCAGTACAGCTGACGCCGGGAACAGTGCACCGCCGCGCTCGATCAGCGCTGCTTCCCATGCGTCCATGGCCGGGACGCGGCCAAGCGCGCGGGGCGGTTGATACGACCCGTCGGCGAGCATGCCGCCGTGCAGGTTGCGGCCGGCGACGACGTGTGGTGCGGCGTACTCGTGCGTCGAGAGCAGGTAGTCGCGGTCGAACGAGAGTGGTGAACGGTCGGTGATGGTCATCGGATCAGATGTTCTTTGGGAGTTCGGAGAAGGGCAGGACCTTGTCTTGATTCGGTTCCTTCGGAAGCCCGAGCACTCGCTCACCGATGATGTTCCTCTGGATTTGGTCGGTGCCGCCGTAGATCGGTGGCGCCTGTGCGTACAGCGCAGGGCCGGTGACCATGCCGAGCAGCGGGTTGCCCGTTGCTTCGCTGAGCGATTCGCGCTGCGCGTCGGTGTAGGCGTGCAACATGCCGCTCGCACCGATAATCCCGAGGCCCAGGTCGCGAGTGAGGCGCACCATGTCGCTCATCTGCAGCTTCGAGATGTTGGCCATGCCGGG
>JBNMOS010000222.1:0-3752 GCA_051275435.1 Ilumatobacter sp.
CGTCGTTCATCTCAGCGGCGCACCACATGCCGTAGTAGGCAGCGGACTTGGCCGACTCGACTTCGAGGAGCATGTCGGCGCACTTGTGCTTGATGGCCTGGAACGAGCCGATCGGGCGACCGAACTGCACGCGCACCTTGGCGTACTCGACGGCCATGTCGAGCACCATCTGAGCTCCACCGACCTGCTCGGCGGCGAGGCCGACGGCTGCGAGGTCGAGCATGCCCTGAAGGATTGCCCAGCCGCCGCCGTCGGTACCGATCAGCGTGCCCTGCACACCGTCGAGTTCGAGCTTGGCCTGCTTGCGGGTCTGATCCATCGTGGACAGCGCCGTTTTGGTGAGGCCAGCAGCGTCACCGGCGACGGCGAACAGGCTCGTGCCGGCTGCGGTCTTGGCGGCGACGATGATCAGGTCGGCGGTGTTGCCGTCGAGCACGAAGCTCTTGGTGCCGGTGATCTTGCCATCGGCATCGGCAGTTGCTTCGATGCCCGATTCGTCCCACTTGCCGTTCGGCTCGGTGAAGGCAACGGTGGCCTTCGTCGTGCCAGCAGCGATGCCCGGGAGGTGCGCCTGCTTGGCGGCATCGTCACCAGACAGGATCAGCGCGTTGGCAGCGAGCACGACGGTCGAGAAGAACGGTGCGCACAGGAGGCTGCGGCCCATTTCTTCAAGCACGATGCCGAGCTCGACGTAGCTGTAGCCGGAGCCACCGAATTCTTCGGGGATCGCGAGGCCTTGGAGGCCCATCTGCTCACCCATCTGGGCCCAGACGGCATCGTCAAAACCGTTGTCGGTCTCCATCTGCTCGCGCACGGCTTCTTCGGAGCTCTTGGCTTCGAGGAAGGCGCGCACGGTCTTGCGGAGTTCTTCTTGCTCTTCAGTGAATGCGAAGTTCATGGGTGAGATCATGGCGCAGTTGCGCTGGCTTCACAAATCTGCTTGTGTACACATGTGGACACAAATTCGGAAGCGAACCAAGGGGAAGCCGATGGTGGCGCCCTCAGCCTCGGCATCAGAGAACTGCGCTCCGGCCTCGCCGATGCCGTGCGTCGCGCCCAGTCAGGGCAGCGAACGGTGGTGACGACAGGCGGGCGGCCGGTCGCGCAGCTCGGCCCGCTCGATGCCGACGCCCCCGACCTCGACCGCTTGATCGGTGCGGGTGCCGTTGTCCCACCGCGTCGAACTGGCGAGTGGCGTGCACCTGAAGCGGTCCAGGTACACGCCGGCTCACGTATCGACCAGGTGTTGCGCGAGCTGCGCGGCTGACATGACCGTTGTACTCGACACCAGCGCCGTACTTGCGCTTGCAATCGATGGCCCACAGCGCCTCGTCGCCGAAGCAGCACTGGCGAGCGACCCGGTGTGGGCGGCGTCGGCCATGGCCTTAACCGAAGCACTGCCCGCGATCGATCGGCTTTCCGACAATCGCTTCGTCCGCCTCGATCTCGAAGACGCAGTCCGGCGCATTTGGGACCACCTCCACGTCGTACCGGTCGATCAGCGATGCCTCGATCGCGCCGCTGCGCTCGCCCGCACCCAGCCGGTGCGACTCACCGATGCAATTCATCTCGCGGCAACCGAGCGGCTTCCTGAGCCGCGTCGGTTCGTCACGTTTGACCCGCCGCAGATCGGCGTAGCACTCGGGCTTGGCTTCGACGTCGTGTCGAGCTAAGCCGGCGGCTCCCTACGGGACGCGCATCATGCGGAACGTGTCGGTCGCCCGCGCAACCGAAGCAATCCCAGCGACCACACCAATCAAGTCGCCAGTGGCCACATGACCTTCTCGACGTGCCTGATTGACAGCGAGCCTGACGCGCTCTTCGTAGTCAGCCGTGCCGCCTTCGAAGAAGATCGGCGTGACACCCCAACTCGATGCGAGCTGACGGACTGTCGCCTTCTGACCGCTGAACCCGAGAATCTTCGCGCTTGGCCGGAACCGGGCCATCGAGCGAACGGTGAAACCGCTCGCCGAAATGCAGAGCAGGGCACGCACGCTGAGTTCTTCCGCGGCACGTGCGGCGGCGATCGTCATCGCGTCGGTAATCGCTGCATCGCTGTGCTCGTGACCGGCCATGCGGATGGCGGCGACGCGCTCTGCCCACGCTTGATGATTGAACTGGTCATCGGACCGTTCGGCAATACGCGCCATCGTTTCGACGACGAGTACGGGGTGCTCACCGATCGCGGTTTCGGCCGACAGCATGACGGCCGACGTGCCGTCGAACACCGCGTTTGCAATGTCGGTCGCCTCGGCGCGAGTGGGTGCCTGCGCCTTGGCCATCGAGTCGAGCATTTGGGCCGCGGTGATGACCGGCAAACCTCCGGCAATGCACTCACGGATGACGCTCTTCTGGATGTGGGGTAGATCTTCGAGGTTGGCCTCGATGCCGAGCGCACCACGCTCGACCATAATTCCGGCCGCATCCTCGATGATGCTGGACAGATTCTCGACTGCCGCCATGGTCTCGATCTTGGCAATGATCATTGGACCACGAGGGTGCGGTTCGAGAGCGAGCTCACGAAGATCACGGCCGGAGTTGACCGAGATTGCGACCATGTCGACGCCAACCTCGACGAACTTGTCAAGGGCCTCCCGGTCGAAATCCGTCACCGGCCGGTACACGGCGGAGCCGAACGGAATGTGCACGCCGGCGCGGCCGCTCAGCGGGCCGCTCGAAATAACTTTGGCCGTGATGCTCTGGCCGCGCACCTTCTGCACGGCGAGGACAACCGAGCCGCCAACCATGATCTCGTCACCGACGTGACAGTCGTCGACAAGATGTGCGTAGTCGATCGAGATTTGCTCAGCGGTGCTGTCGCCGGTACCGGGAACCAGCGCCACCGTGTCGTCGACCGAAAATTCGACGCCCTCGGCCGGGAATCGGCCGGTGCGCGTCTTCGAACCGGGAAGGTCGATCATCGTGCCGATATTGAGGCCGAGCCGTTCGGCGACTTCGCGGATGCGCTGATGTGTTTCGAGCGCCTCATCGAGCGGTGTGTGCGCCAGCGCGATGCGGGCGACGTTCATCCCTGCCTGCATCATCGCAATGAGCGTTTCCTCACCTGCCGATGCCGGCCCGATGGTTGCAATGATCTTTGTGCGACGTGCCACGCCCGCACAATACCCGCCGAAGCGCAGCCGGATGCCGTGCCAAGGCGAGTGTGCGGAAGTGTGTGACTCGGCATCACGATCGGAAGGGCTGGCAGAATGGAGCCATGAGCAAGACACTGCATTGGTCAGATGCCGACACCGAGGTACACAAGGTCGTCGTCGGGCCCTACGAGAACAACGTGTTCGTCGTCCGTTGCAAGGCCACCGGCGAGGCAGTACTGCTCGATGCTGCCAATGAACACGAACAACTCCTCGAACTGTGCGACGCACTGGGTGTGAAACGAGTACTCGAGACCCACGGCCACTGGGACCACATCCAGGCAGTACCGGCAATGCGCGAAGCCGGCTACGAAGTCGCCGTCACCAGACTCGACGCCCCGATGCTCGCCGATGTCGGCTACGACGTGTTTCTCGACGACACCGAGGTCATCGAGGTCGGCAAGCTCCGGTTGCACGCCATCCACAACCCAGGGCACACACCAGGTTCGATCTCGTTTGCGTTGGAGAACACTCCCCTGCTTTTCACCGGCGACACCCTCTTCCCTGGCGGCCCCGGCAACACGAAGTCCGACATTGGCGACTTTGACACCATCATCCGGTCGATCACCGATCGACTCTTCACCTTCGACGACAAGACGA
>JBNMOS010000223.1:0-3745 GCA_051275435.1 Ilumatobacter sp.
ACCTGGTTGATACCAGGGAACACGTACTCGACCGGGTCTTCGACGGTCGTCACGTTCTTGCCGGTGTCATTGATCTCGAGCAGGGTGGCGTACAGCGTGGTGGTCTTACCAGCGCCGGTCGGACCGGCGCAGATAACCATGCCGAACGGTGCGTGCACCAGCTTGGCGTACTCTTTGTACGTCTCTTTCGGCATGCCGAGTTCGCCCAAGCCGACCATCGACTTCGACTTGTCGAGAATACGCATGACAATCTTCTCACCGAACACGGTCGAGACGGATGCGACACGAACGTCGATCTCTCGGCCATCGACCTTCGTCGAGAACTGACCGTCTTGCGGCGCACGTTTCTCGACGATGTTCATCTCCGACATGATCTTCAGGCGGGAAATGAGTGCGTTGTGAGCCGACAACGGGAGGCTGAAGGCTTCGAGCAGGTGACCGTCAACGCGGAAGCGAATGCGCAGGCGCTCGTCGAGGGGCTCGATATGAATGTCAGACGCACGGTCGCGTAGCGCCTGGCTCACGATGCGCGCAACGAGCTGGACTACGGGTGCCTGGTCATCCAGGCTCACCTGGGCGATGGTCTCGGCTTCTTGTCGCTGAGCGTCTTCGGTATTGAACGTGCCGAGAATCTGCTCGAGGTCCGCCGTCGAGCGGTACATCTGCTCGATCATTGCGGTGACCGTGGCGTAGTCGGATGCCTTCCACACGAACTGCTGTCCGGTGGCGCTCTCAACAAGTTGGCGACGTGACGGTGAGGGGTCAGCGGCGTAGAGGACGATCGAACCGTTCTCCTCAGAGACCGGCATCACCTTGTGGGTACGAGCAACGCCCTCGGCGACCTTGAGGACGAGTTCTTCGTCAATCTCACCGGGATTGCTGTCACCAACGGCTACCTGGCAGGCAGCGCCAATGGCTTGGCTCAGTTCGTTGCGGCTGACGCCAGCCTTGGTGAGCAGCGAGTTGCTGAATACCAGCAGGTCGCCATTGGCTTCCTGCAGCGTGACTGCAAGCTTCTCTGCGTCGAGGTGTCCAGCCTGCACCAGTTCCTGGCCGGTGGCCATGCACTGTTCGGCAGCTGCACCGACGGTCGGTGGTTCGGCGACCGCGATGCCTCCGCCCAGAGCTTGGGCAGCATCATCAGTCTTTGGTTTACGGAGAGCCATCAGTCAGCCTTCGTCGTTCACAGTTGGGCGTTCGCGGGCGGGGCGAACGAATTCATCGAATCGGATGTCTGTGGGCCGTTTGTCTGTGCGAGCGGGTCCGTAAGCGGTGCCATCTCGAACTCAGCCGAGAAGTCCGCGTCGACGTGCTCGTTCGATCCAGCCGGTTCGGATGCCACGCCGTATCCGCCGACGGCTTCACGCGCATTCCTGGATCCATCGACACGGACGAACTGGCTGGGATCAAGAGCTATGAGTGCTCGTTCGACCTCTTCAAGCCGCTCGAGCTGCACTGCTGTCTCGGTGTCCATTGCCTGGTCTTGCAGCTGTGTCTCGACTTCGGTGAGGCGCATCGTGGTCTTGTCGACGGTTGCACCCATCGACGCCTGGAAACGCTCCATCTCGATGCGGACCAATTCGGCCTCGCCAGCGACACTGCGGACCCGGTCTTTGAGGTCGTCGATTGCCTCGGCGTCGACGTCTTCAAGGACCTTCGCCATGGCGTCGAATTTTTCGTCGTACGTTCCGAAACGGCTGTCGCCGCTGGCGATGCGGTCGTTGAGAACGGTGATCGAATCGTCGAGACCGACACTCACACGCCCGATGTAGGCATCGATGTCAGCAATGCGCTGACCGACTTCTTCATTGATTCGAGCCTCGGTGGTCGCCACACGGCCGTTGACGCGGTCTTCAACCTCCTCGACCTGCTTCGCAATCACTGCTCTGACCTCAGCGTCGCCCTTGGCGGTCTCGGCGAGCACTTCGTCGATTCGTCGCTCGAAGCCACTGACTCTGTCCGCAACATCCTGATTCATGCCGCTGACAGATGAGTCGACCCGTTCGGTCAGCGAGGTCGTCACTTCAACAACGTGCGACACCATACGAGCTGCCTGGCTGTCGAACTTCTCGAGGCTTGTACGGAGGTTCTTGAGATCGCGCTCGACCTCGTCTTGTCGGTTGACGGTCGGCCGTATGGCGGGTGCAACAGCGGCTTCGACGATCGTCGGCAGACTCGACTGGACATCCTGCACGACTCGGGCGACCCGGTCATCGGCTTCTTGCTGGCGGATGCGAGCATCGGCATCAGCGGTGTCCATACGGCGGCTGACCTCGGCCAACTGCTGGAGCGTCGCGTCGCTCGTAGCGCCACTGCCGCCCTTTTCGATCATGGTGGCGAGTGCCTGCACCTGCGCAGTGAGCTGGGTACGTGCCGTCTGCTCGGCTTCGAGCTGGGCACGGAGGCCGTCGAAGCCAGCCCGAACGCTCTCGGCAAACTGATTGAGGGTCGTCTGGACGGCGTCGCGGATTGCACGATTCGCTTCCGAGTTGTCCATTGCCATGTAATGCGATCCTTCAACTTTGGCCTGCCACACGACAGAACTCGTCTGAACTTGTATCGACCGGTTCCGAGCTGGCTTGAGGAATTCCTGAGACAGATTTGACCAATGTTTTGCTCAACGCCGGACAAAATCCCCCAGGTCAGAGCCCTTGTCACCATGCGCCGACGTCAACGGGCATGGGGTGCACCGCTACCGTGTCCTCATGCGCGTTCACCTCGTCGATGGCACCTATGAGTTGTTCCGTCAGCACTTCGGATCTGCGTCGCGCCATGGCGACGGGCACCCGTTTGCCGCAGCCGCTGGCGTGGTCGCCTCGACACTGGCCCTCATCGAAGACGGCGCCACTCACGTCGCCGTCGCCTCTGATCACACGATCGAGAGTTTCCGCAACGACCTCTACGCCGGATACAAGACCGGCGAGGGGATGGACCCCGAGATCACCTTGCAGATTCCGGTCGTCGAACGGGCCCTGGTCGCTGCCGGCTTCACCGTCTGGCCAATGATTACCCACGAGGCCGACGACGCGCTCGGTGCAGCTGCTGCCGTTGCAGCCGCCGACGAACGGGTTGAGCAGGTGTGGATCGTCACCGCCGACAAAGACCTCGGTCAATGCGTGAGCGGCGAACGAGTCGTGCAGTTCGACCGTCGCAAACGCGAGATCGTCGACGAAGCGGGAGTCATCGAGAAGTTCGGTGTCTCCCCCGCCTCGATACCTGACTACCTCGGCCTCGTCGGCGACTCAGCCGACGGTTTCCCTGGCCTGCCAGGATGGGGCGCCAAGAGCTCTGCGCTGGTGTTGGCCAAGTACCGCCATCTCGAAGAGATTCCGAAGGCGGCAGGCCAATGGGACGTTCCAGGGCTCCGGGGCGCGGCCAAGCTCTCCCAAACACTCAACGCGCAGTTCGACGATGCGCTGCTTTTCCGGCGAATCGCCACGATTGACCTTGATGTAGAGGTCGGCACTGTTGATGACTGGGCGTGGAATGGGCCGACGGCAGAATTCGAACAGGTGGCCAACGAATTGGGCGCTCCTGGCCTCGCCGCCACAGCACGACGGCTCGCAGCGGGGTGAAACCTGGGCCCACGATTCGCCGACTGAGGTAGTGACCAGGCGATCTGCGGCACACCGACGATGCCGATGAAGGCTGCTACCTTCCGGTCCTGACCTGGTTCACGGGCGTCAATTGCACAGGACCCGGTCACCACCTCACTCGGCGTACGTGGGCCGATTTCATAATGTTA
>JBNMOS010000224.1:0-3667 GCA_051275435.1 Ilumatobacter sp.
CGGGGCCGATTCCTCGGCACCGATCCGTCGTACTCAGAGTTCGATGGTCAAATCATCGAGAACCTCAGCCTGCCGTTCGATGTCGTGTTCTCCGGTTCCGAGCCGGCCACCGTCGCCGAGTTGGATGCCCGTGTCGCGGCGAAGGAGCCGGTGCTCATGTACTGGTGGACGCCGACGGCTGCCGTTGGTAAGTACGATTTGAAGCAGGTTGCATTGCCGCCGTACACCGAGGAATGTGGCGTCGCTGCAGCCGCTGGTGATGGCGGGGTGGATTGCGACTACCCGGAGGATGTCATTCTCAAGGCGAACTTCGCTGGACTGAACGACAAGGCGCCGGGTGTCTACAGTTTCCTGAAGGCCTTCACCATTACTAATGACGATCAGCTCGAGATGTTGCCGTCGGCGGAAATTGACGGTGAGGACGTCGAGGACGTTGCCGCCGCGTGGATCGTTGCACACAAGGACGTCTGGTCCACCTGGATCGGCTAGCACGAGTTGGCGGAGTTGCGGGTCGCAGATGCCACCCGCAACTCCGTCGCATGTCGGTCGACACCGACAGGAAGAAGAAGTTGATGACGGTCACCGCTTCCAGTTTCAGCCCGAGGTCGGCCCGGGCGTCAGATGAGCCGACTCCGTGCCTCGAAGCACACGGGGTGTGGAAGGTGTTCGGAACCAAGCCGCAGCGGGCGCTCGACATGGCTGACGGTGGCGCCTCCCGTTCTGAGGTGCTCGAGGCAACGGGTAACACGATTGGCGTTCGCGATGTGTCCTTTGCCGTTGCGACCGGAGAGACGTTCGTCATCATGGGGTTGTCCGGCTCGGGCAAGTCGACGCTGCTGCGATGTGTTGCACAGCTCGGCGGTCTCAGCCGCGGCTCTGTTGACCTGGAAGGTCGCGAGCTCACGTCGATGTCAGCGTCCGAACTGCGTGATGTGCGCCGGACGAAATTGTCGATGGTGTTCCAGCACTTTGGGCTGTTTCCTCATCGCCGAGTCATCGACAACGTCGCGTACGGCCTGGAGGTGCAGGGCATCAAACGCGCAGTTCGGCGTGAGCGGGCGGCCGCAATACTCGACGTTGTCGGCCTATCCGGCTGGGGCGAGCACTATCCGGGCCAACTCTCCGGAGGCATGCAGCAGCGTGTTGGGTTGGCGCGGGCTTTAGCCGTCGAGCCCACCGTGCTGTTCTTTGACGAGCCGTTCTCGGCGCTCGATCCACTGATCCGCCGTGACATGCAGGACGAACTCTTGAGGCTGCAAGGGGAGATGAATCGAACGATTGTGTTCGTCACGCACGACTTCGACGAGGCGATCAAGCTCGGTGATCGCATCGCGATCATGAAGGACGGCGAGTTTGATCAGATCGGTACCGCCGAGCAACTGATTGCTGATCCGGCAACGGACTATGTGCGCGAGTTCACGAAGGACGTGTCGCGTGCGAAGGTGCTCACGGTGCGTTCAGCGATGACACCCCTCGCCGCGCTCGCGGATGCGATGGCGGAGGCGCCGACGGTGATGGTCGACGTGCGCGATTCGATCGAGTCGGTATTGCCGGCGATGCTCGGGAGCGTCGCTGCCGTCGGTGTCCTTGACAGGAGCGGTGACCTCATTGGGGTGGTCGACCGCGACGCGGTCATTCGCGTGCTCGAGACCGCGGGTGAGTCCCGCGCGTCATGAGCGTCGCGTTGTCCGCCGATCGTTCGGTTGGGATCGACCGAAAGTGGTGGCCGTGGGTTGTGCTGCTCGCTGGCTTCGTCGCGTTGCAGACGGCGTTTTCGTCCACCGAGTCGTTCCCCATTGGCCTGGACCGGACGTTTTCGGATCCGCTTGATGACGTCGCCAGGTGGTCGCAACGCAACCGTCGCGATCACTGGCTGTTCACCTACTTGTTCAATCCGATCACGGACCTGGTGCGGTGGGGCTTGGACACCGTGGAGTCGATGCTGTTATGGGTGCCGTGGTTCGTATTGCCGCTCGCAGTGTTCGTGTTCATCGCGCGGACACGGCGGTGGAAGCAGGCAACGTTCGCGGCGCTCGCGTTGTTGTATCCGGGATTGTTCGACATGTGGGAAGTGACGGTCGAGACGCTTGCGTTGATGACGATCGCCGTCGTTCTCTGTGTGCTGATCGGGCTGCCGCTCGGTGTGTTTGGGGCGCTGAGGCCTCGGGCGGCGCAGGTGATGCGTCCAGTGCTCGACGCAATGCAGACCGTGCCAGCGCCCGTTTACTTCGTGCCAATGGCACTGTTCTTCGGTATTGGTGCCGTGCCTGCGACGTTGGCGACGGTCGTGTATGCGCTGCCTCCTGTGGTGCGTCTCACGACGTTGGGCATCGGTGAGGTGTCGCCGCAAGCTGTTGAAGCGTCGAAAATGTTTGGCGGGACGACGTTCCAGACCTTGCGTAAAGTTCAGCTGCCGATGGCGATGCCGACAATTCTGACCGGCATTGCTCAGTCGATCATGATGGCGCTTGGCATTGTGGTCCTCGCGACGTTGCTCGGTGCCGGCGGTCTCGGCCAAGAGGTGATGGACACACTGAGTCAGCGGCGCACGGGACGAGGCATCGCTACGGGGCTGGCGATCGTGTCGGTGGCCATCGTGCTCGAACGGCTCGGTCGGGCCGCGGCGAGCCCTAGGGGTTCGGACGCCTTGCCGCGCAAGATCGTGTGGGGAGCAGTCGGTGGCCTCGTTGTTCTCGTGATCGTGGGGCGCGCCGGGTCGTTCACCGAGTTCCCAGCGGTGTGGGACGTCAAGTTGTTTGACCCGATCGATACCGGGATCGATTGGGTGCGTGACAACTTGCGCTGGCTGACCCGGTGGATCAACGACACGATCGTGATCCGGTTCTACCTGCCTGTGCGCGACCTGCTGACCGACACGATTGCCTGGCCCGCCCTGGTATTCGCCGTCGGTTGGATCGGGTGGCGTCTCAATGGCTGGCCGTTGGCGGTCTTCAACTCGGTGAGTTTGCTCGTGATTGGGTTGATCGGGATGTGGGAGTTGACGCTCGACACCTTCACGCAGGTACTCGCCGCTGTCGCGGTCGCGGTCGCGATTGCGGTGCCGATCGGTGTGTGGGCCGGTCGCAGTCCTCGGATTGAGGCCGTGCTCAGTCCGATCCTCGACGGCCTGCAGACCGTTCCGTCGCTCGTCTACATCATCCCCGCGGTCACATTGTTCACGCTTGGCGTCGTGCCGGGAATCATCGCGTCGGTGCTGTACGCCGTCGTCCCGGGAATTCGCATCACCGCGCTCGGCATCAAACAGGTCGCCCCCGAGAGCGTCGAGGCGTCACAGATGTTCGGTGCGACGCCGCGCCAGACGATGCTCGGAGTGCGGATCCCGCTGGCCGCCACGACGATCATGACAGGCATCAACCAGGTCATCATGATGGTCCTGGCCATGGTGATCATCTCCGGGCTGGTGGGCGGCGGCGGGCTTGGATTCGAAACGATCAGCGCAGTGAAGAACAGCGAGGTCGGCCTTGGCTTCGAGGTCGGGCTTGCGATTGTGTTGATGGCCATCGTGTTGGATCGCTGCACCCAGGCAATTGGGCAACGGCTGCAACCGCCGACTTCGGCCGACGGGTGACGTCGTTGAAGGTCGTCCCAAATGCGGCCTCTGTTACCGAAGGGTAGACACAGCGGTTACCAGTCGGTAACTTAGGGG
>JBNMOS010000225.1:0-3649 GCA_051275435.1 Ilumatobacter sp.
GCGGCTGCACGCCGGACTTGATCACACTTGATCTCATGATGCCAGGCATGGATGGATTCTCGTTTCTTGCGGCCAGAACCGACCACCGAACGCTGCGCGGGGTCGCTGTACTGGTGGTGTCGGGTGCTGACCAGCCGGAACGCGCTATCGCGCTTGGTGCCAATGCAATTCTGTTGAAACCCATTCACCGACGCGACTTCCTCGACATCGTGGAAGGTCTCCTCGCTCGATCCGACAAGGCGCGACCTGTTGTGTTGGTCATCGATGACGATCCGCATGCAGGCGAGGTGATGGCCTCCTACGTGGAGGACGGATCGATTGAGGTGGTCACTGCGATAGGGGGCCGCCAAGGCCTCGACGCCGTCGCAGCAAACCGTCCGGACTTGATCATTCTCGACCTGATGATGCCCGTCGTCAGCGGATTCGATGTTCTCTCTGCGCTCCGGGCCGATCCTGCAACCGACAGGCTCCCTGTCGTGGTCCTGTCTGCGAAGAGCCTGACTCCGGTGGAGCGTGCACGGCTGGCGGAGAACGCTCAAGCGGTGGTCTCGAAGAGCGCCGTCGGCAACCGGCAACTCCTCGATCAGGTCTTTGCACTCCTCGGAGCCACAAGTGTCCTACCGATTGGGCCGAGCGCATGACGAAGCAGATCCTGCTGGTCGAGGACAACGCTGCGAACCGCAAACTGCTGTGCGGCGTTTTACTGCGCGCTGGGTACGAGGTATGTGAGGCCGTCAACGCTGACGATGGGCTCGCGTTTGCCCTGACCGAATCATTCGACCTGATCGTGATGGATATTCAGCTGCCAGGCACCGACGGGCTCACCGCGACGCGCATCCTGCGCTCGAATGATCAGACCGCAAACATTCCGGTGTTGGCGGTGACTGCGCATGCGATGCGCGGCGACGAGTCGAGGATCATCGACGCCGGGTGCGACGGCTACGTGGCCAAGCCGATCGACTACAAGAACTTTCTCAGCGAAGTGGCTCGACTTCTGGCCAGCAGCACAACTGTCTGAACCGGTTGGCAGCGTCAGCCGCCAGCGAGGGTTGTGGAGGTCTCGATCGGAACCAGGATCGGTTCCGGAATCGTGATCGACGTGGTCGGTGCAGCGCCGGTCTCGTCGAGGATCGAGATCAGCACTGGGTCGCTCTGCACGACGCCGGCCGCGGTTTGTGCGTTGACCTGCAGCAGCCAGTCGCCGGGCACGACGATCGGGAGGCCGACTGATTCGCTACGAGTGGCGACGCCAGCGCCCGTCAGCGGCACTGGCTGAACGATTGCCCCGGTGACGGTGTTGTACGGCGGGGTGAGCATTACTTCGAGCCCGGTGAGTCCTTCGGCCGGTGAGTTCACCGTGACTTCAAGGCCACTGTTGCCGACGCCATTACGGGTCAGTTTGACCGTGACGTCGAGGTCAGCTTCGGGGACGAGGACGGTCTGTGAGATCGCATATTCGATACTCGGTTCTGCGCTCACGTTTGCCGGGGTGAGCGAGAGCAGCCAGGAGCTGGCGAGCAACGTGACGAGCCCGATCGCTGCTTCGGTTCCGAACGCACGACGGAGACGGTCGGCCATCGGCACGGTCAATTCGTGGGCGCGATTGAGGCGTTTTTGAGCGAATTGGCGAGCGGACAGGCCGATGAAAACCATCGCGGCAACGAGCACCACCTTGAAGACTGTCCAGAGGCCATGAGCGCTGCCGAAGAGGTCGCTGCCGTCGAGACGCAGCATCTGGGCAAGGCCGGTACCGATCGTGACAACGATGGCGATGACCGACACGCGTGCAAAACCGCGTACCGCATGAACGAGGTCTTCGTCGCCGGGCCCGGAAAGCACCACTCGTGTCAGCAGGATCACGCCGCCAAGCCAGATCGCCATGGCCAGCGCGTGTGCGATACCAAGCAGCACGCCGACAGCTGCGAGTGACCCGTCGACTCGGCCGACGCCAATCATCGCAACGGCAAGGGCGGGGATACCCAGCGCCGCCAGCTGTGTGACCGGGTCGTTGACACGATCGGGGCGGAACGCCACCCACGCCGAGGCGATGACGAAGATCAAGCGGAACAGCGCGGCGCGTCCGGCCCAGCCTGCGCCCAAGAGGTCGAACCAGGCCCCTGGGCTGAAACCCGAACCCAGCGAACTTCCCGTGACTGCGGCCGCAGCGGCCGAGGTGAAGAGCAAGGTGCCGATCAGGGCGAGCACCCATGCGGCGCGCAGGAAACGAACGGTGATCAGGTATTCGACGCCTTCCGGCCAAGCCGCAGCGATGAGGACCAATGCGCCGAATACGACAGCGATGCCGAGCGTCGACAACACGCGGCCAAGCCACAGCGGGCCCTTGCCCGTCTCGACACGGTTGAGCGCAACCGTTTTGGTTTCGGTGTCATCGGCGGGATTTGTTGTCGAAGTCGACTCCGCCGGTGTCGAACCATCGACGGATCCGACGCTCGATGTCGTGGAATCTTCGTCAGTCGGCGTGGTGGTCGCGGCGGGTTCGGCGTCGACGGTGAACGAGATCAACGAGCTGCCGTTTGGCTCGCCGTCGGTATCGCTGACGCGCCACGTGGCGACGCAGAGGCCACGCGGAAGTGCATCGGGAATCTCGACTGTCATCACCCGTGAGTTGCCGCTCAGTGTCGGTGCGGGCAGGTTGACTGCTTCGGTGTTGCACTCGAGTGAAACGATGCGTAGCTCGCCGATCTCGTCGGTGAAGTTGATGACGATCTGTGTTGGTGAGGTGGCGAGCGTGGTGCCGTCAGCGGGCTCGGACGTGACGACCTCATTCTCGGCGTAGGCGACGCCGGGGAGCAACGTCAGCATGCCGATCAGGACGGCGGCGAAGGCGGCCGCGATCGCCGAGATCGGCCGGTTGATACGCAGGCTGGCCAAGCGGCCGCCGGTGGGAACAGATGTGCGCTCACTCACAGTGTGCCGAGGCTACTGCGGCCTCACCGCCAACTGGGTGAACCTCGCCGGGACGACGAGGTTCCGACATCACGATGCGTCGGGCCCAGCGGCTCGGCAGGCGTCGACGCCCATCGCTGTAGCGAGGTCGTCACGGCCGAGTGAGAGCTGCAGGATCGCCGTCTGAACGTCACCAAAAGCAGCGCCGTCATCGACTGATGTCGAGGCCAGCACGGTCCACTGTCGAGCCTGATCGTCGGTGTTCTGAATGAAGGCACGGTGATCGTCGTCGAGATCGGCTGGAACCTGCAGTGCTCGTATGGCGTCTGCCTCAGCGGCCAGAATTGTGGACACCTGCTGGGCAAACGTGGCCGTGGTCGCTGCATCGACCGGGTCGGTGAGCGCAGCCTGGCGCTGGTCGGTCTGTTCGCACACGGCGCCGAGTTCAGCACGGTACGTTCCCGGGTCGACCTGTTCGAGTGGCTCGGATGCACATGCCGTAGCGGCAGCAGCGAGCACCGCGACAGCGAGCCCGAAGGCGAGGCGCGTGCGGGACCCGCGAACCGCGGACGGAGTCGACATCAGTGGAACCCTACGGCGCGCACGATGGCGGAAGTGCGCGGACCCTCTATCGTGATCGCAATGGCCACTCAGTCGCTGTACCGCCGATATCGGCCCCGTCGCTTCAGCGAAGTCAGGGGTCAAGACCACGTCGTCAAGGCGCTTCGCAATTCAGTTGCTG
>JBNMOS010000226.1:0-3599 GCA_051275435.1 Ilumatobacter sp.
GCGTGTAGCGGTGGCCCGTTGAGCGAGTTCGGTTTCGGCAATCACTGCGTCGAGTTCGGTTGCCGACAGTGTCATCAACTCCTCGATCAGGTCTGCGAACATATGTACGATTATACCGAACTCAGCTGATCATATCTACCCCTCTACCAGGTGCTATTCGGTTCAGGACGCCATGGCCTCCAGGGTCCCCGGAGGCTGGTCCTGATGACGATCTGCGCATCGAACGCCGGGTCAGCCGAGCCGATCGGATACTCCACAACCCGAAGCGAGAGGGCCGTGCAGAGCCGCGTTTCCGGCCACTGTGGTGGCACAAGAATTCTGAAGAATCTTGGGCGTCAGACCAACGATCGTGCATCAGAGGATCTCGTCGGACCAGGGCCCCGAAATGGCAGGCGGACACGACAGCGAACTCCATCAGCAGTACGTTCGAGACTGTGCTGAGCGCTGACCAACGTGCCTGAGGGCGACACACTTCGCCGGGCCGCAGAGGTGTTGACCCCGGTGCTCGACGGGCAAGTGGTGACCGATCTGTGGTTCAAGAAGCTGCGCGGCTACCGACCGCGGGTCGGCGACACGATCCACAGCGTCGAAGCTGTCGGCAAGTACCTCCTCATCGAGTTCGATCGGAAGCTCGTACTCCACACGCACCTCGGCATGTCGGGGTCGTGGCGCACGAGCGGCCTCGAGAGGCCGGTCCCGCGGGACCCGAAGCTGCGCATCGTGATCGAGACTCCACTGGGGCGCGCGCTGTGCTTCGCCGCTCCCGACATCTCGACACACATTGCGGGGTCTGGCACGGCGCCAGCGGATCGGCTCGGCCCCGACTTGAGTAACGACGACGTTGACCTCGATGTGGTGGTTGCGAACAGCCGGGCCCGCGCGACCGACGCGACCACACTTGCCGAACTACTGCTTGATCAGCAGGTCGCGGCCGGTGTCGGCAACGTGTTCAAGAGTGAAGCGCTCTTCGTCGCCGGCCTGCATCCGTTCATTCCCGTGGGTGCGGTGACCGACGATCAACTCCGCAAGTTGTGGTCGATCGCGCACCGCCAGCTCGTTGCCAATCGGGCCACGGCCTACCGCTCGACAACCGGGCGAGGTAACGAAGGCCGCACGCATGTGTATGGCCGCCACCGATTTGTCTGTCGTCGTTGTGGCAACTCGATCGACTTCTCGGCCGCCGGTCAGCGCACCGCGCGCAGTACCTACTGGTGCCCGTCGTGCCAGCCCGCGCAGGAATGATGGAGGGTTGCAGCAGGTTTGTTGCTGATTACAGGATCGCGATGCGCAGCAGGTTCGCGAGCTCGAGGACGAAGCGACTTGGGCCGGTTCCGCTGACCAGCGGCTCGGACTCGATCACCTCAAGCGCCTTGGCGGCATCGGGGGAGTAGAGCACCGCAACGTCGAGGCTGTCGTGGCGCAGCACTTCCGACGCGAGGCCGTCGGGGTTGCGGTCGGCATGCAGCGCCCCCTGGCGAGACGTCCAGACGAACCCGACCGACGACTTCGACCCGACAATCCGTTCAGCAACGACCCGTGTACAGGGGTAATGCAGCCCGCCGGTGCCCGTGAGTTGCTCACGAACGAGCCCGAGACGCGTCAACGCACTGTCACGCAGGTCGACGAGTCGAACCTGATCGTGCAGCCGCAGCCGATGCAGGCTGTAGGCCTGGAGGGTCGCGGCGTAGATGCGGGGGTTGGGGCCCGATGCCTCGTGTAGCGCCGACTCCAACAACGACGCCGAGCGCTGCGCGGCGATGTAGCTGTGCCCGCGAGTGTCGAGCGGGGAGAACCGTCCGTTGCCGCTTCCCGGGGGAGCGAACGGCTGGGTGCCGTGCGCGGTCCGGGCAACACGAAACCATTCGGTGCCGGCGTCGATGGTCTGCGTCAGCAGCGTTCGCCGATCGATGTCATTCGGTTCGACGATCGGACAGTTGGCGCGACCGCACGGTGCATCACGCATCGAGGAGTCCGTCGACCGCCTTCATCACGTCAGTGCTCCCGACGACATCGATGGGACGCGCGTCGATCCATGGGTTGAGTGCTGTGAACCATTGCCACTGCGCCCATCCGTTCAGGCCCGCGCCGGACAGCCGTTCGACGACGGCGGCCACCTGTCCATTGACATCGAACACCTCGTCGAGCTGGAACGTCGGGATGAGTGTCATCCCGCCGTGATCGATCACGAAGAGACGGCCTCGGCCGCGCTGCCGCTTGACCCACTGGCGTGCCGCGAGGACCGTACTGTTTCGACCCTGCGCCAACCCGACGTAGTCGACCGACGGTTCGTGTGCGGCGAGATGGTCGCGTGCGAGCCTGACCAATCGTGCTTGCTCCACCGCGGCGCGATCGAGCATGGGTGGTGCGGGAGGTAGATCGTTGATCAGCGCAGCGAGAGCACTCATGTCACAAGCGTACCAAATGGCTCACTGGGCGCCACGCGTGACATTCGGGCCGATCGCTGCCTGGGTGATCGCCCGGACGTGTGCGCTCTGATGGCAACGTCAGCGTGTGGTGAACTCGCCCTGCACGGTGATCGTGACGTCCATCTCGCTCTTGCGCCACGTCTCGCCAGGGGCGTCCGCAAGGCCGATCCAACTGACGAGTTGGTTCTGATCGCCGACACGGAGCCGTGCGCATCCCTTCGAGTCGGGGACCGGCGGAACGTAGTTCGCGCCATGGATGGCCTGGCCGAGGTCGAAGTAGAGCGGCTTGTACATGTTGCCGTTGCGGGGATTGTCGACGCCGACGGGGAACTCGCTGCTGTTGTGCCAGCCGCCGTTGTCGACAGCCGGATTGAACCGGAACGCCGGCGCACGATCTTGCAGCCGTGTTTCGAATCCCTCAGTACCCGTTGACGTGTTGAACGCGAACGTCAGCGCAGTGCCGGTGCCGGCGAATAGCAGTTGGCAGGTGCGGTCGATGACGATCCAACGCTCCGACTCGTCTGCGACCACCGAGGTTGGAATCGACAGCTTCGAGGCCGACATGAGTGTGGCTTCTTCGGTGCTGCCCGGAGCCATATCGGCTGTGCTGGTGTCGAGCCCCAGGCCGAGCCGCGCCCCGCACAGCCGCTGGCCGGTCAGTGCACCCGAATCGCCGTCCGTCGCGAGATCGCCTGACCCGACGTCTGCAAACAACTCGTTGAGCTTGCGCTGCTGACGCTCCACGTTGCCTGCTCGTGCAGCGTTGACCGCAGCGTCATTGGGCGGCGGATTTTCTGACCCGTCGATGTCGTTCAGACCGTTGCCGTCGCAGGTGTCGATGAGGTCGCCAACAGTGACCGCGTCCGCAAAGCCGTTTTCGATCCACAATTGCTCGCCCGTGACGGCGACTCCGGAGACCGCTGCGAGGTCGGTTGCGACCTGTTCGAACGAGGTGCCTGTGGAGCGCATCACACAGGCCGGTTCTACCACGCTGTCGGGAAGCAACGAACTCGGGCTCGGCTCGGTCGTGCTGGTCGGCGTGACAGTGCTCGGGCTTGGCTCGGTCGTGCTGGTGGTGGTGCTCGTGGAGGTGCTGGTCGTGGTCGAAGCTGCCAACGTCTCAGCAGGCTGACTGGTCGAATCTTCCTCGGTGGGCTCGACAGTGGTGGGCTC
>JBNMOS010000227.1:0-3583 GCA_051275435.1 Ilumatobacter sp.
TAGTCCGGCGGGCGGAGGTCGCGGCCCAACTCGACGAGTGCGTACGGGTCAGGGGTCGTGGTCGACGGCGGGAGCGAGAAGAAGCTCTGCGATGTCGGGCCAGTCGGGCCGCCGGCGAGGCCGGGACCGTCGAGCATGATGGCGCCGTGGACCTGCGAGGCGCGTGCGCCGGCGAGCTGGAGGCCGATGTATGCGCCGAGCCCGCGGCCGAACACCGTGATCATCCCATCGGGGCTCTGCTCAACGAGTGCTGCGAGCGCCGCGTCGGCATCACCAAGGAGAAGTTCGGCGGTGTAGCCGCCACCGCTCGGGATGGTCGAGTTGCCATGCCCGGTGAAGTCGAGGCCGACGATTGCGCCTTGCCACGAGGCGACCCACGTGGGTGCCGTGGTGGGGGTGTGTTCCCCGAGGCCGTGCAGCAGCAGAAGTGGCCGCGCGGTTACGTCGATGGCATCGCGCAGGTGGTGCAGGGCAAGGTCGACCTTGTTGTGTCGAACGGTCGTGATGGTCACTTGAGGCCCCCGAAGAAGTCGAGTACCAGGTCGGCAACGAGCTGTGGCTGTTCGACGTGGACGAAGTGGCCAACGCCCTCGAGTACTTCGCAGCGGCCTTGTAGCGGCATGTAGGGCAGCACCTTCTTGGGTGGTGTGCCCCAACCCATCTCCTCCATTTCGGAGCCGAGGATGCCAAGGAACGGCATGGGTAAGCCGGGCAGGCGCATGAGCGTCCATTCGGGGCGCCACGGGCCAAAGCCGCCGAAGCGCATCGACGGGTCGATCTTCCAACGCCAGCCGTCGTCTGATTCGAAACCGCCGGTGGTGACGAGGCGGCGGAGCCATTCGACCTCGAGGCGCGGGTTCATCCGGCCGCGGCGCTGGGCGAGTTCGTCGATGGTGCCGGGCTTGCGCTGCAGGTCAGACGTGCGGCGGCGGTGATCGAGCCAGCTGGCGATGTCTTTGGCCATCATCTTGCTGCGCTCGTGTTCGGCGATGTCGGGGATGTTGCGCTTGTACGGGATGCCGTCCATGTTGACGAGACCGGTAAAGCGGAACGGTTGGGCATCGGCGAGCTGAGTCATCAGCGCGCCACCTTTGGAGTGGCCGACCACGGGGAGTGGTTCGCCGCCACCGACGTGGTCGAACACGGCAAGGGCGTCGCGCATATCGGCGTCCCACGAGTACAGCTCGGCGTGTTCGGAGTCGCCGTGGCCGCGCTGGTCCCATGACACGACGCGCCAACCACCTTCGGCGAGGCGTGGTGCGAAGAGGTCGTAGGTGCGTGCGAAGTCGAAACCACCGTGGACGGCGAGCATCGGGGGAGCGTCGGCGTCGCCCCACTCGTGGATGGCGATGCGAATGCCGTTGGCATCGATGTCGTACTGGCGCGACGGCGCTTCGGCGCCCGGAAAGGGGACCGTCTGGTCAAGGGTTGCGGCAGTGTCACTCACGGTGGCGAGGGTACGCCGCGAGCCGTGCTGGCGGAGATTTGGGGCCAGAGTGCCGTGCGGCACGTATCATGGCGTTATGACGGGAAGCGACTGGCAAACTCGAATACGTTCGCGTCGTTCGTCTGTGGCGCTGGTCAGCCTGCCGGTGATTATTGCGCTCGTTGCGGGGGCGTGTGGAACGACCGACCAGGCGTCGGATGAGCCGCTCCCACCAATCCGGACCACGACCTCGACCACGACGATCCCCGGAACCACAATTCCTGAGGGCGTTCGGCAGTTCTACGTGATCAAGAGTGGCGACACGCTGGCCAAGATCGCAAGTTCATTCGACGTCACCATGCAGTCACTGATCGACTTGAATAACATCGAGAATCCCGACAACGTGCCTGCCGGGGCAACACTCGAGATCCCTGCCGGCATCCTCGTCATCTCCGAACTGCCTACGACGACTGGCTGAGTTCGGTTCGCTGTTCGGATTTCGGTTCGGGTGACCGATGCCCGGTATCCGGGTCGGCAAGGTTCGTAAGATGTAGTCATGAGCTTTTGGCCGAACTCGGAGCACTGGAGCGTGAAAATTCCGCTCGACACCCCGCACACCCGTCTCGACGTCCTTGCTGAGACCGGCGTCGTCGTCTTGAAGGATGCTGACTTCGAGTGCCCTGAATCTGAGTACCTCGCACTCGAATACATGGATTGGAAGTCGGGCGGCGATACGAATTTCGCACCGATCGCCACTGCTGACGGCGAGCTTGACTGCCGCGGCTTTTGGGACAAGGGCAAGACCGACAAAGACGCCGAGTGGACCTCAAATGCAGCGGTCGCGCCGAGCATCAAGAACTACGTCGAAAGTGTCGGCGCCAACTTCGGTCGCGTCCGTGCGATCAAGCTCGCACCGCAAGACCGTGACGAGGCGATCCGCAGCCTGCACCGTGACGACAACAACCGTTTCAACCCCGACAACGAAGGCTGGGTTGTGCGTTCGTGGGTCGAGTTCACTGATAATCCGGACAGCTACATGATCCTGATGGACAACGACGAGAACGGTCTGCCTGATGCGTCGACCGAGGTCCGCGTGCCGCTCCACAAGGGCTCACGCTTCATTGTCGACACGCAGCGCCTCTGGCACGTCGTGGTCCATCCCGGCAATGCTCCTCGTTACGCGCTGATCAGCAGCTTTGAGTCGAGCCCCGTGCTCGACAACTGGATCCAGGCGCAAGCCGCATCCTGAAAGTTAGGCGAGCAGCGCTTCGAGCACGACGGCGACGCCGTCGTCGATATTGCTGGCGGTGACTTCGTTGCCTGCCCGTTGCACCCGGCTGTCGGCATTCGCCATGGCGATGCCTCGGCCGGCCCATTCGAGCATCGTGATGTCGTTCCACTCGTCGCCGAATGCGATGACGTCGGCTGCTTCGATGTTGAGCTGTTCGCACACCCACCGGAGCCCGGCGCACTTGTCGATCGTGTCGGGCCCGATGTCGATCGCATCAGCGCCCATGTGATTGGCGGCGAGGCCAGCCGGAAGGTACTCAGGCGCGCGCTGCAGCAGTTGGGCAACTGACAGGTCGTCATGGAACGCGAAGAGTTTGTAGACCTCGGAACCACCGACGGCGAGGATGTCGGGCACCGGATCGTGGTCGACAACGGCGGGCATCCGCTCGGCGAAACCGGGCTGGTGTGCCATGCCGCTGTCGGTTGCGATGGCGAAGCCGATGCCAGGCAGGCCGTGCCGCAGCCGAGTGACGGCCTCGACAGCGGTGTTGTAGGCGAATCCGATGAGCTGTACGAGGTCGCCGTTGGGGAACGTGCCAATCGTCGAGCCGTTGGTGCCGACGACGTAGGCAATCGAGTCGCCGAGTTGGTCGGCAAGGTCGGCCACGAGATTGATCGGCCGGCCCGTCGCGATGACGACGTGGTGACCGGCCGCGCGGACTGCATGGATGGCAGCAGCGTTGCGCTCGGACAACGCGCCGTTGTTGCCGAGCAACGTTCCGTCCAGATCGAGGGCGATCAGGTGCGTCCGGTCAGTCATCACCGGCGACCGTAGTGACCGCGCAAGCCGAGTCGGCAAGTTGACCGCGCAAGTCGTGTGGACGAGTGGACCGGGTGAGTGGAGTGGGCGAGTCGACCGCGCAAGTC
>JBNMOS010000228.1:0-3581 GCA_051275435.1 Ilumatobacter sp.
ACCTTTCGGCGGTTCCCCGACGGCACCGACCAGGAGGGTTTCTTCGAGAAGCGCTGCGCTAAACATCGACCCGAGTGGGTCGAAGTGGCGCTCGGACCGGGCGATCGACGTGGCGGTATTTACTACTGCCGGATCGAAGATGCCGCCGCGATGGTGTGGGCTGCGAACCTTGCAGCGATTGAACTGCACGCTCCGATGGCAGACGCTTCGGACCTCGACACCCCTCGCACGCTGGTGTTCGACTTCGATCCGGGCCCAAACACCGCGATTGCCGAATGCTGCCAGGTCGCGCTCGGTGTCGCGGGTGTGCTCGACTCGATCGGTCTGCAAGGCTGGTGCAAAACGTCGGGATCGAAGGGGTTGCAAATGTATGTGCCACTCAACACCCCTGGCGCTGCGCACGAGCACGCAGCGAATTTTGCGCTCGCCGTCGGACAGGTGATGGAACGCCAGATGACCGGAGCGCTCGGCGTCACGACGGTGATGGCCAAGGCAGCGCGACCCGGCAAAATCTTTGTCGACTGGAGTCAGAACGCGCACCACAAGACGACAATCGCCCCCTATTCGCTACGCGCTCGCGAAACACCCACCGTCTCGACGCCGGTGACGTGGGACGAGGTGAATGACTGTGCGTCGGGCGATCTCGAGTTGCGTTTCGAAGCCCCCGACGTGCTTGCCCGTGTCGACGAAATGGGCGACGTGTTCGCGCAAGTACTGACGCTTGAACAGGAGTTGCCGCGACCGAGCGGCTGACCTGACATCGATCCGGGTGGTCGAGCAGGCAGTATGTGAGCGTGACTGCACGACACGGATCGCTCTGGTTCAGCCTTGCCCTCGTCGCAGGGGCGTGTGCATCGCCCGTCATCGAGTCGGGCAGCGCACCGCGGCCAACCGCAGCGATGCCATCGAGCACGGTCGTCGCCACCGACGTGTCGTCGACGACATCACCTGACCCGGCGGTCAGCACGACGCCCGAGTCTGTTGCGACTGAACCACCGACAACGTCGGGCGCACCGACCACGTCGGGTACACCGATCACGATCACGTCGGTCGCCCCGTTGACGGGCTGGGATGCAGTCGACCGATACCTTGAGATCACATTGATTCGCGGCGGTTCGAACGCTGCGTCGATCGCGGTGATGAGCAACGGTGAGCTCGAACATGCTGAGGCGTTTGGCGAACGGGTGCCCGGAGATCCTGCCGAAACAGGGGACCGGTTCCGAGTGGCGAGTATCAGCAAAACGATTACTGCAATCACCGCATTGCGGTTGGTCGAGGCTGGGACGGCCGACCTCGACGCGCCGATTGGTTCGCTGCTGGCAAGCGACCTGGGGGTCGGTACGCCAGCCGCAGGAGTTGCTGCGCTCACGATCAGGCAACTCCTCACGCACCGGTCCGGGTTCGCCCAGTACGAAGACCTGTTTTTCCGTAACGAGGTGGGATCGTGCCGAGCGGCTGCCGTGGTCGGGCTGACACAGAGCCTTCAGGGCAACCCGGGTGTGCGGTTCCAGTACAGCAATATGAACTTCTGTCTGCTTGGAATTGCCATCGAAGTTCTGACCGGTGAGCGCTACGAGAACGTGGTCCGACGTGAAGTGCTCGACCCACTCGGCATCGACGGGATGCGGATGGCCGACACATTTGACGTCGGCGTCGGCGATGTCGAACACCGGTCAGAAGACGGCCGCAACTACATGGAAGTACTCGGTGCTGCTGGCGCATGGATTGCTACACCGACTGACCTTGTCGCCATCCTCGATTCGATCGACCCGGCCACGCCCGGCACGAAGCTGCTCGACGCCGCGACGCTGATCGAGATGCAGACGATCACGGTCGATCCGCCAGAACCCGCCGACGAGCAAGACCCGCCTGGGTCAGCGACAACGACGACGATCCCGCAAGATCCGACCAGCGGGTATGGCATGGGCCTGATGATCTTCGATGCCGAGGACGACGTGGCCCTCAGCTTCGGCCACACCGGCACGCTCGAGAGCACACACGCGATGTTCGCGCGGCGCCCCGATGGGCTTACCTGGGCCGTGACCGTGAGCGGTGACTATCCGTCGTCGACCCCAGCACTAGCAAAAATCGTCGACAACGCGCTCCTGCTCGGGGGATTTACCGATGGCTCGTATGTCGTCGTTCCACAGCCGCTCAGCGAAGGCTGAGGCGGTGCCGCGAACAAACGGTGGTCGAATCGGAGTTGTGCTGCTCGTGGCCGTGCTCGTGGCCTGCACGGATACCGACCCGACGAGCCGTCCATCGCCAGGCTTCGTGCCCGACACGGTCCAGCCGGCTGTCACCGACCCCGCTGCTACGGATCTTGCTCAAGAGGGTGAGGCTGCGTCGACGGAGCCAGCTGAGCCGACGTCAACGCTGGAGCAAACCGTCGCCGCACCGTCAGTCACCGAACCGGTCAACACCGACGTTCCCAACACCGACGTTCCCGGCAACGACGTGGACACCGGCGATGAGATCGTCTCGATAGACGACAGGATTGACGCGACCGACACGACCGACATCGATGAGTTGGGTCTACGTACCGACGAGCCGACCTTCGAGGTGGAACCGCTTCGCCCGTTCGTATTGGATGCGGTAGAGATCGCGCCGGCCGCACCAGTCCTCGACGACTCGGGGGCCGCAGCGCCGACTGGATGGGCGGCGTTCGACCGCTCGCTAGAAGACGCGCTGTTGCGCAACGGCAACACAGCTGCATCGGTTGCGGTCGCCATCGGTGGCGAGGTCGTGCATGAGGACGCATTCGGCCTGCGGGCACCGTTCATCAGCGAGGACGAGGCCGTTCCCGGTGATCGTTTCCGAATCGCAAGCATCTCGAAGCCGATCACCGCGATCACGCTGCTGCAGCTCGTTGAGGCGGGGGCTGTCGGCCTCGACGACGAGGTGGGCCAGCTGGTCGCCGATCAGCTGCAAGTGACGCCGTCGGCTGGCGCTCGCCGACTGACAGTTCGGCGGTTACTCAATCACACTTCCGGCTTTGGGAAGTACGACACGCAGTTCTTCGGCAAGGGCGCCGACAGCTGTGAAGACGCGGCCCGGCTCGGCATCAGGCAGGGCGCCGGCTCTGGTGGCTACAGGTACAGCAACATGAACTTCTGTGTGGCCGGGATTTTGATTGAAGCCCTCACCGGGAAGAGCTACGAGGAGGCTGTGTATGAACAGCTACTCACACCGCTTGGGCTGTCCGGCCTTCGGCTGGCCAATACGTTCGACCCCGGCCCTGGCGAAGTGCTGCACCCGTCGTCGGCCGATCGCAACTACATGGAGACGCTCGGCGGCGCCGGAAGCTGGATTGCGTCGCCGACCGACCTCGTCACCATCTTGAATTCGCTCGACTACTCGACTCAAGGTTTTAAGCCACTCGAGCCTGCCACGGTCGCGCTGATGGAGACCCCCGTCGGCGGAATCGCGGGCCAACGTGGCTACGGCCTCGGGCTGATCTCGTACGGGGGCGGCCGCTACGGCCACACCGGGACGATCGAAAACACTCACGCCATGGTCTTGAACCGCAGCGACGGCGTTATCTGGTCGATCACCGTGTCGGGCCCGTATCCCGACGACAC
>JBNMOS010000229.1:0-3513 GCA_051275435.1 Ilumatobacter sp.
TCGGTCAGGGGAATTCAGGGGGAGCGATGTCAGGCGGGATCGGTCTGGACAACTCGCTCGACACGTTCGATCTCGTCGCGTTCTTGCACCGCGACGCCGACCAAGACCAACGCGATGCCGATGACATCGATCGTCGAAGGGCGCTGGTCGAGGGCGATCCAACCAACGAGTGATGCGGTGACCGGAAGTAGCGCGAGGAGGAGCGAGAAGCGGCGAATCGGGATGCGCCGCAAGGTGAATTGGTCGATGCCGTAGCCCACGGCATTCGAGAAGATGCCGACGAGCAGGCAGAGACCGAGGAGCATGGGGGAAACCCAGACCGGTCCGCTCCACGGTGCGCCGATCGGGGCGGTCGCGATTGTGCCGATCACGAGGCCGAGACCGAGGCCGACCACGCCGCGATCGACGTGCGCGACGCGGGCACCGAACACGATGTAGAGCGCCCACAATGCAGAAGCGATCAGGATGAACACGAGGCCCGACAGGTTGTTGTCGACCTCCACTCCGCCGAGCACCACGACGCCGACGATCGCGAAGGCAAGCGCGACGCCGTTCCTGACGGACCGTGTGGTGCAGGCTGCGACGAGGATCGGCCCAATGAACTCGATCGTGACGCCCTTCCCCAAGTCGATGCGGTCGATCGCCAAGTAAAAGAAGATGTTCATCAGCGCTGTCGTGATGCCGAACAGCGCGACGGCAACCAACTGTTCCCGCGTCCACCCGCGCCACCAGCCGCGTGAAATGAGGAGGAGCGCAATACCTGCACCCATCACTCGGAACCAGGCGACGGTCTGTGGCTCGACTTGATCGAAGAGCAAAACGGCGATTGCCGCGCCGATGTATTGGGCCACCGCTGACAGGACGAAGAGCGCCTCGGGTTGGGTCGTGCTCAACCAGCGCGAAATCGGCCCGGGTGCCTGCCGCTCGTCCATCGTGGCGAGCATAAGGCTGCTGTGCGACGCTGATGGCGTGAATCGCTCGATCAACCCCACCTCGATTGCGCCGCCTGCTGCCAATTATCACCATGCGGTGGTCACGGAAGCTCCGACGCGCTGGCTCCACACCTCGGGTGTCGTGCCGACTGCCCCGGACGGATCGACGCCGCCCGACGTCGGTGACCAGGCAGTAGTGGTGTGGCAGAACATCGCCGCGATACTCGACGACGCACAGATGTCGCGGAACGATGTCGTGTCCGTCACCACCTATGTCGTGGCTGGCCAGCCGTTGGGGCCAGTCATGGCGGCACGAGACGCGTTTCTCGGAGAGCACCTGGCAGCGTCAACGTTGGTGACCGTCCCCGAGTTGGCCCGACCCCAGTGGCAGATGGAAGTTGCCATCGTCGCGGCCAGCTGAGCCGACAACCTGGCTCTGCACTGGGTCGGTCGGCCTGCATCGCAATACGATCACCGACATGGCTGAAGCTTCCGATCTTCCTCAGACCGACTCCGGTATCCCGATCAAGAAGCTGTACGACGAGAACGATCTTGCTGACTGGGATGCTGCAGCGAAGCTCGGAGCGCCGGGGGAGCCGCCGTACACGCGTGGTGTGTACTCGTCGATGTACACCGGCCGCCTCTGGACAATGCGGCAGTACTCGGGTTTCGGTAATGCCGAGGCCACAAACGAACGCTTCAAGTTCCTCTTGAACGCGGGCCAGACCGGCCTCAGTTGTGCGTTCGACCTGCCTACCCAAATGGGCTACGACTCTGACCACGGTCGCGCTGAGGGCGAAGTCGGCAAGGTCGGCGTCGCAATTGACTCGATGGAAGACATGCGGCTCCTGCTTGCTGACCTTCCCCTCGACAAGGTGTCGACGTCGATGACGATCAACTCGACCGCGGCGATTTTGCTGCTCATGTACGAGTTGGTTGCCGAAGAGAACGGTGTGTCAGCCGAACAGATCAGCGGCACGATCCAGAACGACCTGCTCAAGGAGTACATCGCCCGCGGCACGTACATCTATCCGCCGCGGCCGTCGATGCGGATCATCACCGACATCTTTGCGTACTGCTCTGAGCACGTGCCGAGCTGGAACACGATCTCGATCTCCGGCTATCACATCCGCGAAGCCGGCTCAACGGCGGTCCAGGAGATCGCGTTCACGCTCGCTAACGCAATCGCCTACGTACAAGCAGCCGTCGACGCCGGCCTCGATGTTGACGACTTTGCACCACGGCTCAGCTTCTTCTGGAACGGGCACAACAACTTCTTCGAAGAGATCGCCAAGTTCCGTGCAAGCCGCCGTATGTGGCACACGATCATGACCGAGCGGTTTAACGCGCAGGACCCAAAGTCGAAGATGCTGCGGTTCCACACGCAAACCGGCGGCTCGACGCTCACAGCACAGCAGCCGATGAATAACATCATGCGCGTCACGCTGCAGGCGATGGCCGCCGTGATGGGCGGTACGCAATCGCTCCACACCAACGGCTTCGACGAAGCGCTGAGCTTGCCAACCGAAGACGCCGCCCGCATGGCGCTGCGCACACAGCAGGTCATTGGCTACGAATCTGGTGTGGTCGACACGCCGGACCCGATGGCCGGCTCGTACCTCGTGGAGTCGCTGACCGACGAGGTCGAGAAGCTCGCCTGGGAGTACATCGCCATCATCGATGAAAAGGGCGGCGCGGTCTCGGCGATCGAGCAGGGTTTCCAGATGGAGGAGATTGAGAACTCGGCCTACGAGTACACGAAGTCGATCGACGACTCAAGCCGCACGATCGTGGGCGTCAACAAGTTCACGATGGACGACGAGCCCGAACCGGTGGTGTTCCCGATCGATCCGGCACTCGAGCCGAGTCAGATCCAACGCTTGAAGGCGTACAAGGCCAACCGTGACAACTCGGCAGTCGAGTCGGCGCTGGCCAAAGTGAAGGCCGCAGCGCAAGGCACCGACAACGTGCTGTACAGCATCAAGGATGCGCTCCGTGCCGACTGCACCCTCGGTGAAATCAGCGACAGCCTCCGTGAGGTCTTCGGCACCTACACGCCCTGATCCCTCGAGCCAAAGTTTCAGTTGGGGTCAGACCCCAACTGAAACTTAGAGTTCGGCGGTGATGGCAGCGAGCAGTTCGTCGAAAGTTTTGAGCGCTGGGAACTGCGGGAACTCGGCGATGACGTTGTCGGGTGCGTGGAACAGGAAACCGGCGTCAGCTTCGTTGAGCATCGTCGTGTCGTTGTAGCTGTCGCCTGCAGCAATCACCTTGTAGTTGAGGCCGTGAAAGGCCTCCACCGCCTTGCGCTTCTGGTCAGGCTGGCGTAGCTCGTAGTCGGTGATGCGATCGTTTTCCACGACGAGGCGATGGCAGAACACGGTCGGCCAACCGAGTTGACGCATGAACGGGCGAGCGAACTGCTCGAACGTGTCGCTCAAGATGATGAGTTGTGTCTGTGTGCGCAGCTCATCGAGGAATGCCTTCGCCCCGTCGAGTGGCTCGAGGCCCGAGATGACGTCTTCGATCAGCGACATCGTCAGGCCGTTCTGTTCGAGGATGTTCAAGCGATACCGCATCA
>JBNMOS010000230.1:0-3474 GCA_051275435.1 Ilumatobacter sp.
GTTGATCGATCGAATGGCGCGATCAACGCAACAGTGCCTGCTCACCCGCCTTCGCATACTCGATCTCGATCTCGCCCCAAAGCTTGAGGAGACACTGCCACACCTGACAACAACGTCATCCGCCGCATGCTGACTTCGTGCGTTCGCCCACACTCCGGCCGATACCGAGGGCCCGATAATCCCGCCGGGTGTGCCGTCCGAAGAACAGGTTGGTGGCGGGTGCTTGATCGGCTACGAGATTGTGGCGATCGACTGGCACTCGGCTGTGACGCCACCAGCCGCGATCGGCCCGTCCTCGATGCCGGCGTCCCATGCAATTGTCTGGCCAGGCGCGATGCGGTCGGGGTAAGTAGAGGCTCCACCGACGACAGTGCCTTCATCGTTCAGGATGAGACACGTGACCCGGTAGAAATCAAAAGACTCGTTGCCGGTGTTCGTGACAGTCCCCGAGACGGTCGAAAAGTATTCGTCGGCATCGATCGTTGTCGGACCCAATTCCATCTCAACCCAATCAGGTTTGTAGAAGGAGTCGCTATCTGCAAACGCGGTGATCTCAAGGGTGACCGGCATCGCGGCTGTCAAGTCGGTGTAGATGTCGACTGTGGTCGGGAACGAGCCGCCAGCGGGAAGTACATCCACGTATGTCGATTCAGTCGCCACGGGTGTTCCGTCTGCTCCGATGACGTTAAAGGTGACTTCGGTTCCGAAAAGGTCGACCTCGTCGCTGTTGTTGACAACGAGTGCCGCCGCGGACGCTCGAGTCGTCTTGTCGTAGTCCGCCACCCAGGTCGCGAAGCCTGACTTGCTGACCGAGGCGAGATCTATTCCGGAGTCAGTGCTCTCGCTTGTCACCGGGTCATCGGCTTGGCCGGAGTCTGGGGCCAACTGCTCATCCAGGTCGATGCACTCCAGCAGGCTTTCGGCCCAAGCTTGCAGTTCGTCGCTGAATCCGGCGGTGTCGGTGGCGTCAATGTTGTCGATCAGGAACCGGGCGTCGTCAGCGGAGAGTTCAGCAGTCTTGCCGCGCATACACGTCGCGTCGGCCCCCACCATCGAATCATCAATGAGGAGTTCGGCGAGCTCTGCTTGAGCACCACCGGCTGAACTATCTGAGGCGCTTCCGCAGCCCCCAAGGGCCAGAGCGGCAATGGCCACCAAGATTGCTTTGTGATTCATATCAGCCTCGATTCAAAGTCGTGTCTTGACCTATCGTCTTCGCATCTCGGCGCTCTGCACAGAGCCGATGGTCCCGATTTCTTGGATCGACTCTCGGCGCACGTTCTACACCTTCAACCATGGCCAGGATTGCTTTGATCACAGCCTGGAGCGGCTCGGAACCCTTCGCCCTCTCCCCATCCAGTTGCGCGACCCCCGGAGACAGCAAAGCCACCGTGGGCGAACGGCTCACGCGGGCCGCTGCGAGAGGTACGTAAACAGTGATCTCTTGTGGGTGTGGCCGAGCAGCGCTTGATCACCGCCAACGTAATGAGTTCAGCGTCGCTGAGCGAGCGAACCCCTTGGAACTATTCATCTCGTTGGGATTCGAGTGAGCAGTGAGCGCTCACAGTCAGCGCTCTCCGGAATGTCAAGCCGTGCTCGCAACGATGACCGTCGACGGCTGACAATCGTTTCTGGTTCAGGCGGGCGGGGCGAAGAACTCCAGGGCAATGCCGTCGGGATCGCGGAAACTGAGACCAGACCCGTAGTGCGCGTCGACGATGCCGCCATGGGCGATGCCGAGCTCGTCGAGTCGCTGCTCCCACGTGGCAAGGGCAGCGCGGTCGGCGCAACCGAAACCGATGTGGTCGAGTCCGCAGCGGAACTCGCTGAAGGCTTCATCGCCGGTGGTCGCGGGATGAGCATGTAGACCGAGCAGCGTGCCACCGATCAGGAACACGGTGTGATGAAACCCGTTGTCAGTGTCTTCGTCGAGCACCGGCGCTGCACCGATGAGACGTTCGTACCAGGGAGTACTGATCGCCAGATCATTGACGGTCACTGCGACGTGGGCGAGGGCGGGAAAATCAGACATTGCTATCTCCGTTCGGATTGTCGGGTATCGCGAACGTACACCAGGTCGATCCCCGACGGTTTCAGGGCGACGCCCAGCGCCTACGTTTTGCCGGTCCGGGGCACCCGAACTCGCCGATCGAACGCGGTGCGTGATCGCGTTGCCAATGAGGTGTCAGAAGTGCTTGGTCGACTCGTTGGTACGTTGCGAAACACCCCAGTTGCCCGGCATCCATCGCCCGCAACAACGGTGCGATGTCAGGCTGGTCGTGCGGCTCCGGCGATGAACGTGGACACGATGTAGGTGGCGTGTCGGTCGAGGCTCCGGCGTGCCCGGTCGTAGCGCATTGTCGTTCTCGGATCGGTATGGCTTGCGGCCTCTTGACCATCCGGTCCGCGCAGTAGCGGTCCATACGTCCGCCCTCGAGTCCGAGGAAGATCGGTCCGGTCGTCCGCTCCATGGAGAAGTCGGTGATGTTCGCGTTGAGTGCTTCGGAGATTCTCAACCCGTTCAACGCAAGCAACGTGATGAGCGCACCTCACGGGAGTCGCCAAGCCCAGCCTGGACAAGCAGCGCACCGAGCTCGTTGCGATCCAGCCCCAGGGCGCGCGACTCGTCGTGGGCCCTGGGTCGGCGAACATTTAGCGCCGGGTTCTTGTCGATGATGTCTTCGATCTGGCAGTACTTGTGGAACGACGACAACGTTGACAACCGTCGCCCGATTGTCGAAGGCCTGCGGCCTTGTAGTTCCATCCAGCGGGCAAACATCTCCAAATGTGGTCGCTGGACGTTCAACAAGTTGATGCCGTGGTCTTGCTGGCAGTGCGCTGGTACCTCCGCTACGGACTCTCATACCGAGACGTCGAAGAACTCCTCGACGGACGCGGCATCGACGTTGATCACGTCACCATCTACCGGTGGGTGCAACGCTTCACCCCGCTGGCCATCGACGCCGCACGGCCGTCCCGGCACAGTGTCGGTGATCGCTGGTTCGTCGACGAAACCTACATCCGGGTGGCTGGTGCGTGTACCGGGCGGTCGACCAACCTGGCCAGGTCATCGATGTGAACGTCTCGAAACGCCGCAACGTCGATGCCGATACACGGTTCTTCGAGACGATGCTGGCAGGCCGTGACCGGCCAAGAGAAGTCACCACGGATCTGGCAGCACCGTTGCTGCGCGTTGTCGATGACCTGCTCCCAGAAGTGCTCCACGACACGACCCAATATGGGAACAACCGGATCGAGTGCGATCACGGACGACTCAAGGCAAGACTCCGGCCAATGCGCGGTCTGTGCGCGGACCGGACGGCGTCGACGGTGATCCGCGGGCACGCGTTCATTCAAAACCTGCGGCGCGGTCACGACGAACTCGGAGTCGAAGCCCGTCACGATCGTCTACGCGTCGCGGCAGCGTTCGACGAACTGACCGCAACGATCTGACCGGACAGCCCACACGTCATC
>JBNMOS010000231.1:0-3444 GCA_051275435.1 Ilumatobacter sp.
GCCGGCTTGAGTACAGCAACGGCGGGTCTTTCAATCGGCCGGGTGACACTTCGACAACACGAGCAAACAGCAGCTCGTGGTCTTCCATCGTGACCTGCTGGAACGTTTCGCACCGCAACCATGCGATGGAGTTTGGAACGACCGGTGGCCCGCCAGGGAGCCCGGGCCACTCTTCCAGAAACTCCGGAGCGACATATTCGAACCGTCGCCCCGGGTAGCTGAAGTATTGGCCTTCAACGATTTGATCGGCGGCAAGCAGGCTTGCGGAAAATTGACCTGACTCAATCATCAGCGGATACGTGTCGTGCTTCGGCGAGACGCTCGCCATCACGATTGGTTCCTCAAAACTGACCTGACTCAACCAGTGGCTGGTGTAGGCCCGTTGCACGCCGCCGTGGGCTGCTCCGATTACTTGCACCGCCTTCATCATTTGGCCGAGGCACTGCTTGATGTCGCGATCGATCATGTGAGCTCCTGTATCGACGGTGTCGACCCCAACGACGGCGCTAAGGCTGGCGAGGTGTCAGTTGAAGATGGCATTGGCGCTGTCGAACTCGTCAGCTTCGAGCACTGCAAGCTCGGGTACCTGCGACCGAAGCTGCATCACGATGGCAAATCGAACCTCGTCAGACCGACGAGCAAACACCGCCTTGAGATTGTTCAGCATCCGGATAACGATGGCCCGGTTCGGTGTCGGGTCGAGGTGCGACTCGCTCCAGGGAGCCTGGCCGCGAGTAATCGTCTCGAAGAGTTCCCGGGCCTGTCGACGATCGAGCTGGCGGCCGCCGTCGAACGGGTCGAAGAAGACGTTGTCGTTGTCGGCTGCCTTGACCAGGAAGTGAGCGGGCATACCGACACCGTGCAGTTGCACGCCGAGGCGACGGCCGACTTCGATCATCAGGATCGACAGGCTGATCGGGATACCAGTACGCGTGGCGATGACGCGGTCGAGGCAGGAATTGCGCCAGTCGTAGTAGGCCTCGCGGTTGCCAGCGAAGCCGAGTTCGCCGAACAGGTATCGGCTGATGCCCTCCGGTGTCGGTGTCTGGCATTCGGCTGCGAGCAGGTCGAGCGCTGCGAGCCATTCGATCTCGTCGAGCCCCGGCTGCAGGACTGCGGACATGATCAGTGACACTTCGTCGAGGTCGAGCGAGTCGCTGTCGCTCGCCATCAGCTTCGCGAAGCGCGCAGAGTTCATACTGAAACGGTATCGGCGACTACGTTCCGCATCATGATCCCAGGCGCACATCTCGCAACACACGGCGACAAGCCCGCACTTATTATGGGCGGTTCCGGCTTTACACAGACCTTTTCCGAACTCGACGCTGCCGCCAACAGGCTGAGCCGCCTCCTTCGTGCCGCCGGCCTCAAGCCCGGTGACCACATCGCGATCTGCATGGAAAACCACGACCGCTATATGGAGGTCATCTGGGGCTGCCATTACGCCGGCCTCGTCTACACGGCGACATCTTCACGTCTCCAGAGTGCCGAACTCGAGTACATCATCAACGACTGCGGTGCCCGGGCCTACATCACATCGAAGTACAAGGCCGACCAGGCTGCCGACATGATCGACAAGATGCCGAACGTCGAGCTGCGGCTGATGCTCGACGGGGCAATCGACGGCTACGAGGCCTACGAGTCTGCCGTTGAGGCACAGTCGCCTGAGCCGCTCGACGAGGCCCGAATTGCCGGGATGGACATGCTGTATTCCTCGGGCACAACCGGCATGCCGAAGGGCATCACACGGGCATTCCCGAACCAGCCACTCGAGACGTGGAATAACGGCGTCACGATGCTGTGTCAGATGCTTTTCGCCGTCGACGACACGAAGCGTTACCTGTCGCCAGCGCCGTTTTACCATGCGGCACCGCTGCGCTTCTGTATGTCGATGCACGCACTCGGGGCGACCATCGTGGCCATGGAAAACTTCGACGCTGAGGGTTACCTCCAGCTTGTCGAAAAGCACGACATCACCCACAGCCAGGTCGTGCCAACCATGTTCGTGCGGATGCTGAAACTTGATGCGATAGTCCGCTCCAAGTACGACGTGTCGTCGCTCGAGTATGTGATCCATGCTGCCGCGCCATGCCCAGCGCCGACCAAGAAGTCGATGATCGAGTGGTTCGGACCCGTCATCCACGAGTACTACGCCGGCTCCGAAGGAAACGGGTTCGTCTATTGCAACAGCGAGTCGTGGCTTGCTCACGAGGGCACGGTGGGCCAGGCGATCACCGGCATCCTGCACGTCTGCGACGACGATTTCGAAGAGGTTCCGCAGGGCCAGCCGGGCACCATCTTCTTCGAAGGCGGCGCCGAATTCGAGTACCACAACGACGCGGAGAAGACGAAGGGATCTCGTCACCCGAAGGGCTGGAGCACGCTTGGCGACGTCGGCTACCTCGACGCGGACAACTTCTTGTACCTCACCGACCGCAAGGCGTACATGATCATCTCAGGTGGCGTGAACATTTATCCGCAGGAGGCCGAGAACGTGTTGGTCACCCACGACAAGGTGATCGACGTTGCCGTATTCGGCGTACCCAACGAGGACTTCGGTGAAGAGGTCAAGGCCGTCGTGCAGCCGCGGGTCATGCCGACGACCGACGAAGAGCGAGCACAACTTGCTGGCGAGTTGATCAAGTTCTGCAAGAGCCAGATTGCCGATGTCAAGTGCCCGCGGTCGATCGACTTCCGCGACGAACTCCCCCGCCACCCGACCGGCAAGCTGTACAAGCGCCTCCTGAAAGACGAGTACTGGGCCGCAGCAGGCCGGTCGATCTGATCGGCCGCGGTGGTCTCGATGAATGGTCCGATGCCGGAACACCCCTATCTCGATTGGCCCGGTCCGATTCCGTTCGCTCACCGCGGAGGAAATCGGGCCGCTCCGGAGAACACGATGGCCGCATTCGAACATGCCGCTGCCATCGGGTTTCGCTACCTCGAAACTGACGTACATCGCAGCGCCGACGGCGTCCTCGTGGCGTTCCATGACGAGAACCTGCTGCGGACGTGCGGCCTCGACGCCAACATCGCCGACCTCACCTGGGCCCAAATCGCCGACTTGCGTGTCGACGCCACCGAACCAATCCCGCGCATGCTTGACCTGTTCGAACGGTTTCCAGAACACCGGTTCAACATCGACTGTAAGGCCGACGCTGCACTCGAACCGCTCGTCGAGCTGATCAATGCCCAGGACGCCCTCGACCGGGTCTGCGTCGGCGCATTCAGCTTCAAACGACTTCGGACGATTCGCCGCCGGCTGGGCCCTGGGTCACTCACGTGCCTCAGCCCAGTCGAGACGATTTGCCTGCTCGTGTTCGGCCGACTGTTCGGCTCCGCTCAGCGAGCCGCTCAGGTTCCGCCGGGCCATGGCCGCATCACCGTGGTCTCACGTCGTTTCGTGCGCAACGCACGGCGAGCCGGTATTCCCGTGCACGTGTG
>JBNMOS010000232.1:0-3331 GCA_051275435.1 Ilumatobacter sp.
CGACATCCCGACCGGCCTCGCTGGCTTGCTGCGTGAACGCGGTATCGAGCGTGTTGTCGTGTGCGGTATCGCCACCGACGTCTGCGTCTCGGCGACTGCGCTGAGCGCCACGAAGGCGGGTTTCGACACGACCGTGCTGTGGGGTGCGACCCGGCCGGTCTACGCCGACAGCGCAACCACCGCTCGGGTGCTCGGCGAGTTCGCCGATGCATCCATCACAGTCATCGGTCGATCAGCATGAGCAATGACGCAGTCCACGTACCGCTCGCCACGACCATCCTCGATCGATGGACCGCAACACGTGGGCCGCTGTTCACCGACATGTACGAGCTGACAATGGCACAGGTCTACGTCACCCAGGGCATCTCCGAGCAGCGCGCCCAGTTCGACTATTTCTTCCGGTCGACCCCAGACTACGGCACCCACCAGGCCGGCTTCGGCGTCTTTGCCGGCCTCAACCCGTTCCTCTCCTGGATCAGTGATCTCGAGATCACTGGGGCCCACATCGACGCACTTGCCGCAATGAACGCACCGACTGGCACGCCAGTCTTCGGCGCCGAGTTCCTCGACTGGCTGGCCGCACCCGGCCGCTTCGATGACATTGAGGTCCGGTCGATCGCAGAGGGTCGCGTCGTCCACCCACACGTCCCGATCGCGACCGTGACCGGGCCGCTTGCCGTGTGTCAGTTACTCGAAACGTCGCTCCTCAACCACTTCAACTATCCGACGCTTATTGCCACGAAAGCGGCGCGTGTCGTGCACAGCGCGCGTGGCGGCAGCGTCCTTGAGTTCGGGATGCGGCGCGGGCCATCAACGGGCGTCAATGAAGGCATCCGCGCTGCACTAATCGGCGGCTGCGTTTCGACCTCCAACGTCGAAGCAGCAATCGCACTGGGCAAGCAGCCGATCGGCACGCACGCCCACGCACTGGTGCAGGCATACATGGCCCTCGGCGACGGAGAGATCGGCGCGTTCCGCGCAATGGCTGCCACCGCCCCCGATGAGTGCATCTTGCTCGTCGACACGGTCAACACGCTCGACTCCGGTGTGCCGAATGCGATCACCGTCTTCGACGAACTGCGCTCCGCCGGCCACGAGCCCGTTGGCGTCCGCCTCGACTCCGGTGACCTCGCTTACCTCGCGGTGCAAACAGCGCAGCTCCTCGACGCAGCCGGCTACCCCGACGTGTCGATCGTCCTGTCGAGCGACCTCGACGAGTTGAATATCTGGCAGATTCTCACGCAGATCGCCGACGACGCCGAGTTACTCGGCATCGATGCCGTCAGCATCAGCAAGCGGCTCGTTTACGGGGTCGGCACCCGGCTGATCACGTCACACGGATCCGGCGCGCTCAACGGCGTCTACAAGCTCGTCGGCATCGAGAATCGCGACGGCGACTGGACGCCGGCGATCAAGATTTCCGAAGACCCTGGCAAGGTCCCACTCCCTGGCCGTAAGGCGGTCTGGCGCCTGTACGACCAGCGCGGCGCGGCTGTTGTCGATCTGATCGGGCTCGCCGACGAGGAGCCGCTTGCCGACGAGGTCACCGTTGTCCACCACCCGTCCCATGCCGGCATCAGCCAGGTAATTCGCCGCTCCGATATCTCCCACATCGAGTTGCTGCACGACACGGTGTTTGGCAACGACATCGATAGTGCGTCGTCGCCGACGATTGACGAGCTCGCCGATCGGTGCCGGGTCGACGTCGACCGGTTGGACATCGGTGTGCGCCGTCTGGTGAACCCGCACCGCTACCACGTCAGCCTGACGACCAAGTTGTACGAGCTGCGCAAGACGCTCGTCGCCGACGCTCAGGTCTGATCACAAATGCGTCGCTCATTCACCGTCAGGGCACGGGTGATGCACACCCCCGAGCGCGCCCGATTGACTGTCCTCGATGACGTGATCATCACCGTTGACGATGGTGGGACGATCACCTCCATCGATGCGGCGGCTGATCGCGCGCCTGGCGACGACGTCGACCACGAACTCGGTCCTGACATCGTGTTGCTGCCGGGCCTGATCGACACGCACCTCCATGCGCCCCAGTGGCAACAGCTCGGCACCGGGCTCGATTTGCCGCTCGAAGACTGGCTGTTCCAACACACCTTCCCTCTCGAACAGCGATTGACCGACCCGGCAGTTGCAGCCGCGGTGTGGCCCCACATGGTGTCGACGCTGCTTGCGCATGGCACCACCGCTGTTGCCTACTACGCCACCGTGTCCGTTGAAACAACGACCATGCTCGCTGCCACTTGCGCCGAACTCGGCCAACGCGCGTTCGTTGGACGAGTCGGCATGGACCACCCCGAAGGCACGCCTGACTGGTATCGGGATGCCGATGCTGCTGCCGGTATCGATGCATCGCGCCGGTCGATCGAAGAAATCCGTGCGATTGGCTCGCCGCTCGTCCACCCAATCGTGACCCCGCGCTTCACGCCAGCGTGTACCGATGACCTGCTCGCTGGCCTCGGTGCGCTCGCTGCCGAGACCAACACGATCATCCAGACGCACTGTTCCGAGAGCGATTGGGAACATGGTGCAGCGCTCGAGCGTTTTGGTCGATCAGACACCGCGGCGCTCGACGGTTTCGAACTGATCAAGGACCACACGGTGCTCGCCCACGGCGACCATCTTGGCGACGACGACTTCGAGCTCATCCGAAATGCAGGTGCCGGCGTCGCTCACTGCCCACTGTCGAATGCCTACTTCGGCAACGCCGTGTTCCCAGCGCGCCGGGCCCTCGACGCCGACGTGCGAGTCGGGTTGGGGTCAGACGTCGCTGGTGGAGCGCGACCCGGACTACTCCCGCAGTGTGCGGACGCCGTCACGGCGTCGCGCTATCTCGAGGACGGCGTCGACCCGCGGCAGGCTGCTGGTGATCGCGGAACCCCCAACTCGCGGATCTCGATCGTCGAAGCGTTCTGGATGGCGACCATGGGAGGTGCCGAGTTGCTCGGCCTCCCGACTGGCGCCCTCCAAGTCGGGCGGCCCTTCGACGCCATTGCGGTCGAGACGCGTCGCACCGGTTCTCCTCTGCAAGCCTGGCCCGGCCTCGACGACGACGCCCGTACCTTCGAAAAGATCGTTCGCCTCGCCACCCCCGCCGACATCACCGACGTGTGGGTCGCCGGCCGCCGCGTCGCTGGCGCCCGTCCCTGACGCCCGTCTTTTTGCACGTCTTTCGCCCGATCACTACATCAGCCCTCACCGTTTATTGGCGGAACGTGACTCGGGCCCATCCCCGAAACTCACCGACACTTCCGGCCAGCGCAACCCGGGCAGCCCGCTCCTCACCGAGACTTCCGGTTAGCGCAACCCGGGCAGCCCG
>JBNMOS010000233.1:0-3309 GCA_051275435.1 Ilumatobacter sp.
TCCTCGACGATGTCACGGGCGCTGCCGACCACGATGGTGGTGATGCCCTGTGCTTCGAGATGACGGGAAACCAGACTCACGGTCTGGTGGCACACCGGTCAAAGCGGAACGAGCAGCGCAATGTCGACTCCGTCTTCTGCGCACCATTTGCCGATCTGCTCGGCGTCGAGGCCGGTCTGGCGTTGGCTGTACTCGGTCGGCACGCCGAAGAAGCGGTGGTTCAGGGAACCGATCGTGCCGTTGTCGGCGAGTTGCTGCAGAGCGTTGAGCGGAAGAAAACTCTCCGTGTCATCGGTATGTGTTGCCTGCTTGTCCCACGACAGGTCGTTGGTGAACATCCTGTCGGGTACGTCGGTGACCGGGTGTGAATAGACCTGCTTGTCGGTGGCCGGTGCGCCATGTGCAGAGTCGTGATGGTGCAGGAATGTGGTCGTGACCACCGCAACGTTGGACTCGGCAAGCGGCTTCGTGTGCGGGCTGAATGGCACCTCGTCGAACGCCGCCCACCGGTAGGGCTGCTCGAAGCCGGAAGCGGAGTAGTACTCGCGTGACTTGTCGATGTAGCTAACGAAACTGCGGTGGGAGACCTGTCGGTCGGCGCGTGCTGCCATGGCTCAACGGTAGTTGCGTGGCGGTAGCTGCAGCGACCCGGTCCCGAACGCCCGAGAGGGAGTCGCCATGTTGGGGTCGCTCGCATCTCCTTCGTGCGATACTGCGGGTCGGCTCGAACAAGCGCGCCGGTGACGAGATTGGTCAAACGTGAAGCAGCGATTCGCACTACTGGTCCTGAAGCTGATGCGGTGGACACCGGTCGGCCCCGCTCCAGAAGCAAAGAAGTACGTGATGCTTTGCGCGCCGCACACCACCAACTGGGATCTTCCTGTGTTGTTGATGGCGACATGGAGCCAGGGCAAGTCAGTCAACTTTTTGGGCAAGCAACAATTGTTCCGTGGGCCGATGAACTGGCTGATGCGTTCCCTCGGCGGCATCCCGGTGCGACGCGAGGGCCGTCACGGGATGGTCGAGTCGCTCACCGTCGAGTTTGCAGCCGCCGACGAGATCGGACTGGCAATTCCGGCAGCTGGCACCCGGTCATACTCCGACCACTGGAAGTCCGGCTTCTATCGGATCGCCCTGGCTGCCGATGTGCCGATCGTCTGTGCCTTTGTCGACTACAAGACGAAGACCCTCGGCTTCGGGCCAACGATGACACCGACCGGCGACCCCGATGTCGACATCGTGTTCTTCCAAGAGTTCTATGCGGACAAGGTCGGCAAGTTCCCCGAGAAGAAGAGCGAGATTCGGTTCCGGCCAGACCAAACCAACGCCGAGAGTTAACGCTCTGGCCTCTCCCTCTTGACATGCGGCTCCATAACGACTTTGCTATGTCGTTATGGAAGCGAAAGTGGAAGAAACCTTCGATCTCGAAAAGGCACTGAAGGCGATTGCCAGCCCACGGCGCCTACAGATCATGCAGTGGCTGCAAGATGTCGCCGCCAACTTCCCGGCCCAAGTACACGGTGACCCCGTCGAGCACGGTGCCTGCAACCTCTTCATCACCGACAAGCTCGAAGTCTCCCAACCCGCAGCGTCGCGCCACATGAAGGTGCTGGTCGAGGCCGGCCTCGTTGTCCCGACCGCCCGTTCCGGGTGGGTCTACTACCGACGCAACGAGCCCGCCGTCGACGCGCTCAAGCATCAACTCCTCGCACTCTGAACGACTCCCTGAATCGAATGGAAACTCACATGTACGAATCATTGAACAACAAGGTCGTTCTCGTCACCGGTGGTGCTGGTGGGATCGGTCGTTCAATCGCCGAGCGCTTCGCTGGCCAAGGGTGCAAGCTGGTGGTCAACGACGTCAACGCTGAGGCGGCCGCAGAAGTGGTCGAGGCAATCATCGCCGCAGGCGGCCAGGCAGTCGCCGCGATTGCCGATGTGTCGGACAGTGCGCAGGTTGCCACGATGTTCGAGACCCTGGTATCCGAGTACGGCCACATCGACGTGTTGGTCAACAACGCCGGCCTCGTCTCGCCAATGCTGCATTTCTTCGACGCTGACGAGGCGTGGTGGCGCCGCATCATCGACGTCAACCTCACCGGGCACTTCCTGTGTTCGCATGTGGCAGCGCGGATGATGGCCAAGGCTGGCGGCGGGTCGATCATCAACATGAGTTCGGGTGGTGCCACCCGTGCACATCGTGCCTTCACCGCCTACGACGCGACCAAGGGTGGCATCGAAGCGCTCACCCGAGCCATGGCGCTTGACCTCGGCCCCTACGGCATCCGGGTCAACGCCCTGATGCCGGGTTCGATCGACACCAGTGGCCTCAGCTTGGCCGACCGGAAACTGCGTGGCGAGAACGTGCCGCTTGGTCGAATTGGTGAACCGATTGACATGACGGGCGCAGCACTCTTCTTGGCATCTGACGATGCGTCGTACATCACCGGCGACATCATCAAGGTCGACGGCGGAATGCTGGCCCAGCAGCGTTCGGCGACCGTCGACATCAAGCTGCCAGCTGACTTCCCAAAGATCGAAGACCTCTGATGCCCACCAACGCGCCCCTCCGGGCGGCCCTCGGGCATTTCGTGATTTCGTGCGGCACAGTGTGCGCAGAAAGTTCACGAGAACGATGAGCACTTTGGCGAGTGTTCGGTTCGCTGCTGATGTCGGAGGCACGTTTACGGACGTGGTGCTCGAACGTGCCCGTGGTGACTACGCGTCGACCAAGGTGTTGACGACCCACGATGCTCCGGAGCGAGCCATTCTTGAGGGCGTCGAGCAACTCGCCGCCGCAGACGGGATCGACCTGTCGAGTGTCGTCACGCAGTTCGTTCACGGCACGACCCTCGCCACTAATGCGCTGATCGAGCGACGCGGCGCCAAGACGGCGCTCGTTACCACCGAGGGTTTCCGTGACGTGATCGAGACACGGACCGAGAGCCGGTTTGAGCAGTACGACCTCGACATCGTGCTGCCGACGCCATTGATTGAGCGGAAGGATCGGTACACCGTCGCCGAACGACGCTCCGCCAGCGGCAAAGTTCTCCTCGACTTCGACGAGGCCGGCGCAGTCGCCCTGGTCGAGCATCTCGCCAGTGGCGGATACGAGTCCGTTGCCGTTGGGTTCCTCCACAGCTACGTCGATGGCACGAACGAGCGCCGCTTCCGCGACCTGCTCCTCGAACGACTGCCCGATATCTCGGTGTCGATCAGCTGCGAGGTGTCGCCGCAGATGCGTGAGTTCGAACGGTTCAACACCGTCTGCGCGAACGCCTACGTCCAGCCGTTGATGGCTTCCTACCT
>JBNMOS010000234.1:0-3197 GCA_051275435.1 Ilumatobacter sp.
GGCCGCACTCGCCACAGATACTGCGCTGGCCGGCGAGGCCGCACTCGCCACAGATACTGCGCTGGCCGGCGAGGCCGCACTCGCCACAGATACTGCGCTGGCCGGCGAGGCCGCACTCGCCACAGATACTGCGCTGGCCGGCGAGGCCGCACTCGCCACAGATGCTGCGCTGGCCGGCGAGGCCGCACTCACAGGCGAGGCCGGGCTGGTGGGCGAGGCCGGGTCTTCGGTGTCGTCTGCTGACGAGTCGAAGCCAGCCGGCTCGTCAACCGACGGCGACTGCGAATCGGTAGCTGCCGCGACTGGCGTCGCACTCACTACAGGAGCAGGGCTTGCTGGAGATGCCGTCTCGTCACCACTTGAATCATCGACCTCGTCAACATCGTCAACATCGTCAACATCGTCAACATCGTCAACATCGTCAACATCGTCAACAGCTGGCTCGGTGACGTCATCAACAACCGACTCGTCGACGACTTGGATCTGTTCGGTCTCGTCAGAGATTGAGACGCCGGGGTTCGATGCTGCGGCGATCCCGCCGAATCCGGCGCCAATCGCTGCGCCGGTTGCAAGGACGATCTTCCAGGTTGGTCGGGTGGGCTTCATGATTCCTCCAGGAGTGGTGATGGTGTGGGTAAATGATCGGGGCACTTCGCGTTGCGCGCGATGTGGGTTCGTTGAACTGGGAGATGAGATTCGGCGTGCGCAATTAACGTCGAGACGGTGTTGCGCCAACCGGTTTGCTGAATCCGGAACGGGCCGGTGGCGAGCCCGACGAGAACTGCTGCTGTGGCGATATCGAGTTCTTGTTCGCCGTATGTGGCCATCCCGTTCCGCCGGAGTCGGTCGGCGTAGGCAGTGATGCGGGAGCGATGTGCCGGCAACGTAATAGCGCGGTAACGCAGGAATCCGAGCAGGTTCGCTCGTTCTTCGAGCGGTGAACCAACGCCGAGGTCGTCGAGGTCGAGGATGCCGACAACTCGTCCACCATCGACAATGATCTGGCCCTCGTGGAGGTCACCGTGGATCGTCTGCAACTCGACGTCGCTGCCGAAACTGGAAAAGGCATCGGCGAGTCGACTGAGAGGGCCGCCATCGAGGTTCGCAACGGTGCGCAACATCTCTGCATGCAAGACGCCATCGGCAACACGCGATGGAACAACCTGGAGGTCAGTGTCAATACGGGCGAATTGGTCGGCGAGCCGATCGAACTCATCCGCGTGAGGCCATCCTGGCCGCCCGGCTTTGATCTCGTCTTTGAGCAGCGGCCCAGTCAGCTCCTCGAAGGCGACGACGCCCAGGTCCTCCGCCGAATGCCGCACGACCGGCACGGGCACGCCTGCTGCCGTCGCCGCGCGATGACGACGCACCAGCCCAGGGAGTGCTGATGGCGCGACGACCTTGAGGTACACCACTTCGGTCGGCGTAGAAACCCGGACAACAGCGCGCTCGGTCGGTCGGAATGCGAGCACCTTGATCAAGACCGAACTGACGTCGTCGATCTGGCACAGCTCAGCTGCGCTGCGCGGCGTGACAGCCGCTCGGAGACCCACCAGAACCGGGTCAAACGGCCAGCGCCAAACGCCGACTTCGACACGCCGCCCGTGCACCAGCGCCGCTACCGGGATTGCTCCCTCGTGGACCCCCTCGAGTTTGGCTGCCGCCATGATTGTCTCGCGCTTGACCGATCGTCCAGGCCACGCGACCTCAGCTGCGTACTTCACGATCAGATCCGATCCAGGCCGGTACTGGACGTTGCGAGGTGTCGCTGAGACGAGATCCCCTCCAGCTGCTTCGATGGGTGCCCGCAAAACGTCGACCGCGTCGGGACCGGTCAGGAACTGCACTGCGGGCATCGCAAGATCGCGCAGCAACGAAGCACAAGGTGCCGATTTCGGCAGCAGCGAAGGAGTGATCTGGACGGACATTCAAGAAGTACACGTCGCCACCCCGCCGCTCGGTTGGGTTCGTCCCGTATCGACCAAGCGGAGGCCCTCGGTTACACGAGCATGAAGGTGACGCCGCCGATGTCGTGCGATTCGCCGACTCGGTCACGATCACTGGCAACCAGGTCGACACCGTCCAGCCCTTCGCCGCGCTCCCCCGCTGAGACGAATCGCACGGCCGTCCGCAGGCCGAGCTCCTGCCAACGTGCCGACATTGCGTCCGGGTGAGTAGCTCCGACCGTGACGCCAGCAATCGATGCCACGACGGAGTCATCCTGGTTCGGCTGCCACGTGGGGCCCGCCCAGGTCCAGCTGCCCTGCGGCACCGGTTGATCGAGCGAAGCAATGACGCCACCGACATCACGGGGATGTAGATGGCGACCGCGAATCGTTGGAAAGTCGCCGGCCCAAATGATTCGAGTGTCGTGCGCCGCGAGGTGCTCAAGCCGATCATCCAGGTCATCGACTTCATAAATTGCCATGTAGCCGCCGTCGCCGTTGCGCTTGTCGAGCAGGCGGCCACCAGCGGTGTCGGGCTTGGTTGGCGACACGACTTCGAGGAACTGATCACCGATCACCATCAACGCGTTATGGAGGCCGAACTCACCGACTCCAGGATCGTTGAAGCAGACGGTGAGGCCGAGCGTGTCGCAGAGTTCACCGACAACGGCGTCGAGATCGTGAGCGACGAGGGCAACCTGGCGGAGTCGGATCATGGGTGAACGGTACGAACCGCTCGCCCCGCCGAGCGAGTCGGCGCACCGCTACGGTCGCTGGGATGAGCCATGACACGTCGGTTCGCCATCCGGAGTTGGGATTTTACACGTTGGCCGGAGCCCCGGAATCGCCGCGCGATCTGATCGACGAGGTGCACCACGCCGAAGAACTTGGCCTCGGTGCCGTGTTCATCTCCGAACGGTTCAACATTAAAGAGGCATTCACGCTGTCCGGCGCAGTCGGCGCGGTGTCAAGCAATATCAAGATCATCACCGGCGCCACCAACCACAACACTCGCCACCCGATGGTCACGGCTGCGCATGCCACGACAATGCACAGGTTGACCGGTGGCCGCTTCTCGCTCGGCATCGGCCGCGGCATCGCTCCACTGTTTGATGCCTACGGAATCGACCGCATCACGACCGCGCAGATGGAGGACTTTGCCGGGGTCATGCGGCGCCTGTGGCACGGTGAGACGATCATTGGCCACGACGGCCCGATCGGTACGTACCCGATACTCCGACTCGACCCGAC
>JBNMOS010000235.1:0-3141 GCA_051275435.1 Ilumatobacter sp.
ACTGCTGCAGGAGCGGCAGCTGCTTCCCAGTCGATGCAGAGCTGTGCGAGGAAACCGGAGCCGGCTGTGGATGACTCATCGAGCGATTCGTCGCCACGAGCGCCGTAGTACCCGATAGCCGAGCCGGACAGAAAGATCTTTGGGCCATCGGAACACGCGGCGATGGCAGATGCGAGTAGTGACGTACCGTCGAGGCGGCTGTCGATGAGCACCTTTTTATAGCTATCGGTCCAGCGCTTGTCGCCGATGCCGGCGCCAGCAAGGTGGACGACTGCATCGATCCCTTCGAGGTCGCCAGGATCGAGTGTGCCGTCGCTCGGGGACCAGGTGATTTCGCCCGGCTTGGCCGCTCGCCTGACCACAGGGACCGAAGTGTGGCCGAGTGAATCTAGGTGACTGATCAGGGCCGAACCGACGAGACCTGAAGAACCGGTGATGGCAACGCGCATGTCACGAAGTTTACGGGAGCCCACGCGGGCTGCGTCACCGTGCTCCGCTTTCGTTGTGTGCCGTTCATGGCGTGCCGTTCGCTACATGCCGTTCATTGCCTGGGACATTTCCACGACACGTCGCGCTCATTGGGGTTAGTTTCGGCGAGATGAGCGACGCCGATGGTGCGAATGGCCAAACGACCAACTGGGCCCCACCTGGAGGCGTGACGCCGCCCCCGGTCGCCCCGCCGATGTTGCCGCTTGTTGCTACCGTTGCTGGACCGCCGTCGTCGTCCGACGCAGGGCTGCCGCCGACACCTCCGCTCGCACCGGGCGGCGAGGTGACGTTCGACGAACCGGAGCCGCAGGGGCGCAAGAGCCGCCTTGCTGTCGCCGGGCTCGCCGTCGGCGTGGTCGCGCTCGGAGCAGCAGGTGTCTTTGCCGTGGCCCAACTGCGCGGAGGCAACACCGGAGGCGCAGAGTCGCCCGAGGCTGTCGGTGCATCGATGATGGCCGCGCTTGAGCAGGAGGACATGCTCGGCATGGTCGACCTACTCCTACCGGGGGAGCGCGACACGTTCCGCCAACCGATGATCGACATGGTGAGTGAATTGACACGCCTCGAGGTGGTCAGCTCGGATGCCTCGCTTGCCGACCTGTCCGGTCTCGACATCGAAATGACCAATCAGCTGACCGAGGTCACGCCGACCAATGTCGCTGACATCTCGAACATCATGATGACTGCGCAGATCACTGCGTCGCTCGACGGCGACCAACTGCCGATCGGCGATCTGATCACCGACATCGCCGGCGACCAGTTCGACCCCAGCGAGTTTGACGAGGCGGCCACGACCACCGACTTCGAGTTGCCGATGACGGTCGTCGAAGAAGCCGGCCGCTGGTATCTCAGCCTGTTCCACACCGCTGCCGAAGCCGTGCGCGGCTCGACCGGCGAGCCGATTCCCGAAACAGGATTGGCGCCACGGGGTGGCGACACGCCTGAGGGGGCGGTGGCAGCGTTACTCGACGGAGTCGAACAGTTTGATGTCGGCAAAATCATCGCCAGCATCAACCCCAACGAGGCCAGAGCGCTGCAGCGCTACGCCCCACTCTTCCTCGACGACATCGACCCGCTTCTCGACGACATCCCGTTCACATGGCAGGTGACCCAGACCGAGTTCGAGGTCGAGGGCAGCGGCTCAGAACGGTTCGTCACGGTCACCGCGCTCCGGATCGACGGAGACGCCGAGGGCGAGCCGTTCTCTCTTGCAATCAGTGGTCGGTGCGCGGTGGTTGAAGCCGGTGGAGAGCAGTTCGACTCCTGCGAGCTGACTCAGGGGCAGCCGTCGCTCGACGAACTGCTCGGTGAGTCGTCGGAATCGGTCACCGAATTGTCGGCTGAGTTCGCGTCGGTGTTTGCCGACTACAACGCACCCGGCATCACCGTCCAGGAAATCGATGGCACGTGGTACGTGAGTCCGATCGCCGCAGGGATCGATCAGGTGCTCGCGATCATGCGGGCGTTAGATCGCGAGAAACTGGACCAGCTGATCGACGCGACCCAGACAGTGTTCGATGAGGTGTTCGAAGACCTTGCCGGTGGGCTCCCACTCTTCCTCGACGACATCACGCCTGATGGTGACAGCGGATTCGACGACTTCACGCTTGACGATGACGGCGGGTTTGGCGAGTTCGATTCGAACGACGATTCGTTGGAACCCGATCCGGCGGTCGAGCAAGAGCTCGACGAGTTCAATTCCCAACAACGGATCGTCACCGAGTGCTACTCCCTCGGCGATGCGGCAACGGTCGTTGCGTGCATCCGTGAGAACATCGCAAGCGGCGCGCTGCCGGAGTACTTCCTTGCTCCAGAACTCGAGTACCCGGAGTGTGGTCTGTCCGAGTTCTCACTTGGCACAGCGACGCTTTCAGACCTCTCCGACGCCGAGTTCACGTCGATCATGCAGACAGCGTCGGTGTGCTTTGGCGAACTCATTGCTGCTGGCACGCTGACCGAGTTCGATGTGCCGAGCGAGTACCTGCGCCCGGAGTGCGCCGAGGGTCGGAACCCCTGGGACTTCAGCCGAGCTGACAGCAACGAGTTCTTCGACACGTTCTTGGATTGCGTCTACGGGTGAGCCGGGGCCTCGCCGCACTTCCGAGGATCAGGCCTTCCGAGGGCAAGGCTTTGAGGAAGAAAACGGTCAGGCTTCGGAGATGATTTGATCGAGCAGGTCGCCGCTAATTGCGCCGGCAATCGACTCGATCGAGCCGTCGGCTTTGACGATCGACATCGCCGGTTGGTAGGCGACGTTGAAGCGGTCGAACACGATGCCCGCGTTGTCGCTGATCTGCGGGAACGTCAGGCTGTGCTTGTCGATAAATCCCTGGAAGTCGTCGTCATCGCCGGTCCATGCGACACCGACGAAGTTGACTTCACCGGCGAATTTCTTTGCTGCTGCCTCGACCGAGGGAGCTTCACGATTGCAGCTGCTTCAAGTGGGCGCCCAGAACCAGAACAGGGTCGGCTTGCCGGCCAACGCGGCAGCATCAATTTCGCCGCCACCGACCAGCGGTGCGCTGAACTGCAGCGCGGCAGGTGCGACCACGACATCGTCAGCGGGGGCCGTGTCGGCAGCTGCGGGCTCGGTGGCCGCAGGTTCGGTGGCCGCAGGTTCGGCGACTGGAGGTTCGGTGACTGGAGGTTCGG
>JBNMOS010000236.1:0-3136 GCA_051275435.1 Ilumatobacter sp.
TGAGGCCATCCTCACCGTCGAGCGGCAGGTCTCGATGCGCTACGCCGGTCAGGGCTGGGAGATCCCCGTGGCGCTCGACGACGACTCCGCCTTCGACGAGTTCGCCGCTGAACTGTTGTCGGCGAAGTTCACCAAGGCCTACGAAGAGTTCTTCGGCCGGGCCATCGACGATCTCGCGATCGAGACCGTCAGCTGGTCGGTGCGTGTGTCGTCGGTCGTGCCCGCTGGGGAGCGGGTCGAACTGTCGATCGCATCGTCATCTGTTGCGACGCCGGCTACCTCTCGTGATGCCTACGACGCCGCTTCCGGTGAGCGGGTGGAAACTGCGGTAATCGACCGGAACGAGTTGTCGCCCGGAACCCGTTTGCACGGGCCGGCGATCATTGCCGAGGCGCAGACCACCACCGTGCTTGCATCCCACCACATCTGCACGGTGCAGGCTGACGGCACATTGTTGATCACCCGCGATCGGAGCGCGCAATGAGCATCACCATGAACGCCGCTGACACCCTGCACTACCAGGTGATGTGGAATCGGCTGATCTCGGTCGTCGAAGAGCAGGCATTGGCGCTGGTCCGTACCGCATTCAGCACTTCGGTGCGTGAGGCCGGCGACCTGTCAGCTGGCGTGTTCGACCGGCGCGGGCGGATGATCGCCCAGGCCGTCACCGGCACGCCGGGCCACGTGAACACGATGGCTGATGCCGTGCCGCACTTCATCAACGACATCGGCCCCGATCGGATCTACCCGGGCGACATCTACATCACGAACGACCCGTGGAAGGGCACCGGCCACCTCCACGACATCACGGTATGTACGCCGGTGTTCAGAGACGTCGCACAGCCCGACGGCACGACCACCGAGACACTGATCGGGTTCTTCGCGGCGACGGCGCACGTCGTCGACATCGGCGGTCGAGGCTACGGCCCTGACGCCAAGGAGGTCTACGAGGAGGGGCTCAACATCCCCATCATGAAGTGGGCCGAACGTTGGCAACTCAACCGCGATCTCGTCAACATTGTCAAGGTCAACGTTCGCGAATCTGATCAGGTTGTCGGCGACATTCACGGGCTTGCGGCGTCGAACGAGACCGGCCGACGGCGCCTGCTTGGCATGCTCGACGAGTTCGGTTTGGACGATCTTGTTGACCTCGCTGAGTTTGTGTTTGACCGCACAGGAACGGCCACCCGACGTGCGCTCGGCGGCGTCGAGCCTGGCGTGTACACCAATGAGATGGTCGTCGACGGCTACGGGGAGCCGGTGACGCTCGCCGTTGCGATCACGGTGACCGACCACGGCATGCACGCCGATTTCAGTGGCACGTCGCCAGTCTGTGGGCTCGGCATCAACGTGCCGCTCGGCTACGCCCACGCGTACTTCACGTACGGCATGCTCGTTGCGCTTGCTCCAGAGCTGCCGAACAACTTCGCATCGCTCGACGTGTTCAAGGTGAGCGCGCCCGACGGTGTGATCCTCAATGCGCAGCACCCAGACCCAGTGGCAGTCCGCCACGTGCTCGGCCACTTCGTCACCGACCTGTGTCTCGGTGCGATTGCGAACGCGCTTCCCGAGCGAGTGCCCGCCGAAGGAGCGGGAGCGTTGTGGAACTTCCAGGCGAGCGCGCGTTCTGCTGACCTCGCCGATCCGCGACCGCCCGTCGAGATGCTGATGTTCAACAGCGGCGGTACCGGTGCTCGCCCGCGTCTTGACGGTCTGACCGCAACGGCATTCCCGTCAGGTGTCCGGACCATGTCCGTCGAAGCCACCGAACAGATCGGCCCGATCGTCATCTGGCGCAAGGAGATTCGACCCGACAGTGGCGGCGCAGGCAAGCAGCGAGGCGGCCTCGGGCAGATCATCGAACTTGGCCCGACCGAGGGTTACCAGTTCGACTTCTCCGCGATGTTCGACCGCATCGACTACCCGGCTCGTGGCCGTTGCGGCGGCGGCGACGGTGCACCAGGAAAGGTGTACCTCGAAGACGGCACGCCGTTCGCAGGTAAGGGCCGCCAGGTGGTGCCGGAAGGACAGCGGCTCATTCTCGAGCTACCAGGGGGTGGCGGGCATGGAGACCCGGCCGAACGTAGCCCCGAAGCAGTCGAGAACGACCGGCGACAGGGATACGTGACATGACCGTGCTGGCGTCGAGCTACGACGTCGTCTGCATCGGCGGTGCAATGACGGGCACGGCCGCTGCCTACTTCCTCTCGGAGAACCCCGACTTCGATGGGTCGGTCCTCGTCGTCGAGCCCGACTGGACCTACGACTACGCGAACACCACTCGGGCGCAGAACAGCATCCGGGAGCAGTACACCAATCCGCTCAACATCCAGCTGAGCCGATTCGGTGCCGAGTTCATTGCCCACTTCCACGAACGTGTGCAGGTCAACGGGCAGTCGCCCGAGATCAACTTCCGCGGCACCGGCTACATGTTCATCGCCGAGGACGAGGCGGCCTACCGGCGACTTGAAGAAGAGTCGGTCGAGCAGTTGGCGATGGGTGCCGAAGTCGAGATGCTGCGGCCCGGGCAGATCGCCGATCGATATCCGTATATGGACGTCGATCAGTTCGTCGGGGCCCGCGTCGGTGGGCTGCGCGAGGGCAGCTTTGACGGCTGGGCATTCTTCCAGGGGATGCGTCAGCGGGCACTTCACAACCACGTGACCTACATCAAGGATCGGGTGATCGGGATTGACCTCGACGGTGGCCGGGTGACCGGTGTCCGTCTCGAATCCGGAGCTCGGGTGGGCTGTGGATTTGCCATCAATGCCGCTGGCTGTCGGGCCCGCGAGGTGGCGGCGATGGTCGGCCTTGACCTGCCGATTGAGCCACGTGCTCGCACCAGCTTCATGTTCGACTGCCGGACGCCGATCGACTACGTCGTCCCGCTCACCGTTACGCCGGCTGGTGTGCACTTTCGACGTGAACAGAACCACTTCATGTGTGGTGCAGTGCCGACGTCAGATGTGGCGATCGATGCGAGCGATTTTGAGATTCGACACGACGAGTTCGAGGAACTGATCTGGCCGACGGTTGCCAGGTACGTACCCCAGTTCGACCAGATCGGCATCGTCACGTCGTGGGGCGGCCAGTACGACTACAACACCCTCGATCACAATTTGATCCTCGGGCCGGG
>JBNMOS010000237.1:0-3052 GCA_051275435.1 Ilumatobacter sp.
GATGCGCTCGACATTGGTGATGATCGGCCACGCCTCGTCGATTGGACGATTGACGGTGAATTCATTGATCAGTTGCTCTGCCATCGGTGCAGGTCCTCCAAGGTGTCGATGTCTGCTGACGAACCATCGCACGATACTTCGGTGACTAGCTCGGGGTGCCGCTGCATGAGTGAGCGAGCCCCGACGTCACCATCGTGCGGCAGTTGGTCCCATACATCTGCATGGAGCCGAACCGGGTTGCCGCGTTGGCCATCGTACGTGGCCACGGTGACGGGCCCCAACCCCGCTGCCACAGCGCGCCACGCGGCGGGCGTGATGAACGGTTGATCGGCAAGGCCGATGACCACAGCCTCGGCGCCGATCTGCTTCGCTGCATCGATGGCGACCCGGACCGACGTGCTCTGTCCGTCAGCCCACATTGGGTTGTGGTGGGTGCTGATGCTTGGGTCTTCGAGGTACTTGGCAACTGACGGGTTCGCCGCGAGCTCGTTGCGGGTCAGGGCCCCAGTGATGATGACGATCGGGCCGATCTGGGCCTCGATGAGGTTGCAAAGCGACCGCTCGATCACCGTCGTACCGTTCGAATCGAGCTCGGCGAGAAGTTTGTGACGCACGTCTACGAAGCGCGAACCAGCGCCGGCGGCGAGCAAAACGGCGACCGTCGACGGCCGCGTTGAGCCTGCTAGGTCCGGGTTTTCCGTCGACATGTCCAAAGTCTCGCACGAATATCATTCCTGTCATTCATGACGATTGGATAACAAGAATCCCTCAAGGGTGGTTGAGTATTACGGTTTGATGACGATATGTTACTAATTCGTCACGACGGACCGACTGATCGACACATCGATCGGCACACCCGGACAGGGACTTGTAGACATGACTCACCTCACCTTCTCGACTCGCTTGCGCGCCACTGCCAAACTCGGCCTGGCTGCAGCGGTTGCCACCATGGCAACCATCGCCTTGGGCGGCACGGCCTCGGCCCAACAGGCCGAACTGCCGGTCAACGCCCTCGCCCCCGAGATCACAGCCGAAGCCGACCTGGCGGTCGCTGCGTACGAGACGTTCGCCGCCTCGGAGGATCTTGCTGACTACCTCGTCTATGCCGCACACCGGACCGCAACCGCCCGGTTGGCTGCTCGCGAGCTGGGATATGACGAATTCGCCATGATCGACTCGTGGAAGAACAGCACACTCGATCATCAGCGCGCCGTGCTCGCTGCGATGACACAGATTGGTGTGCCATACCGGACCAACACCAGCATCGAAGACAAAGGGTTTGACTGCTCTGGCCTCACGTCGTACGCCTGGCAGGAATCTGGCGTCGAGCTTCAGCGGATCAGCGGTTCACAGATCAGGAACGCAACCAAAGTCGATCGTGCGTCTGCCATGGCTGGCGACCTCGTCCACTACCCGGGTCACGTGATGATGTACCTCGGTGTCGACAATGCTGTCGTGCATTCGGTGAACACCGGCCGCACGGTCGAGATCGACACGATCTCGCAGCGGAGTGTCAATCGCGTCACCTTCGGCGACCCGTCGGCCTGATCGATCTACGCTGCCAACGGGCGCAGCGAGCTAACGCCGACCCAGCCGCCGGGAGCTGACCTCGTCGTCGCGATCGATGATGGAGTTACACCAACTGCCGCGCCGAGGCCGGCATCTCGTATCCGTCGATCAACAGGGCGCCGGTTCAGCTGTGGATGTCGCCCGAGCTGTCGCGCAGGCTCGGTACGTTGCGGTTGGTGCGCCGGGCGATGATCTCGGCACAGATGCTGACGGCGGTCTCTTCCGGCGTGCGCGCGCCGATGTCGAGACCGATCGGTGACATCAAGCGATCGAGGTCGCAAGCATCGACGACGCCGACCTCGGCGAGCCGTTCCATCCGCTTCGCGTGCGTTTTGCGACTGCCCATCACGCCGATGTAACCGACACGGGTCGCCAATGCGCCCTGGACGGCTGGCACGTCGAACTTGGGGTCGTGCGTGAGAATGCATACGGCATCTCGTGGGCCAAGCTCGGCGCCGTGCTCGTCGAACACCGGGGTAGGCCAGGTGACCTTGACCTCGTCGGCCATCGGGAAACGCCGACGGGTCGCAAAGACCTCGCGGGCGTCGCAGACCGTGACGCGGTAGCCAAGGATTTTGGCGACCCGGGCGAGTGCTGCGGTGAAATCGACCGCACCGAAAATCCACATCTGTGGCGGAAGGGCGTGCGACTCGATGAAGATCCGGACCGTTGGCTGATCAACCAGGTCTTCGGGCGTGATTTGACCTTCGGGACCGTAGCTCCGCACACCCGAAGTGGCAGCCTCGAGTTCGGCGAGGGCGTCGCGCCCGACCACCCGATCGAGTTCGGGATGGCCGAGCGACCCGACCGGGTCGCCCTGTGGCTGCACGAGCAGTTTGGCGCCGATGTTGGGGCCTTCGATGACCGTGGCGAGCGCAACGGGAGACTCCGCACGCAGCAGTGATTCGTACTGATCGAAGATGCTCACCAGTTGAGCTCTTCGATGAACAGGTGGATCGTGCCGCCGCATGTGAGGCCGACAGCGAACGCGTCGTCGTCTGAGTAGCCGAAGGTGGTGATGCCGGCCTTTTCGGTTCCGTCGAGAATCGCCAGAGCCTGGCCGACAACTGCGCCTTCGACGCAGCCACCGCTGACGCTGCCGGCGACTTCGCCTGAAGCCGTTACAGCCATCGCTGCGCCGGGGTCACGCGGGCCTGATCCTTCGATATCGACGACGCGGGCGACGGCGACGCGTTCGCCAGCGGAACGCCAACGGGCGATGTCTTCGAGCAGGTCTTTCATGCGGGTCTCCCGTTCATCTTTTTGCTCAGTTTCTTGCTCATGGCAGGCTGATCACATCGGCGAGTTCTTGCATGGCGGCCACCGAATGGCCTTCTACGAAGTTGTCAACATAGGGGAGGGCCGCAGCCATTCCCCGGGCCAACGGGGCGTAGCCCGGCGTCACCTTCAGCGGGTTGACCCAGACGAGGCGATGCGTCACGCGCTGTAGGCGTTCCATTTGTTTGGCAAGCTCGTCGGGATC
>JBNMOS010000238.1:0-3019 GCA_051275435.1 Ilumatobacter sp.
ACGCAACCCGGGCGCATGGCGCTGGTAACCGAGCGATCGAAGAAGCCCCCGACCCGCATCGCACCTGCTTCGAACGTGACCGCGACCGCATCCTTCACGACACCTCGTTTCGCCGACTTGCCGGCAAGACGCAGGTGTTCGTCTTCCCAGAAGATCATCAGCGCACCAGGATGACCCACGCGCTCGAAGTGACTCAGGTCGCACGATCGGTCGCGCTCGCGCTCGGCCTTAACGTCCCCCTTGCCGAGGCGATGGCGATCGGACACGACTGCGGGCACGGTCCTGGTGGCCATGCCAGCGAAGATGCCCTGTCGCCGTATCTGGTGGGCGGATTCGACCATGCCCCGTGGGGTGCCGACGTCACGCTGCAGCCGCTTAACCTCTGCGCCGAGACGCTCGACGGCATCCGCAACCACTCCTGGAGTCTCCCGGCGCCGCAAACCCCAGAGGGCGAAGTCGTCTCCTGGGCCGACCGAATCGCGTATGTCTGTCACGACTTCGAAGACGCCGTTGCAACAGGCATCGTCACCGCCGACATGCTGCCCGACATCGTGGCCGAGCGATGTGGACGCGACCGGTCGTCACAGCTCGGCGCCTTCGTCCGAGCGATGATTGCGGCTGCCGTTACATCGGGACGCGTCGGCATGATGCCCGCCACCGCCGAGGCGCTTGCTGCCTTTCGCAAGTTCAACTACGAGCACATCTACCTGCGCCCAGCGAGTACCCGCCAGGCCGACTCGGTGATAGCACTGCTGCGGGCGCTGGTCGAGCACTACGCCGACCGGCCGCATTCGCTGCCGATCCAGACCACCCAGGCAGTACTCGGCGCCGAAGTCGAAGTGAGCCACATCGACGCTGGCAGCCAAGAAGCACTCAAGGCATCGGTTGCCTACGTGGCTGGCATGACCGACCGCTTCGCTTGCCAGCAGGGCATCACACAGTTGAACTGGGATCCTGCGAAGCTGCCGTTCGCGCTCGGCATGTCAGCGTAGATACACCGCCCGGATACCGAGGCCCATAATGAAGAGCGAACCAAAGCCGTACAGCAGGTATTGCTTGTCTTTGATGAATGGGCTCGTGCGATAGCTGTAGAGAATGCCGACCGCAACGATTGTTGTGAATCCGTACAGCGCGTGGAAGTCATCGAGTTCGAGCTCGTAGCGGCTGACGAGCAGCACACCGACGATCGCTACGGCGAACGCCGAGATCTGAGCGACCCCGATTGCCCACCACATCGCTGATCGGCGAAGCCTTGGCACATATTGCGCAGCGAGTGCCCAACAGCCCACCAGCGCATTACTGACGATCAGGAACCAACCGAGCTGCTCGTGGAGGTCTTGGAGGGCCTGCATCAGGTCGGGTTCGCGCAGTTCGGGCCACCGATGAGCTGCACGACCGGCGAAACATCAGCGAGACCGGCGACGAACCCTCGCAAGTTGTCATTGACGACGAAGTTGGGCGGCACGAAGTCATCAGCTGGATTAATCGTGAGGCCGGGATACGTGAATTCGACTTCGATGATCGGGGTGCCCAGCCCGACACCTTCGACGGTCAGCAGACCCGCCGGCGTTGCATCGAGCTGCGTGACGCCGACGCCGTCGTAGCTGTACTGGCCGTACGTGAAGGAAAAGAAATGGCGACGCCCTTGCAGCACCTTCGATACATCACCGAACGTGAGCTGCAGGCCGCCCCACGACACAATGCGCAGCTCGCTCCCTGAGCAGGCGCTGATCTCGAACGGGTCGACCCAGCCGGTGTCGCCGGTCGGCGCCCCGATGAACGAACTGAGATAGGCAATGACGCCTTCCGGCTCGCCGGTAAACACGGCGGCGCCGATTCCGTCGTTGCTGAGCCGGAGGGCCTCGACAATCGGATCGAATTCCGGCAAGGTCTCAGGAGGAATCGTCGGCACGATCAGCGCCGTCGTGGTGGTTTCCGGCGACGTCGTCGTTGTGGCCGAGACGGTGGTCGTCGTGTCTTGCACGAGCACAGGTGCGCGAGGCGCCTGGGTAGTCGGCGGCACGATCGTGGTTGTCGTCGTGGGCAGCAACGTCAGCTTGGTTGTGGTGGTCTGCGCAGCATTGCTGTCGTCATCGCCACCACACGCGGCGAATGCAACGCATGCAAACAAGACGAGGCCGATTCGTTTCATTGCCACATCTTGTCTGTACAGCGGGGCGAATTGGTGGAGGTCAGCCGAAGAGCCAGCCGCGCTGCATCGGCGGTGCGACCCCTCGCTCGATGTACGACTCGATTCCGAACATGGCGCTGAAGGCCTCCGGCGGCATTTCGAGGAAGAACGACTGGTCGCTGATCTGGCTCCGATGACATGCGATCGCTGCTCGTTTACGGTCGACGTAGCCCGTGACATCGACTTCGAGGGTCAGCTCGGCTTCGGGCATTCCGAATGGGTTGCCGTCGTCAGCCGGGCCGGCCGGGTCGAACGGCTCGTCGTCGTCGCCCTGCGGCGGCGTCATGCCTGACTCGAATGCCTGCTGCATCATCGTGACGACCCGGTCGCGGTTCATTGTCGCCTCGAAGAGCCGGATGCTGCGGCCTTCTGCAGCGACGAGATCGGCCGCGGCGTTGCCAACTTCGTGCACCTTGATGTGGTCCGGATGGCCGTAGTTGCCGTGCCAGTCGTACGTCGTGACGACATCGGCGTGTTCCTCGCGGAGCACCACGGCCAGCCGTTCGGCGGCTTCATCGAGGTCGGCGCGCAAAAAGCTCTCGGGGTCGCTGTTCTGATCCCAACCGGTCATCCCGGAATCTTTGTAACCGAGAAAGACAACGCGGTGTGCGCCAAGTGCCTCAATCGATGCCTCGGTCTCTTTGCGGCGCCGATCGACGAGAGTCTCACCGTCGGCGAGATCGTCGGGCACTTCGCCATGATCGCCGTTTGTTGCAACGACGAGCACGACCCGGTGCCCTTCGGCGGCGGCCCGCGCCATTGCGCCGCCGGTAGCGATGGCCTCGTCGTCGGGGTGGGCATGGAAACAGACGAGGGTCGACATCGGCG